>CASBQF010000313.1 GCA_949127775.1 Oscillatoriales cyanobacterium PMM_0080
AGGCTTTTTGACGAATTTCTTAAGTCAACCATATTGCGGTAGGGGCGGGTTCAGATCAGAATTTATGAAATAATCGACTGTATCAAGGCAAAACCCGCCCTCTTAAGTAAACCGTATTGAGTTATGAGCAGAGACTCACTGCCGGAATGCTTCACCCCTACGGATCTATTTACAAAAATGGGATGTTCCCCACTTTCTGAAGACAGAATGTTAAAGGGCGATCGAAAAAAAAGGAAAATTAGGACATTCCAAATTTGTCTTTCTTGCCGCCTGCTATCAATTCTGGGATGGTAGTTTAACCTCAAATTTTCAGTTTGTCTAATGTTAAGACTTGTTCCGAGGTTTGCGTGCAGAGGATTCCCCATTTTCGTTAAGAAGATTCTTTCGCGAACTTAGCATTCTGGAACCGTATCGGTTAGCCCAAACTTGGGTAAATTCCGCACCTAAGAACAGAATTTGAGCGGAATAATTAATCCAAAGCAGGATAATCACAAATGAGCCCGCAGCACCGTAGGTAGAGGCAATACCACTACCTCCGAGATAGATGCCAATGACGGATTTGCCGATCGTAAATAGCATTGAGGTGATGGCAGCACCGATCCAAACATCATTCCAGGCAAGATCGACATCGGGCAAAAGTTTGTAAATTAACGCAAAAAGCAGCGTAACTACACCAAAGGAGATCGCAAAGTCCACAATCTGCCAAATACCAATAGGTAACTGCAACCAGCCGTTCAACCAATAGCTGATGGCAGCTAAAACGGCGCTAAGGACTAAAGATACTAGCAGCAGAAATCCTATACCTAAAATCATCGCAAAAGACAATACACGGTCTTGCAAAAATCCCCAGATGCCACGTCCGGGGGGCGGTGAAACATTCCAAATAGTATTGAGGGCTTCTTTGAGATTAGTAAATACGTTGGAAGCGCCCCACAAAAGTGTAGCGATGCCCACTATAGTAGCAATCATTCCCGACTTGGGTTCCGAGGCTTTCAGAATCAGTTCTTGGATAGTTTGGGCGCCATCTTTGCCGATCAGACTTTGGAGTTGGGTGACGATTTGACCTTGGGCTGCGTCTGCACCAAACACTAAACCGGCGATCGCAATTACAATAATTAGCAGCGGGGCGAGGGAAAAAACCGTGTAATAGGCTAGGGCGGCGGCTAGGGTTGGCGCTTTATCTTCTTGCCATTCAGTAAAAGTTTGTTTTAGCAGCGATATGACTGTTTTTAAGTTCACGGCCTTTGGTTTCCTTATATTTAGCTTTCACCAACGGATCGTAATAGGTTAGAATTTTTTTAGCGTCGGCCACAAGATAGATTTTCTGATTAGCAAATTGCTCTTTTATCTGTTTTGAACAAATCGCGAAAATGCTAATGGTGGGAAGGAATAAAAAAAACAAGAGAAAGAGTTGACAAATTATACGGGTAAGGTGCGCAATGCACACCCTACGAAGACGCGTAGTGCGGATATCCGAAATATCTGGCGGTAGACCTATCTAAATCGCAAGCTAAAATGAAATAATTAACCTAAACATCTATCATATTAGATATCTATCTTGAACAACTTTACTGACCTGGAAATAGAAGTCGCCGAAACACTGCTGAGATTAGCAATGTTGCTGGGATTAACACTTTTAATCGCCTTTTTTGTGGCATCAGAACTAGCATTAGTATCAGCAGACAGACATCAAATCCGCCAACTCGCCCAGTTATCCGACTCTCCAAAAATCGCCAAAACCGCCGAACTGATCCACCAAGCGCAGAACAACATACCGCATTACCTGTCGGTGACTCAAACAGGCACAACAGCGGGGAGTCTGCTGTTGGGCTGGTTGGGCGAGGGAGCGACTGTACACTGGATCGAGCCCTGGATTGACAAATTGCCGATCGGTCATTTTCCCGCTATGCTGACAGCGCACTCGATCGCAGTTCCCGCAGCTTTCATCTTAGTAACGTATGTCGAAATAGTATTAGGAGAACTCATTCCCAAAGTATTAGCAAACCACGCCCCAGAACGCACCGCTTTGCTGCTAATGCCGGCCCTCGAAATCTGTTCGAGATTACTGTGGCCGCTGCTAGCAATTCTCAACGGTACTGTGCGGCTGCTGACAGGTTGGATTACCAGTCAAAAGTCTCAACCGCTGTTACCAGTTGTCGAAGCAACTCTCGTCGAAAAAGATGCCCATTCTGCACTGATTTCCGGCCTATGGGAAGTGACAGCAGTCAACCAAAAACTCGGGTTAAACCTGCCGATTAACGAAGCTTACCAGACAATTGCTGGATTTATGATTCACAATTTAGGTAAAATGCCGAATAAAGGCGATCGGCTATTGTGGGGCGAACTAGAAATAGAAGCAGAAAATGTCATAGAAGGTAGTTTAGAAACAGTGCTGCTGCGTCAGGTAACACGCCCTTTGTTTGAGCCACAACATCCTGAACTCGTATTGAATTGATACTAGACCTCTTGCAAAAATAACTAGGACGGGCTCTCCGGCCCATCCTACAAAAAGTTTTTTTCTTGTGGAACAGGCCGGAGAGCCTGTTACAAATTTGATTAAAATGAATTTTGCAATCTTGTCTACTAAATCAGGCTTAAATACTTCCTCGCTCTATATGTGTTAGGTTGTAATTAGTCGCTCAGTGCGACAACCTACCAGAAATCTGCAAATTGCATAAAGCACAGTTTATGAGGTGGATATGCTAAAAACACTTTGGGCTACTGTTCGACAAGGGAAAATTGAACTGCTGGAGTTATCAGAGTTACCCGAAGGGGCAAAAGTATTAGTAACACTCTTACCTGATGAAGAAGCTGAGTTTTGGCTTCAAGCCAGTCAAACATCACTAGATACAGTGTGGAATAATACTGAGGATGATGTCTATGCCCAGCTACTCTAAAAATGACATAATTTTGGTTCGATATCCCTTTTCAGACTTGTCTAGTTCTAAGGTAAGACCAGCAATTGTGGTGAGTGCGCCGCACGTATCTCAAGACATCATTATTGTGCCATTGACAAGCAAAACTACATCCTTACTTGAGGGTGAGTTCGTACTTGCTGAATGGTCAACAGCAGGGTTAAATGTAGCCACAGCAGTCAAGCGAGGTTTGTATACAGTACATGAAAGCTTGATTGCAATGACGATTGGCAAATTAGCAGATTCTGATGCTGAGCGACTGGATCAATCCCTTCGAGGTTGGTTAGGGTTCTAGTGCCACTAGACACTAGAATATTTCCTGTGTTTTCGATACAAATTACCTTCGTTTACTTCACAGCCACCTTAATCGAACCCCCAACCAACTGCTCGTAATCCGCCAACAACCACGAAGGCAAACAACTATTCGCATCTTGAACCCGCAACTGTCCAGCGCGACAAAACAGCATCGCCGCTAACAAATTATTCACAGCTTGAGGCGTTCCAAACCCTTTACTCAACTCAGCAACCAACGAGTTAAAAAACCCACGTTCGCTCTCAGTTAGAGGCTCATTAATAAACCCACTATCCAGCATTGATTTGTAACCTTTACCAAAATCGCTCCGGTACAAAAGTTCCAATTGTTCGCCCGAAACGCTCAGCCACAAATCAGCAATTTGCTTGCGAATTTGCCGCAAATCTGATATTACCAATTCAGCCGTCGGGTCTATTTCATAAAGATTGATACCAGCCGTTAATTGATTGAGAAACTGTGGCAGATAATCTTGTTTAACAATGGTTGTTTCTGTTTGAGTAAATACGCTCTCAAACACCTTTTCGTAATCGTCAATCAACCACTGCGGCAAGCGAGTTCGAGCGTCGGGAACCCGCATTTTGCCGGGTACAAAATATAGCATCGCACCCAGCAGAGCATTGATAGCTTGAGGATGCACCAACCCTTTGCTAATTTCAGTCAACTGCTGCAAAAACTTTTGTTCGGCCTCAGTCATTGATTCTGCTTGCAAGCCGCAGCTAAGTAGTGCTTGATATCCCTTGCGGACTTCTCCTTGATACAAAGTTGCCAGTTTTTCTGATGGAATGCTCAGCCAAAAATCAGCCATTTGTTTTCTGATTTGGCGGAGTTCCAAAACTACCGATTCGTCAGAGGAATCGATGCGGTAAAGATTGACACATCCTAACAGTTGATTCGCAAATTGCGGGGATTGAATGTATTGAGCTAGCAACTCAGAACTTGACTCGGACTTGACTGTGGATTCTGGCTCAAAAACCTGTTCGTAATCTTCGATTAACCACTGTGGCAAGCGGTTTCGAGCGTCGGGAATTCGCATTGTTCCCGGTGGGAAATACAGCATCGCTCCCAGCAAGGCGTTGACTGATTTGGGATGCACTAATCCTTTGCTAATCTGGGTTAATTGCTGCAAAACTATTTGTTCGTCTTCCATCATTGCTTGCTTTTGAAAGCCGGAAGCAAGCAGGAATTTGTAGCTTTTTCCATCAGCACTTCTGTAGGTAGTTTCGAGATTTTCGGTGGGAATGTTTAGCCAAAAATCTGCAACTTGTTTGCGAATTTGACGCAGTTGAGATATTGCTGAGATGTTGGATGAATTTCTCTGGTAAAGCTGAACGGCATTCGAGAGTTTGTCGCCCAAGCCTGGCTGCTTGGGAATGCTATCCTGTAAGCTGCGGGATGCTTCCAGGTGCCCGGTTTGCCATTTGCCAAAGAGTTGTTGGAATAATTGTGCGATCGCCCTTGAATATGCCACACTATCAAAACAGGCGGGATTGGCTTGCATTTTCCGCAAAATTTCCTGCCGTTTTTGCAGCCGCAATTGCGGGTTAGTCGCGAGATTGACGGCTAATTGAATGTAGGATGCTTCATCATACGCAATTAGATCAGAAATTCCCAATTCCCGCAGCATCGCCGCACCTTGACGGAATCGCAAAGCATTTCCTTCCACAACCACCGTCGGTAATCCTACTTGCAAAGGATCGATTAACGATGTCGCCCCAGCGTAAGGATGGGAATCGAGATAAACATCTGCTAGCTGCAAAAACTCTTTGACATCCGCCCGACTTGGCAGTTGTTTGACGAATAGCAAACGGTTATTATTCACGCCATATTTAGCGCAGACAGCGTTCAGATTATTTACAAAAGGCGTGACTGGATAGGTGCGAGTCCAAGCAGGGCCGAAGGGATATAAAATTAAAATTGAATTGGGTACTGCTGCTAGAATCTTTACCCAAGTTTCTCTCAATTCTGGCAGAATTTTGTAAAAGTTAGCGCCCGAGATAAACACTGTTGTGTTGTCGGAAATCCCCATGCTTTGGCGAGTAGGTTTGACTGTTGCTACTTCCGATTCTGTGGCATATTTGAAACAAAAACCGCTACCTTCTAGAGTTGCTAACTGTTCCCGATATTGTGCTTGATAACTCGCATCCGGCGTGGTAAATTTGCCTGCGATGTAGTAATCCATGTGCCGACTTCCGGTGGTTGTCGGGGAACAAAATGATGTAGTTTGTACCCTGGCTAAACGGTGCATTGCTAGGGAACCAACTGGTTTGTTAATAGCTGTTAAATTCGTACCGAAAAACAGGATATCTAAGTCGTCGGCGCGGATAGTTTGGACTTGCGATGCAAAGTCTTTCGGGAGTGCAACCAGTTTGTCGGCGCGACTTTGACAGTATTGTTCTAATTGGTGGCCGCTGGTGTTGAGCGCGTACAGGTAAATCTCGAACTGATTGCGGTCTAAATGCTCGAATACCGGGATGGTGGCGAAGGTTTCGGTTTGCGGCGCGAAATGGTCGCTGATGATGCCGAGGCGGATTTTTGTCCGATCGGGCGATCGCCCTGGGAAGATACAATCAATCGAACAACCGCGATTTTTGAGGGCAAACTCGATAATATCCGCCCGCTTTGTGTAAATCTCGCGCAGATTAGCCGTGGTAAAGTACAGCGGAATAAAGTTAGCAAATTGCGAGAAAAATAAGGCAATATTCTGCCAAAGCGGTGAATCGGCATTCTTGAACAAATTAGTATGTATGTAATCAATCCACCCGGAAATAAATTGATAATAATTGTCTGCCTCACCTGCGGTTTGAAATAAGTTCGGACAGGTAAACATGAATTTGAGATATTCGTTAGCAAACCAATTCGGTAGCTTGGCGCGATCGTACTTGAGCGGCAATTGGTGGGGGCGGCGATACAGCATCGCTGCTAACAGGTAATTGATCGCCTTGGGATCATTAAATCCTTTTGCCACATTCGCAGTTAATTCGCTGACAAAACTCTCTTCTATATCAGTTAGCGGTTCATCTCTAATATCGCTGTTGAGCATCGCCTGATGCTGTTGCCCCGCATCACCGGCAAAGGCACTTGCCAGTTGTTCAGTTGGCAAAGTCAGCCAAATTGCTGCAATTTGTCTCCGAGCTTGGCGGACTGTTGCTAGTGCAGATAAATCGGCGGAATTTTTCTGGTATTGCTCGATAATGCTTGACAAAAATATTGGAGTTTCTGGCACTCTTCCAGAAATTTGCTGTTGGCTACCGCAGGCTTGCATCAATGCTGAACTAACAGTTTTTGCCATTTTTGACCAATTAAATTTGCGGGATTGTCCGAGTCCAGCCGAAATCAACGAGTTGCGAATATCCGGTTTCTGCACGTCAAATAACGCATTTCCCAGTGCATTCACATCATTCTCACTGATATAAAATGCTGCTTCCCCTGCGACTTCGGGAATCGAGCTGTTGGGAGAGGTGATGACGGGACAACCGCAAGCCATTGCTTCTAATATGGGCAGCCCGAAGCCTTCATACTTCGTGGGGAATACCAGGGCGATCGCACCTGAGTAAGCCGCCCTTAATTCATCGTCGCCCAAATACAGCAGGTGGACATTGTAACCAGCAGTATACTGTTGTAATATAGGCTCTAGCGCAGGTTGACCGCTCGTACAAACAACATCAAATCCAGACTTGGTGCTGAATCTAGATAATGCTTGAAAAAAGGCGATCGTATTTTTATAACCGTTGAATCCCAATCGTTCTCCAACTATCAGAAAGTAGGGTTTCTCAATCCGGTGCGTATTTTTAAACGCTGCTATTTCTGGTAGACTAGAAGCATAAAAATGTGGTTGAATGCCGCAGTGGGCGATCGTAATTGATGCAGGGGATATTTCTGGGAAAAACTTTACTAAGTCGCGGGCTGTGCTTTGGGAAATGGCGATGTAGGAAGATGCTTGGCGGATCGCATAATGTTTTTCTCGCCACATGGGATTATTCATATCGCCTCCCGTAGCTTCGGGTATCATGTCATAGGCGACGAATGCCGATCGCGTGGAAAGCGGTGTTGTATAGTAGGTAGAGACAAATAAATCTGCATTTTCGCGATCGCACATTTGCTGCAACATTTGTCTATCAGCATCAGTCTTGTTGTAATCGTAAACCGGAATCGAGCGATATTCAATCCCAGCAATCTTCGGCGTTGTACCCGCGCGATCCAACATCACAATATGCTCAGCAAAACCAGATTTTACCCATTCTGCCATCAAAGACTGCCAAACGCGAGAAATCCCGCTTTTCTGCTGACTTTGAAAAAATATGCCGTCAATAACTATTTTCATGATTCGTGAGTTTCCTGTAAAATTACGATAAAGCAGTTCGATAAGCAGCGATAGTTTCTTGAGTGCACCTTTCCCAACTAAAAAGTTTAGCTTGCGCCAAGGATTTTAAAGACATACTTGCGCGCAGCGAAGATTTGTTGTAGATTTCCAGCATACTATGACAAAGCGCATCAGTATCATTTGGATCTACCATAATTCCCGCATCCCCAACTACTTCAGGAAGCGAAGACGTATTGGAAGTAATCACCGGTACTCCGCACTGCATCGCTTCCAGAGGCGGCAAACCAAAACCTTCATAAAATGACGGATAGACAAATGCCAAAGCACTACTATACAGCGCTGCTAAATCCGATTCCGGGACATATCCGGTAAAAATTATCCGGTCTTTGAGAAAGTTTTTCTTAGAAACTTCTGCCATAATATTATCGTATTTCCACCCCGGAGTCCCCACTAAAACTAGATATAAGTCTTTAATATTTTGTTCCTCAATTAGTTTAGCAAAACTACGGATTGCACAATCAATATTTTTGCGCGGTTCCAGTGTACCCAAACTCAAAATATAAGGAGCATCTGGAATCCCGTATTTACTACGTGTTGAAGCAAGTTTCGCCCTATCGTGGCAGGGATAAAATATACTCGGTTCCGCAGCTAAGTGAGTAACAAAAACTCTCGATTCGTCAATCTTTAGATAATTGCAAAGGTCGTTTTTTGTTGAATGGGATATGCAAGTTACCCAATCTTTTTGAGAAATACTTGCCAAGGTTTGTTTGTAAAGTAACGGAATTTGTTCGTTTAGCAGAAACTGGGGATATAAAATTGGAATTAAGTCATAAATAGTTATAAATGCTTGCGGTTTGTTGGCTACCTTAACAGATGCAGGTATTTGATCGTAGGGAGAGTGAAAGATATCGACTTCATCTAAGTTGCTAGAGTCGATAGTATTAGAATAACCACCAATCATGTTCAGCGTGTTTTCGAGATGACTTTTCACTGCATCTAAAAACAACTTATCTTTCCCTGAATTGCTCGCATCACTATTTTTTATTTGACAGCCAACCAGATTGTAAGTATCGAGTAGCTTTTTATTGAAAATCCTCGGAAAACTTGAGTGTAGCAGGGGAACTTTTGCTAATTTAGGATTAGATGCTATATAATCGAGGCTAGCATCTAGTAGCTGAAAATACTGATTTACGCTAAACAATAAATCGCATTCTTGCGAGCTTGTCAATCCTTCAGCAAGATTTTCAATTACTCGAAAAATTCCCGTGCGAGCGCGTAAATGCAGATGTCCTTGTCCGAGGACTGAAATATCGTAGATAACTTTTATTGGCTCTAGATTTGATGGTTGCATATATGGTTTTGGTTGATTGTTTTTTTAACTAGATAAAGCAATTTTGTAAGCAGCAATTGTCTCCTGAATGCACCTGTCCCAACTAAAATTTTGAGCTTGTTTGAGCGACTTTAATGAAAGCTCATTTCGCAAAGATGGGCTGTTATAAATTTTTAGCATACTGTGGCAAAGTCCGTCAGCATCTTGAGGATCGAGCATAATTCCTGCATCGCCAACTACTTCGGGGAGAGATGAGGTATTTGAAGTAATTACTGGAACACCGCACTGCATTGCTTCTAAAGGTGGAAGACCAAAACCTTCGTATAGCGAGGGATAAACAAATGCTAGCGCGCCGCTGTATAGTGCCGCTAAATCTTCATCAGCTACATAACCAGTCACAATTACCCGGTCTTTTGCTAAACTGTTCTGGGATATTTCGGCAAATATCTGTTCGTAATCCCAGCCGAGAGCGCCAACTAATACGAGGTACAAATCTTTGATACCTTGCTGTTGCACTACTTTTGCAAAACAGCGGATGGCGTGTAGAATATTTTTGCGCGGTTCTATGGTACTTACGCTCAAGATGTATTGTGCATCAGGTATCGAGTATTTGTTTCTGATGGCTCCAATCTTGTTGCTGTCATCACAGGGATAAAATGTATTCGGATTAGCGGCTAGGTAGGAAACGCAGACTTTTGCTGGATCAAGATTTTTGACATGATTGAGCAAGTCGTTTCTCGTAGCTTGAGATATGCAGATTATCGAATCTTCGGGAGTTAAAGTTTGTAATGTTTCTACCATTCTTTGATAATCGCCGTCGTTTTTTCCTACAAATAAATCCGACAACACAATGGGAATTAAATCGTAAATTGTTGAGATTTTTTTCAGGTTCTTAGTTTGTCTTACTTGGTCGGGAACGTGATAAAATGTTGAGTGATAAATATCTGTTTCGTTCAAGATTTGGGGATCGAGGGAGTTACGCTCAATGGTGAGATTCATCGCCTGAGCTATAGGAGCTTTTAAGTTTTCTATTAAAGACTGATTGTCAGATTTGCTGCCATTATTTATCATAACTTTACTCTGATTTTCCAGCATTTTGTAAAGTTCAGTTAGTTTGGTACGCAATTCACACATAAACTTGGGATGTACGAAGGGTATGTCTTTGAAAATGGGCTGCGATTCCAAATAATTCAGGGAATTATGGAGGGCATATATAGTATGAGTTGCCGAAAAAGATAGCTCTAATTCTGTTGAGGGAAGTAAGCCCAATGCAATATTCTCGATAACTCTAGCAACGCCTGTTCGAGAACGATTTAGCTGATGTCCGTATCCGAGAACGGAGATGTCATAAATAATTTTGATGGGTTTTTCTAATTGTTGACCGCTAACTGGTATTAACTGGGAATTGTCTGCTTTTTGATAATAATCTTTGTGGATAATTAGAAGCAGAGAGGTAGCCACATAACCTCCCATTTCTAATTTTAGATGTGGCTCAGTATAAGGTGGTCTTGCTACTTTTAAGTCAGGCTGTTGATTGCCCATATCATAGTTTACAGGCTCTACCCAGTGTCCTTGCTTTTCTAATTGTTGAATTAGCCGATCGATATCTTGACGCCTGTAAAATACTAAATTGGGTAAATCTAGCGTACCAGCATTCGAGGTACAATTATATGCTGTGGTGTGCAGCGCAATTCCGCCACTCTTTAAACAAGCTAAAGATTTCTGAACAAATTGCAGCCCTTTTTCGATCGAGCCGATGTGTTCAAAAGCACAGGATGACCAAATAAAGTCAAATTTTTGCTGCTGCAAATTTTGAGGAATGTAGTTCATATCTACATCCCGAACTTCAACTAATCTATCAAATTGTTCGGGCGGACAAACACCTTTCTCATTGAGAGCTGCTTTGCCTTTACACAGTTGGTTTGTCTCTCCCCATTCTTTTTGGCTAATCGGATTCAAACCTTGATCTGTGGCGACAATTTCGCAGCCCAAGGAAGCAAATAAAGATGGTAGCGGTTCATTTCCGACAGCAAATCCTAAACCTCTTTTGCCATTAGCCAGAAAGTTTCTTTCTTGCAAAGCTTGGATAATTGCCACGAATTCCCACTGTTTGCGTGCGGGAGTAAACTCCTCTTTCATTTGGGCAATCCAGTGTTGATAATAATCTGTTTGGAAATCTTTGTAGACACAGAGTCTGCTGGTCATTAAAAGTTCTTCGGGTTTTTTAGGAATGCTTGGGAGAGTGAAGTTTGAGTTTTTTACAGCAACTTTGGTGATTTCGATAACTGCAATTGCATTGGCAAAACTAAAAGGCGAATTGTATTCTACATTGCTAAGTTCTAGGGGATTCGCTTGTACCCAAACGGAACGGTGCGTTGGTCGATGGTAGGTTTGGACTAACTTTAAGAAACTGGGTACGATCGCACTTTGTGGAATCTGGTATTTTTGAGATAAGAGGTTCAAGTAATCTAGGTCAAACTGGATAAACCATCCCCTTTCTAAAAGCTTGCCAAAGGGTACTGTAATCAATGCTTGACCGCCATCAGACAGCAAATCGTAAATTTTGGCGATCGCCTTTAAAGGCCCTTCTCGATCGCACTTTTCGAGATTTTCACCGTAAGTTTGATTTGGTTCAGCTCCTTGTCCGATATGTTCTACTGTAGAGATGGAGATTATAGCACTATATTTCTGGGATGGTGCAAGATCCATTAAATCTACATTCTCTACTCCGTCAGCTACTTCGTATTTGTCTATAACTCTTCTAGCTTGAATTTGTGCCCGGTCTTGCTCGATCAGTGCTTCATAATGTTTCAGCACGTTGCCGACTTCTAGCAGTCTGGTTTTGTCCTTTAATCTGTCCAAAAAATTGCAGGCTACGGGAATTTCTACTGCTCTCTCAGAACAGGGGAAATTATTGTGTTCGATGCGATTGTACGGCAACCGTTGCCCGTTGAAAATAAAAGTATCTGACAAGTCTAACATTGACAATTTCCCACAAAAAATAAAGGTATATTAATCGTTTTTTATGAACAGGCTAGGAGGGCCTTTCATTCAGTTGACAGTTGACAGTTGACAGTTGACAGCTTGCCTAGACCTAGAAGGAACAGGATTGGAGTAATGAATAGTCTTCTTTTAATTTCTCCCTACAAGGGACAGGCTTTAAACCAATTATTTCTGGTTAAGAGAGAATGGTGCAAAATGTGAGTTTGACGCACTCAACACTTTGACCGAAGACGGCTGTATCGATCGGCTTGTTCCGTATGGGCAAAGATGCTCAACTCAGCTTACACTCGCATAATATTTTCAAAATGCTTGACAAATTCATTTTTTAGGTATATTGAACTGAGCTTTATAGATATCGATCGACAGTTCGATCGCAGATTAAATTTAGCCCACAAGCGCACTCTTGGGAAGCCGGAGGGCGATCGTCGGTTGATGGTTTTAGACACCAGGGCGAATACTTTCAGCCTTACCAAGAAAGCCAGCCCAGCCCTATCCCATCTCTTCGAGAGCGCTAAATCCTGGTCGCTTCACAAAATAATTACGGGCCGCAAACAAGTTACAAATACGTTAAGATTGATGAACATAAATAAAAATTCCCGAATCAAAGGGACTAAAAATTAGGAGATCGACCTCGGTGAATAAACGCTGGAGAAACGCAGGCCTGTACGCACTTCTGGCTATTGTAGTCATTGCCTTAGCAACCGCATTTTTTGATAAACAGCCCCCAAGCCGGGAAGTCTGGAAGTATAGCCAATTCATTCAGGAAGTCGAAGGCGACAGAGTAGACAAAATAAACATCAGTTCCGATCGCAGCAAAGCCCTCGTCACAGCCCAAGACGGCAGCAAAGTGATCGTCAACCTGCCGAACGACCCCGAACTGATCAACATCCTGACCAAAAATAAGGTAGATATTTCGGTTCTACCCCAAAACGACGAAGGCTTCTGGGTAAAAGCCCTCAGCAGCCTGTTCTTCCCGATTTTGCTCTTGGTGGGACTGTTTTTCTTGGTGCGACGCGCCCAAAACGGGCCCGGAAATCAAGCCATGAACTTCGGCAAATCCAAAGCTAGAGTCCAAATGGAGCCGCAAACTCAGGTGACTTTCAGCGACGTGGCCGGCATCGAACAAGCCAAGCTAGAACTCGCCGAAGTCGTAGACTTCCTGAAAAATGCCGATCGCTTCACCGCAGTCGGAGCAAAAATCCCCAAAGGTGTGCTGCTAGTCGGCCCTCCCGGAACAGGCAAAACCCTTCTGGCTAAAGCAGTTGCTGGAGAAGCTGGCGTTCCCTTCTTCTCAATCTCCGGTTCCGAATTTGTCGAAATGTTCGTCGGTGTGGGTGCTTCCCGCGTCCGCGACTTGTTTGAACAAGCCAAAACCAACGCTCCTTGTATCGTATTTATCGATGAAATTGACGCAGTAGGCCGTCAACGCGGCGCCGGTATGGGTGGTGGTAACGATGAACGGGAACAAACCCTGAACCAGTTGCTGACCGAAATGGACGGTTTTGAAGGCAATACTGGGATTATTCTGATTGCTGCTACAAACCGCCCTGATGTGCTGGATGCTGCGCTGCTGCGTCCAGGTCGCTTCGATCGCCAAGTTGTGGTCGATCGCCCCGACTTCGGAGGCCGCCTCGAAATTCTCAACGTTCACGCCCGCGGCAAAACCTTGTCAAAAGATGTGGATTTAGAGAAAATCGCCCGCCGGACACCCGGTTTCACCGGTGCAGATTTGGCTAACTTGCTGAACGAATCGGCAATTTTGGCCGCCCGCCGCAACTTGACCGAAGTCTCGATGGATGAAGTCAATGATGCGATCGACCGCATCCTCGCAGGCCCAGAAAAGAAAGACCGTGTGATGAGCGAAAAGCGCAAAACCTTAGTTGCTTACCACGAAGCCGGTCACGCCTTAGTCGGTGCGCTGATGCCCGATTATGACCCAGTGCAAAAAATTAGCATTATCCCCCGCGGTCGCGCTGGCGGCTTGACTTGGTTCACACCAAGCGAAGATCGGATGGATTCTGGCTTATATTCTCGCTCATACTTGCAAAATCAAATGGCTGTTGCTTTAGGCGGTCGCATTGCTGAAGAAATTGTCTTCGGTGAAGAAGAAGTGACAACTGGCGCTTCCAGTGATTTGCAACAAGTAGCAAAAGTAGCACGACAAATGGTGACTCGCTTCGGAATGAGCGATCGACTAGGCCCAGTAGCTCTGGGTCGCCAACAAGGCAATATGTTCATGGGTCGCGATATCATGGCTGAACGGGATTTCTCCGAAGAAACCGCATCCATGATCGACGATGAAGTGCGTTTGTTGGTAGAACA
>CASBQF010000314.1 GCA_949127775.1 Oscillatoriales cyanobacterium PMM_0080
CCCAGCATTCCGCCGAAAAGCCCAAAAAAAGTTATTGCTCCGGTAATACTCATTGCAATTTCTCCAAAATAATCAATAAAAAGACCTATTAAGAACTATAATCTAAAATCTAATATCTAAAGTAGATAAATATGCAATCCATAATTAAAGTTGACTTGGGGCCACAATCTTACAATGTTTGCGTGCGATCCGGCGGTTTAGACGAACTCGGCAGTTTGATGGGCGATTTGAGTTTGGGCAAAAAGGTGCTGCTGGTATCGAATCAGTCGATTTTTCGGCAATACGGCGATCGAGCAACAACAGCCCTCGAATCGGCAGGTTTTGAGGTGAGTAGCTGCATTTTACCACCGGGAGAACAGTACAAAACTTTAAATTCGGTACAGAAGATTTACAATGCGGCTTTGGCCAACCGTTTAGAACGTTCCTCGACAATGGTGGCTTTGGGTGGCGGGGTGGTTGGCGATATCACCGGTTTTGCGGCCGCGACTTGGCTGCGCGGAATTAATGTTGTGCAGGTTCCGACTTCGCTACTGGCGATGGTTGATGCTTCGATTGGTGGCAAAACGGGGGTAAATCATCCTGAAGGGAAAAATTTAATCGGGGCTTTTCACCAGCCGCGTTTGGTGTTGATTGACCCGGATGTGCTGAAAACTCTGCCGGCGCGGGAGTTTCGCTCTGCAATGGCGGAAGTGATTAAGTATGGCGTGATTTGGGATGTGGAATTGTTCGGGAAGTTGGAAAAGTCTAAGCGTTTGGATCAGATGCGCTATGTGAAGGCGGATTTGTTGGCTGAAATTTTGATCAGGTCTTGCCAAGCTAAGGCTGAAGTGGTAAGCAAAGATGAGAAGGAATCTGGTTTGCGGGCGATTTTGAATTACGGACATACGATCGGTCATGCTGTAGAAAGTTTGACTAATTACAAGGTGATCAATCACGGGGAAGGTGTGGCAATTGGTATGGCTGCATCCAGTCGGTTGGCCGTGGAGTTGGGAATGTGGGATGCTGAGTGCGATCGCCGCCAATCTGCTTTGATTGAAAAAGCCGGTTTACCTGCCAAATTGCCCGCAGGTGTGGATGTTGAGGAGATTTTGAATACTTTGCAACTTGATAAGAAGGTGCAGGATGGTAAGGTGCGGTTTGTGCTACCGGTACGCCTTGGTGAGGCTGCTGTGAGCGATCGGGTCGATGGCGATGTGATTTTACAAGTTTTGAGGGAAATGCTTTAGGAAGTCATTAGTCAGTAGTTATTTGTTGGTTGTTAATCGTTATTTGTTGGTTGTTGTACCAATTTAATGTGAAGTTGCATATATCTCGATCCCCCTAAATCCCCCTTAATAAGGGGGACTTTGATCTGAATCAGATCCCGCCTTATTAAGGGGTGATCTGATTCTATGCAGCCTCCTAAAAAATTGGTGTTAGTTGTTTATTCTAATAACCAACAACCAATAACTAATAACTACTGACTAATGTAGCTTACGAGCCGCTCGACGCCGGATTCATTTCTTCCAAGATTTTATCGACTCTATTAGCCGCTTGAGTTCTACCTTGCTTGATAAATAACTCTTTAGCTTTCTTGAGGCTGGCTACTGCTTCTGCTAAGTTTTCCTTGTCTCCTACCTGGTACAAACCGACTCCTAAATTGTTTAAAGCGTCGGGATATTGACCGTTGATTTTAATTGCTTGTCTCCAATGAACGATCGCCTCGGGCAACTTCCCTTGACTTGCCATCGCCACGCCTAAATCGTTGTGAGCTTTGGCGTGCTGAGGATTGACTTCAATTGCTTTTTGGAATTGGTCGATCGCATCGCTGATTTTACCTTGTCCCGACAGTAGAGTTCCCAACTTATAATAACCATCCGCTTGTTTGGGATAGCGAGCGATTAATTGCCGATACAAAACTTCGGCATTGGCAAGATTTCCTTGAGCATAAAGGTCATTGGCAGTTCTCAAAACCACTGTGTAGCCTTTGCCTACAACTTCGCACTTTTTCTCGGAGTTGCCTTGCTGCTTACAAATCCTGAGTTCGTCTCCCTTCATCTCGTAGGATAGAGTTTCTCTAACTGGCGGGTTCGGGCGTGGTGGCTGCCTGTTTTGCGATTGCAAGTTTTGGGAGAGTTGCAGGGCAAGAGGCTCAGCTTGTACTGGTTGTGCCGCTGCGATATTCCAAATTCCCGCACCCACCAAAATACTTGGGGCAATCCACCTCAAAGGTTTGAACAAGCGAAACTCTCGATCGTTTTTCATGTCTTTTGTCAAAACGTGTGGTTGATATTCTGGGTTTCACTAGCACGGTGAGAGTCCGAACACAGGAGCCCCCACGCCAGGACATAGTTATTAACAGTCGAGATATTTTAGCACTTTAGGGCAGATTTTGAGGTGAACTACTCGCGATCGACGGTCATACCACACCTGTGAACGGAGGAATTTTCGTCTGTCATGTTAAATTAGAGTGGAATTCCGATCGATTCTCAGTCAACCTTAGCAGGAAAGTAGAAATGGGGCAGTCTATTCTCACCATGCTCATTGCGCTCATCCTCGGCTACGCTGTCAACTCAAGCGTCAAAATAGTCAGCGGGGGCGACGAAGCTTTAGTCGAACGTTTGGGTCAATATAAGCGCACCCTCAAGCCCGGGCTCCACTTTATTACTCCTTTAGCCGAAAAAGTGGTCTGCGTGGACACCAGCCGTGAAAGAGTTTTAGATATTAAACCTCAATCAGCAATCACTGGAGATAATGTGGCTCTAGAAGTCGATGCCGTTGTGTATTGGCGGGTTGTGAATTTGCAGAAAGCTTATTATGGAATCGATCAAATTGAAAATGCGATCGCCAACTTAGTTTTAACGACGTTTCGCGCTGAAATTGGTCGATTACCAATGCAAGACATCTTGGGTTCCCGAGATGACATGAATAAAAAGTTACTCAAGAAATTGGACGAAGCTACCGAAACTTGGGGTGTCAAAGTAATTCGCGTAGAAATTCAAAGCATTACACCTCCAAAAAGGGTGCAAGAAGCTATGGAATTGGAGCGCGCCACTAAGAGCGAGTGGCAAGCAATGGTCAATAAGGCGATCGGCACTAAGGAGTACATGAGGCTCTTAGTTGAAGCTTTAGACTCCCATCCGAACAGCAAACAAGTTTTGAATTACTTAGTAACCGAAAAATACTTGGACGCTCAACAAAAACTCGGCGAGAGCGACAATGCCAAAATTCTGTTTATGGATCCAAGGAACATGACAGAAGCCCTCAACGAGTTGATGGGTTCTATGCCCGATGTTCAGCCGAACTCTCATCAACATGGGGAAATGAAAGTTATCGATACTCAAACTTCTCAAGACTGATTTCGGAAGATAGCGTCGGCTACCTGACAGACATCGTGCATTTCTCTGACATCGTGAACTCGCAAAATATCGGCCGAATTCGCGATCGCACCTGTACAAGCCGCCGCTGTCCCCCAAACTCTTTGTTTAGCTTCAGGCTGATTCAAAATCTGCCCGATGAAGCTTTTTCGCGATACTCCAACTAAAATCGGACAGTCTAAAAAACTAAATTTTGGCAAGTCGCGCAAAATTTCTAAATTCTGACTGTAAGTCTTAGCAAAGCCAATACCAGGGTCGATAATTATTTGGGATTTGTCAATTCCTGCTGCTATGGCGGCCGCAATTCGACTCTCTAAAAATTCGCAAATTTCCCCAATTAAATCACGATAATCTGTGAGTTTTTGCATTGTCTGGGGAGTCCCCCGAATGTGCATCAAAATTATCGGCACTTGCAACTGAGCAACCGTTGACAGCATTTCCGAGTCAAAAGTTGCTCCCGAAATATCGTTAATTATATCGGCTCCCGCCTCAACCGCAGCCTTAGCAACCTCGGCTCTGGTAGTATCAACAGAAATCGGTGTATCTGCAAAAACATCCGCTTTTTGTCGCAGCATTTCTACAACTGGAATGACTCGATTTAGTTCTTCTGTTAAGGATATTTCCGCTGCACCGGGTCGAGTAGATTGGCCACCAATATCAATAATATCTACTCCAGATTTTACCATACTTTCAGCTTGCGCTAAAGCAGATTCTATGGTAATAAAATCGCCGCCGTCGCTAAAACTATCCGGGGTAACATTCAAAACGCCCATTAAATAAGTGCGTTTTCCCCACTCGAAAGTTTTATTTCTAATTGTGATTTTTTTTTGGTTATTTGTCATGCGTCCTCATCAGATGAATTCCGGTTCCACGAGCGAGATGATAGGCAATTGAGGACACGGCAGTGCCGTTTCCTCATTTCTCAGACATGATATAGAGGACACGGCAGTGCCGTGTCCCTACCGCGATTAATTGTAGGGACACGGCACTGCCGTGTCCTCATTTCCGGTAATATTAATTCCGATGCTACCGGATTTGATATGAAATCGCGTCTACACAAACGAAGTCCTAAAGAATAAAGTAGGATGGCAATTTTTAATTTAACCAAAACTCAACCAGCTAAAAACAGTATCAACTGTCAATTCTAATTCAATTGCATCAATTATTGGCAACCGAGCTGTACCTCGGTAAAATTCTACTTTTTGTCCGGGAAATACCGCCAAAATACTCTCTTCTTCTGGATCTAGCAACCAACCCAACTCAGTACCGTGTCGCGAACAGTGCAGCAATTTACCAAGGACTTTTGTTTGGCTTTGGTTTGGGGATAAAATTTCGATCGACCAGTCTGGATTAATTTCAAAGATGTTGGCAATTCTACCAGACGGCAAAAAAGGAATTCTTTGCCATCGGAATACTGCGACATCTGGCACGATTGACACGCCACCAAATGTGCAGTATAACTCTGGAAAAGCATGGGCAATTTTCTCAGTTTTTGCTACTTGATTGATGGTCTTGCAGAGTTCACCTTGAAGTACGCTGTGTTCACCTTGCGGCATGGGCTTCTGAAGGATATCTCCGTCAATAAATTCTGAGGCCGGTTCAGTTTCAGGAAGTTTGAGGAACTCTTCTAAGGCGGGTTTTGGTTTAACGATCGCCATCATAGGTCAATTCTCCCGATCGGACAAACACTTAAAGTATCTCAACGGCACATTACAATTGTAGGCGAGCGCTATTTCCTTCCCGCTGCTCTTGTTCCACTGACCAGTTACTTATAATTGACAATGCGATCGAAACTCGCAGCTTCCAAACTCGCACCACCAACCAAAACCCCGTCAATCTCCGGCTGAGCCATAACTTCATCAATATTCTCTCCTTTCACAGAGCCGCCGTATTGAATTGGCACGTCAGGATTTTTCAATTTAGAGCGAATCAAACCAATCACTCGGTTAGCTTCCTTCGTTTCGCAAGTATCACCAGTGCCGATCGCCCAAATCGGTTCGTAAGCTATTACTAAGTTATCTTGGTCAACACCCACCAAATCCTGCGCTAACTGAGATAAGATGTGAGACTCTGTTTCCCCGGCATCCCGCTGTTGCTTGGTTTCCCCGACGCACAGAATCGGAACTAAACCAGATTTCTGAGCCGCTTTGAGGCGCAAATTGACCGTTTCGTCAGTTTCCCCAAAATATTGCCGACGCTCGCTGTGGCCGACAATGACGTAGCGAACCCCAATTTCTGCGAGCATATGTCCGGAAATTTCGCCAGTAAAAGCTCCCGACTCTTGCCAGTGCACGTTCTGAGCACCGAGTCTAATCCGGCTACCGTGCAGGTTTTTCGAGAGGGTACTCAAATCTGTGAAGGGTACGCAGAGCACGACTTCCCGTTCCTCTGGGGTTTCCGTCAGACAGGACATGAATCCCTGAAGAAACTCTAGGGATTCTGCCCTAGTTTTGTACATTTTCCAGTTGCCAGCTATAACTATTTTGCGCACTATTTTCTTAAATCCTTGTCCTTACAACGCAATTAATAGTCTAAAGCTTTAGGGTACATTTCGATCCCTTATTGTCCAAACTCGATGCGAGCTTGTTCAACTAGGTCAACTGTGACGACTTCGATTTCGGCAACGCGCGCGAGGTGTTCGATGCGGACACGAGCTCGTCCCCGGACAAAGTAGGGAATATTTTTCAGCTTCGCAAGAGCTTCGGGTGTCCATTTTAAATCGTCGGAAAATTCGGAATCGGGCATGGCGTATTGGGCGATCGACTGCAAGCCTTTATTTATCTAGCTTTGATCCAAAGCCTGGATGTCTTAAATCTACCATAAGTGCGATCGGGCCACACATTGTCACTCTGCCTTAAATTGGTTGTCTAAAATAGCCGACGCTTCTTGTAAAAGCTGATTCTGCTCTTGTCGAATTGCCTCTAACCTTGTCAAAATATTAGCAATTCGTTCCTGAGACTCCAAACTGTGTAAAGCTGAATTATTATTCGATCCCGGAGTCCTTGAAACCAATGAGTTTACAGCCACTCCGCCGAGATTGCTTGTAGATTTAGAGCCGACACTAAAAACCTTTTGTATAAGTTTTCCAGGGATTTGCAAAATAGATAACCATCCTTCTGAAAAAAAGCTACCTAAAGCCTGGAACAAACCGAATATAATCAATATAAATAGCAGCAACATTGCTAAGCCTATCAACGGATGACTCACCAACCAGAAGATTGCAGGATGAGAATCAATCCAATTTTTGACCGTAACATCGATCGCACTTTTAATGGCATCTGAAGCCGCGCCACTAATATTTTCAGCCTTGTCAATGCTATCTTGTAATGAAGCCTTAGCCTTTTCTGTTGCTTGAGTTACACTCTCTACAGCTTGGCTAGTTGTTTGATTCAGAGTATTGACCGCAGAGTTAGTAGTTTGAGTGAGAGTTTCTTTTGCAGTTATAGCAGAGTTAGAAACAGCATCAACAGCTTTGTCGGTAGTTTCACTAACACGACTAAGTGCTTGATTCGCAGCTTCAGATAGAGAGTTACTTGCTTTTTTAGTTGTCTCCGCTACATTACTTAAAGCATTGTTCGTAGCTTGATTAACAGAATTGACCGCAGAATTAGTAGTTTGAGTCAGAGCTTCTTTTGCCTTATCCGCAGATTCGGAGAGAGAAGATTTAGCTTGTGCTGTTGCTTCTGAAACAGAATCAACAGCTTTTCCCACTTGTTCCGTCAAAAATCCTTTTGTTTTTTGAAAGCTTTGAGACAAATCAGGCATTTCTACTTCCATAGTAAGTGACCTCCATCAACTTAATTGACTGTTTTTCAGTAATTATAGTACAGTATGGTTCACTTAAGACAGATCCCCCCTAACCCCCCTTAAAAAGGGGGGGACAAGAAAGCTCTTGAAGTCCCCCTTCTTAAGGGGGATTTAGGGGGATCTCCGGGGCATAAAAAGTCTTAAGTGAACCGTATTGGATTATAGTATGGCTGCTATTTTGAATAGTCATAATCTGAGTTAATCAGCAGTAAAAAAGGCTCCCGCCGTTAAGCAGGAGCCTTTTTCGATTAGACAATCAAATCAACATTAAAGGCGATCGATTAGTCCAAATCAGGCATAGACAGCACTGGTTCGTTTTCGCGATTGATACCTCTTTCAAAACCAGCGACAGCCGCGCGAGCGCGACCGGCGTGCCACAAGTGGCCGATTAAGAAGAAGAAACCCATCACAAAGTGGAAACAGGACAGCCAAGAACGAGGAGACGTAAAGTTAAACGAGTTAACTTCAGTTGCCACGCCGCCCACAGAGTTCAAAGAACCCAAAGGAGCGTGAGTCATGTATTCAGCCGCGCGGCGAGCTTGCCAAGGCTGAATATCGTTCTTGATTTTGTTCAAGTCCAAACCGTTAGTACCACGCAAAGGTTCCAACCAAGGGCCTTGGAAATCCCAGAAACGCATCGTTTCACCGCCGAAAATGATTTCGCCAGTAGGAGAGCG
>CASBQF010000315.1 GCA_949127775.1 Oscillatoriales cyanobacterium PMM_0080
ACAGAGTTAGGCCCTTCTCGGTTGTAGCGCTGGACAATTTCTTTGGCGTAGTCGTAGTTGATACCTACGACTTGGGCTGATTGTTTGATAGTCCAATTTCGGGAAACTAAGACTAGCAAGTGCCAGCGGCGCGACTCTGTGGTGTTTTGTGCCTGCCGGTAGCGAAGTTTGAGTTCCTCTGCCGTCAGGTGAGATTCTAGGTGAGCTTTAGGTGGCATTCTTCCAACGGGGCATCGGGAACTTCTTACCATATATCTCTGGTTTTGGGGAGAATTCCGGATAAAATAGTTTTCCTGGGGATCAAAGATGCCGATCGAGCTTTTTTTCCAAGCTATTAATCGAAACCCAGTACATAGGTGTGGAGCAATTGAACTATCTTCGTTTTATTCTTCAATTTCAAACGATGCCTCGGTAATAAGTATTAATTGATCGGAGCAGCAGGTGCAGGATTTGTTTGCTGTTTTTTAAATCAAAAATGATATGTCGCCCGGCGGGCGGAACTTGCAGAAGACGATCCGAACACTCGCCACAAAAATAGCGAACTTTGCCGAACGACTTACAGCAGGTGCAATTGCCAGCTATATTGACTAAGTGGCTAGTAGAAAAGATAAAGGTACGAGCATGGCATCCATCCGCGAGTTGCACCGACAACTAATCAATAAAGAACGCTCGGCTGTGGAAATTACTCAAGAAGCATTAGACCGAATTACCCAGCTAGAGCCGAAGTTGAAAAGCTTTCTGTGCGTGACGGCAGACAACGCATTGGCGCAGGCTCACAAAGTGGATGCCCAAATCGCCGCAGGCGAAGAAATTGGGCTGTTGGCCGGCATTCCGATCGCCGTTAAAGACAATATGTGCACCAACGGCATTCCCACAACCTGCGCCTCCCGGATTTTGGAGAATTTTGTGCCTCCCTACGATGCAACCGTCGTCTCCAAACTCCACGCAGCCGGTGCGGTGATTGTGGGTAAAGCGAATATGGACGAGTTTGCAATGGGCAGCTCGACAGAAACTTCTGCTTATCAAATTACTGCGAATCCTTGGGACTTGGAGCGTGTTCCCGGTGGTTCTTCTGGCGGTTCTGCCGCAGCGGTAGCGGCCGGAGAATGTGTCGTTAGTTTGGGTTCGGATACAGGGGGTTCGATCCGTCAACCTGCTTCGTTTTGTGGCTTGGTGGGGCTGAAACCGACCTATGGATTGGTTTCTCGCTACGGTTTGGTGGCCTATGCTTCTTCTCTCGATCAAATCGGGCCCTTTGGCAGGACTGTTGAGGATGCGGCGATTTTGTTGGGCGCTGTTGCGGGTTACGACAGTAGAGATTCCACGAGTCTGAATGTCCCAATTCCTGACTACGCTCAAGCTTTGAAACCGAGTTTGCGGCCGAAGGGTTTAATTAGAATTGGGGTAATTAAAGAAACTTTTGGTGTAGGGTTGGACTCGGCGGTAAAAGACGCTGTTACTAAGGCGATCGAACAATTTCAAGAATTGGGCGCAGAAATTCAAGTCGTTTCTTGTCCCCGGTTCCGCTACGGTTTGCCTACTTACTACATTATTGCTCCTTCGGAAGCTTCGGCGAATTTGGCGCGATATGATGGAGTGAAGTACGGTTTTCGATCGGAAGATCCCCAGAATCTTTTGGATATGTATGCCAAAACTCGCTCTCAAGGGTTCGGTGCGGAAGTTAAACGCCGGATTGCGATCGGTACTTACGTATTGTCGGCTGGATATTACGACGCCTATTATCTCAAAGCTCAAAAAGTTCGGACTTTGATTAAAGAAGACTTTGAAAAGGCTTTTTCTCAAGTTGATGTTTTGGTCTGTCCCACTGCTCCGACTACGGCTTTTAAGGCAGGCGAAAAATTCAACGATCCCATGAGTATGTATTTATCAGATTTGATGACGATTCCGGTGAATCTGGCTGGTTTGCCAGCTTTGAGTTTGCCCTGCGGATTTGATGATAAAGGACTGCCGATCGGCATACAACTGATTGGTAATTTGTTGCAGGAATCTCGGCTGTTTCAAGTGGCTCACGCCTACGAACAGTCTACGAATTGGCACTTGCGTCGCCCGGTATTGGATTGATTTTTGAAATTCGGCGGAACGCTGCTGCGGAAGTTAGTAATTGATCGAAAGCTAATCATTTGAAATAATCATTTGCCATTAGCTTTTGACCTATTTTTAATTCCCTGCGTGCCCTATTTTTTATGAACAAGTTACTGGTATTTCTTTTGTCTAAACCCCTCATGACTTTTGGGATAGTTTTGACGATCGCTTATTCTGCTGCTTGTGTATTTCTATTTGCGGCGCAAGGTAAGTTTATCTTTTTTCCGGCGCGGGCGATCGAAACTACGCCAAAAGATTTTCAGTTGAAATATCAAGATGTTGTGCTGCCAATTCCCACTAAAACAGGGGCGGTGGAAACCGTGCACGGGTGGTGGATTCCGGCATTGGAAACTTCCCCCAATGTTCGGGCGGGAGTAACAAAGCCGGTTCCTGTCCCCCCACTTCAGAAGGGGAAGTTGGGGCGGGTAGTTTTGTACCTGCATGGGAATGGTTTAAATGTCGGGGCAAATGTGGAACACGCTAATCGATTTCATCGGTTGGGTTTGTCGGTATTTTTGATTGATTATCGTGGTTATGGAAAAAGTCAGGGGGATTTTCCGAGCGAATCTCAGGTTTATGAGGATGCTCAACTTGCTTGGGATTATTTGGTGAAACAGCGCGGGATTCACCCGAGTCAAATTTATATTTATGGTCATTCTTTGGGAGGGGCAATTGCGATCGATCTAGCAGTGCGCCACCCGGAAGCCGCCGGGTTGATTGTGGAAGGATCTTTTACTTCGGCGCGGGCAATGGTGGACTTCCAAGCGGGTGTATATCGGGTGTTTCCGATCGATTTATTGTTGACACAGCGTTTTGATTCGATCGCTAAGGTCGATCGGCTGCAAATGCCAGTCCTATTTATTCACGGGGCCGCTGATACTGTAGTTCCCACCCAAATGAGCAAAAAACTGTTTGATGCAGCACCTGAGCCCAAACAGCTTTACATAGTTCCTGATGGAGGCCACAATAATACAGCACAAATCGGTGGTGCAGAATATCTGGATAGAGTGAACCAATTTTTAGATAGCTCAAAGTGATATAGAGGAGACGGCAGTGCCGTTTCCCTACAATTAATCGCGGTAGGGAAACGGCACTGCCGTGTCTTAACTGAACCGTATTGTGATATGGAGGACACGGCAGTGCCGTTTCCCTACAATTAATCACGGTAGGGACACGGCAGTGCCGTGTCCTGATTTCGGGTAACATTAATTCCGATGCAACCAGACATGATATAACGTCGGGGGTAAGAAACCGGGTTTCTACGAGTTTTGGGTTGGGTAACGAGAAATCTGCGAAGAAACCCGGTTTCTGGGGCGAGCGAGTACGATCGCCAATAAAGAAAAAAAGTTATCGCGATCGTACTGCTCAATTAAACCTTAAGACATTCAACCACCAGTCATTGACAGTATGGCAGTAATTACAGTAATTATTCATGCTGATCGGTTGTTGTTTATTAACTTCGCAACCTCGCCGAGATATTTTTCGATTGGGCATCTTGGCGCCGCAGAGATTGGCATCTATCAGATTAGCTTTGTTCAATCTCGCATCGCTCAAATCTGCCCCTCTGAGGTCTGCACCTCTAAGATTTGCACTGCTTAAATCGGCGGCTTTGAGGTCTGCGCCTCTGAGATTTGCACCCGTTAAATCAGCATTTCTTAGGTCAGTCTGACTTAGTTTGGCTGCACTCAAATTACTGCATTTTAAGTTGGCAGACTGGAGAGATGCGTCTTTCAAAAAACTCTCGCTGAGGTTGGCATTTTCTAAGTTTGCTCCTCTAATATCTGCCCTGCTCATATCGGCTTTGCTGAGATCCGCGTCGGCTAATAAGGCGTTTCTCATATTGGCGTTGTTTAAATTAGCTTCCATTAAGTCAGCCGCCGTCAAGTCGGCATCAACTAAGTCGGCTCTGCTGAGGGTGGCGCGGCTCAAGGAAGCGCCAAACAAATCTGCGCGGCTCAAGGAAGCGCCAAATAAGTCGCATCCTGGACATCCTCTGGTTGCTAGCAGTCGCTTGACTAGAGTCAGATTTTGAGCTTGTAAGGGAACTGCTACGCAAAATGGGAGTAGCAGTATCGCTGCTGCCAGAATTGCGGGTTTGATTTTAGTCATAAGCTGTTGCGCGTTTAAATTGTAGATTTTAATTCCCGATTCCCCACTCGTCTTATCTTCTCGCTGTTTCCCCCCTCGAACATAACAAACAATTTTTATGTGGCTACAGCTTAGTCTGGTTAAGTCCTGTACCTGCTGAAGGTACTGATTTGTCTGGTGGAAGGCGCGGAGGCTAAAAACCAGTTGTATGGTTGATTTGTGGCTGTCAAACCCAATATTGTCACCAGAAACCATTGTTTGCGCAAGTCCTAGTTTAGTCGATCGACATGACTCGACAGTGCTTTTGTTCGTGTAAGCCGGGGCGTAGCCATCGCGATCGTCTTTGCGGATATTACCTACGTCTTTGGGATGAGAGAGCGCACATCAAGGCTTCCTTGCAGCTTGCAACCAACGGCCGGAAACAGATGCCCAATACCGGGGATTCTGGAGCCGCCGACGGCTGTGGCCAATGGCCAGACAGCAAGTAAGTATTTTTACTCAATGTGTTTGAATTTTGCTGTGGGAGCGATTTTTTCGGTACGGGCGATCGATGAGTAAGCCAATTGGCTTAGATTATTAAGACATATTGCTGATGCGTTGTCGTCTAGAGAAAAGATAGTATTCATGTGTAATCGCCGAGATAATACTGAGCAAGCAAGTATAAAAAGCTACTGTATGTCTGGGCGGACGTGATAATTGGGTAAAGCTAATAGTTTGAGAGAAAATAAATGTCGAACAGCATCAACATAGACGAACTGGCAGAAGGCGGCAGAGGGATCAAACTCATGTGGCAGATTGCAGACGAGCTAAGTTACACCCAGACTCTCGACGGTCGAAATTGTTTATCGCTGACCAAAAGTTACGAAGTAGAAGGTCGCAATCGATCGAAAAACACCAAAAAAGCTAATTTTTTAGACGGGTTAATGAACAGATTAAACTCGTGGGATTGGCAAGATCCAACAGAGCAGGAAGAAGAGCTGGATGATGAAAGTTCTATTCAACAGATTCGTCTGCAAGTTAACACAGATTTGAATGCTTTAACTTTAGTTTTGGAGTGGTTTAAGCAGTTACAAGATTTATCTATCCCCAATGAAGTTTGGTACCAGTTTGAGTTAGCTTTGGCTGAAAGTTTCACTAATGCAGTTCGCCACGCTCACGAAAACCTGCCAGTAGAAACTCCTGTTCAACTGGAAATTACAGTGTTTAACGGACGCTTGGAACTTAAAGTTTGGGATTGCGGCCCGTCTTTTGATTTTGATGCTAAGCTAAATGAAATTATCGCAGCAGATAGAAAACATTGCTTGGATTTAGAGGTTTTGAACGATCCTTTCTCGATGCCTATGCCTAGCAGACGTAAAATTTTGGAACGGTCTTATTTTCTAATTGCTGGGTAGCTTTTTAGCAACCGACAATTAACAGAATGGAGTCGTCAAGATGTGTTATTCTAAAAACGGTGTTAGGGGACAAGTTACGGGTTTTGTCTGTGCATGAGAGATTGTCAATATTGATGATCTGTATGCTGGGGTTTTGGTTAAGAGCTATGGGCTTTGGTGAGTCTGTAGCAGTTCAATGGAAATGGGTTAATCTGTCAGGTTCAAAATTGAAAACTAAAAACTAAAAGTTAAGAATTATTCACACTAATTTTTAATTTTTTAATTTATCATAGTATTTGGTTGCTTACCAATTACTCATGATTTCCAAAGAAACTTTATTTGCTCTATCTCTGTTTCCCTACTTGGGCTTTCTCTGGTTTTTGACTAAATCGGGAAAAACACCCCGTTTAGCCTTGATGGGATTTTACGGGACTCTAGTTTTTGTGGCTGTGACTATTCCCGCCGCAATTTATGCAAAAGTTGCCTACAATGAATCCCTAGCAAATGTGGATTGGGTACACGGTTCTGCGGAAGCATTTTTAACTATTGCCAATATTTTAGTAGTTTTAGGCTTTAGGGAGGCGGTGATTAAAGCCAAAGAATCCTCACAAAATGGTGGTGAGGAGCAAAATTAGACTTTTTGCCTTAATCTTTGATAGAGCCAGTCAACCGCAGATATAAGGCAGATCAACGCAGATCAACGCAGATAATTTCCTGATTGGAAAGCGACTCTTGCAATCTTGTCTGGTGTTAATTTCGCGGAAGTTTGTTTAGTTGGGCGAGATAGTTGAGATACTGGGAAATACGATCGACATCTGCGTCAAGTAAACGACTAGCCCAAGAATATATCTTAAGTTGCGATCGCACTTCCCGAAATATTGCAGCATCTGAGCGACTGTCGAGAGGGAAAACCCAAGCATCAAAACCCGCCGATTTGAGACGGCTAACAGCGCCCTCGCCATCTTGCAACCACAATTGACGGTTAATCCGAAGCGGTTGACAGGAATATTCACCGACAACGATTCCTCCTACAGAAACGCTAGCATCCTCTCCACGATTGGAAAGTTCTTGCAAAATAGCTTTGAGGGAACTAAGTTTTTTGGCATCATGTACTTGCTGTGGTGTAAACTTGACAATCACCATTTCTAAAATTTGCACAGGTTTTGTCGATCGTCCAAAATTAACCGGTTGAGTCGCCCAAGAATTTTGCGTTTCCGATTGAGTCACCAAAGAATTTTGCGTTTCCGGCTGAGTCGCCCAAGAATTTCGTGTTTCCGGCTGAGTCGCCCAAGAATTTTGTATTTCCGGCTGAGTTACCTCGATTTCCTCTACCACCTCAACTATTTCTACTGGCTTCGCAGTGTCTACAATTATCTGAATTTCCTCCCCATCTTTCTCGATTTTCCCGCTAATTTGTAAAATAGCATTCTCTAAAATATGCTGTTTCACTTGTTCATAACTCTTGGGAAACACCACAGCTTTGATTTGATGTGTCAAATCTTCTAATTGCAAAATTGCCATCGCATCGCCTTTCTTAGTCACCACAAGCTTGATAGCATTGATCATGACAATAACTGATACTTTCCCTTTCTTATCTGCCAACTGTGCGAGAGTCACCACATCTGAGTCTTGGTTCATTTGAAGCAGATTTTTTAAGGGATGTTCTGACACATAAAATCCCAGCAATTCTTTTTCTAAACGCAGCTTTTCTTGCTTATCAAAATCTTTGACAGTTTTCGATCTTGGTGCAGACTCATACTTATTTTCCGACTTCCCAAAGCTCATTCCACCTAACAAGTCAAAGAGATTACCTTGACCTGTTTCTCGGTCTTTTTTGCGGTCTTGCGCCCATTTAATTACGCCTTCCAAGTCGTTGACTAATTGCTGACGGTTGGGTGTGATTTTGTCAAAAGCACCACACTGGATCAAGGCTTCTAGGGCGCGGCGGTTGACAGAATGTAGATTTACGCGATCGCACAAATCCGGCAATGACTTGAAATTCCCCCCTTCCTTGCGCGCCTCCAAAATATTTTCAATAGCCCCCTCACCAACATTCTTAACCGCCGAAATCCCAAACAAAATTTTATGTTTTTCAGCCTTTGTCATCTCTATCGGAAGGGGCGTAAAAGTAAGTTCAGAACCATTAATATCAGGTGGCTCAACGTCAATCTTCAGCTTGAGACAATTGGCAATATATCTCTGTACCTTCTCCTGGTCGCCTCTATTAGCAGTCAGCAATGCAGCCATGTATTCTACAGGGAAATTTGCCTTTAAATAAGCAGTTTGATAAGTGATATAGGCATAGGCCATTGAATGGGATTTATTAAAACAGTTAGATGCCACTAGGTTATTTGCTAGCGTAAAATTATGATTTTTTTCAACACCAATGTCATATACTTCTTGAGTTCCTAGTGATTTTCGACTAATAATTTTAACCATGTTTGTAACTCCTGAGAATATCTTCAATTTTATTTTTCTTTCGTTGTAGTCCCAAATTGGGATACTGATACACAAAATCATAGAACGCTTGTATGTTTTTCCGGCTAAATATTCTCCAGTAATAAACCTTTTTTAATTGATGTTCTTGTACAGAACCCATTCCTAAGTGCGTTGCTAGTTCGCAGGCAAATTTAAAGGAACCGACGATGCAGACTAAACCGCCACTTCTACCTTTGTTTGCATAAGCACAACCGTCACCGTCAAAGTAGCCTAACACATAAGATGCTAAATATTGTGAGTTAGGAAAATAAGTAACTCCTGAAAAAGTCCTTCCTGGTATGATGCCATAGGCGTGTAAAGAGCTTGCTAGTTTTTCAGAAGAAAAATTTATTCGGTAGTGAGGAGCATAATTTTGAGGCTGAATAACTCTAATTTCACCAGAATATTGTAGCTCTACGCTGAGCATTTCTGTGAGTTCTTTGTCAATGGATTCAAAAGCTACATAATTAGTGTGAGTAGCACAGCCATCAGCAGCTATCAATCCTAATAAATAGGCTTTAGCTTGAGAGTCAATTACATCAAAATAGCTTTCATTTAAAGTATAGCGGTTTCGCCGCTTAGTATTAATGTCAGCTTCTTTTAAAACTCTTGAAACCGCTCTTTCACTCACACCAAGGTAGTTAGGAATTTCTCGACACTCCATACCATGATTAAAAGCAGAAATGATTTGTTTCTTGTGTTCAGATTTTAGTTTTCTATAGTCGAGATACATTTTATATCTGAGCTAGAGTTAATTTGTTTCAATTCTAATCCTTTTTCAAAGATTTCGTCAATGGGCAGCATTTGACTATCAGCAGTCATAAATTTGTGATCCTTTGTGGCGCGAATTATCGAACCATCTTCCAGGGAATACTCAAAAACCTCCTGCTGACCTCGGCGATGCCACTGTGCAATTGGCTGTGTATAAATATGGCCATTATTATCAACACTGTAAACAGTACATTCAATTTCTTCCTCAACGATTTTACCAATGGCCATCGGACCATATTCCACAGTCAATATCTGCGTGTCATAACTTAAACAATATTCTGCGAATTGTAGCATTTGCCCGAACAACTCTTCGGCAATTCTTTGAGTGACACCATTCTTAGTCGCCCCATCAATAAATGTTTCCTTTTGTTTCTGCATTTCATCAGCCTTCTTCTTGCCCATTGCGCGACGCAGCAAGTCAGCTTGACCTAAAGAATAGCCCGCCAAATCTTGAGCCATCCGCATAATTTGCTCTTGGAAACAAAGCGTTCCATAGGTCTCTTTTAAAATTGGTTCTAACAGCGGATGGTCATATTTAACCACCTCTCTACCGTGTTTGCGATCGATAAATTGTGGAATCAAACCAGCATCCAACGGGCCGGGACGATAAAGCGCCAGAATAGAAGAAATATCATCCAGACTGGAAGGTTTAATTTTTTTTACTACATCCAGCATCCCCGAAGATTCTAGCTGAAAAATACCTTCCAAATCTCCTTTTTCTAATAGTTGATAAGTTTTTTCGACATCTTCAGGCAATTTTTTGATTCGAGTAAATGTCTCTTGAGCTCTGCGTTCTATGTCAGAAGGTAAGCCTTCGGCATCGATAGTTTTATTTTGTGTTTGCTTAACATAATCAACGGTTTTTTGGAGAGTTGTTAGATTTTTAAGTCCCAGAAAATCCATCTTCAGCAACCCCAAAAATTCCAAGTCTTCCATGAAATATTGGGTGATTACAGCACCATTGTCATTCTTTTGCAGAGGTACAATTTCATCAAGAGGTTGGGAAGAAATGACCACACCGGCCGCGTGAACGCCATAGGTTTTGTTAGTTCCTTCAATCCGAATTGCCATGTCAATCCACTGACGCACTGGAACTTCGGTGCCAGTTTCGGCATTGATACAAATTGTATTTTCGTAGTTGTCTTTAAATTCCTGTGCCGGTGTTCCATTGGAAATCATCACTTTGAGTTTTTCCGGTTTTCCCCGCGACACGGGAATCATTTTTGCCATTTCGTCCGCTTTTTTGTAGGGAATACCTAGAACTCTGGCAACATCTTTCAAAACAGCTTTCGATGTCATTCTGTTGAAAGTAATAATCTGTGCTACGCGGTCTGTACCATATTTTTCGGTGACATATTTAATCATATCGTCGCGTCTTTCTATGCAGAAATCGCTATCGATATCTGGCATAGATTTACGTTCGGGATTGAGAAATCTCTCGAACAGCAATCCGTGGTGTACGGGGTCGATGTTGGTAATGTTGAGGACGTAAGCAACTAGAGAACCTGCCGCAGAACCGCGTCCTGGCCCGACGGGAATGTGGTTGTCCCTGGCATATTTCATGTAGTCCCAAACTACTAAAAAATATTCAGAAAAACCCATCTGCTGAATCATTTTTAGCTCATATTCTAGTCTTTGTTTGTAGACTGGGGGAATTTCGTTTCTGGTGCGGGTCTTGAGGCGTTCTAATAGTCCTAGCCAAGATATTTCTTCTACATAGGTATCGGCGGTATGTTCTGGGGGAATTGGAATTGTGGGAATCCGAGCTTCTCCTGTTAGCTCGTATCTTGATACTTTGTTTGCTACTTCTAGGGTAGTTTCGATCGCCTCTTTGATCGTTTCGTCATCCAAATGGTCTCGAAACAGTTGCGCCATCTCCGTAGCGGACTTCAGATATTCTGTGCCGCTGTAGCGCATCCGCTTTTCTTCTTCAATCAGTTTGTTAGTGTTGATGCAAAGCAAAGCATCGTGAGCTTCTACGTCGTTGCAGGAAATATAGTGAGAATCATTGGTGGCAATTATTTGAATTTTGAATTCGCGGGCTATTTTGACTATTTCAACATTCACCATGCGGTCTTCTTGGGAACCGTGGTCTTGAATTTCTATATAGTAGTCATCTCCAAATACTTCTTTATACCATTTGGCAACTTCGCGGGCAGTATCTAGCTTGTTTTGCAGAATCATTTGGGGAACTTCGCCACCCAAACAAGCGCTGGTAACAATTAAACCTTCGGAGTATTGTTTGAGTAGTTCTTTGTTGATGCAAGGACGGGCAAAAATACCTCGTTCGGGCATTCCTTTTAAGTGGGAAATTGTGGTTAGTTTAACGAGGTTTTTATAACCTTGGGTGTTTTTGGCTAAAACAACTTGATGGTATTTTCTTCTACCTCGAACTTTGACTTCGATGTCGCCGTTGACGACATACATTTCGTTGCCAATGATGGGCTTGATATTTTTATTTCGGCAAACTTTGATTAGCTCGATCGCACCATACATCACTCCGTGGTCCGTAAGGGCGATCGCGGGCATCCCCAATTCTACCGCCCGTTCAGCGAGCTGCTGTAGCTGAGACGCGCCGTCTAGCAGGCTGTAATCGCTGTGAATGTGCAGGCCAACGAAGGACATAGCGATTTTAGATTTTAGATTTTAGATTTTAGATTGTACACCATTGGCATATGGAAAGATCAAATAAAAAACAAAGCTTGTTACCACTTTTAAGATGATTTAGGGTGAGGGGTCAAGCCCCATAAGATATTAGTTTGCTGTGGTATGAATGATTTAACGGGTAGATTGTTGTCGATCGCGATCGCACTTTTACAAACTTGCTTGTTCCAAATAACCCTCCAAATCTTTAATCCGTTCTTTTGTCACTTTTGCTCTGCAATAACCGTAGATAGAAGGAGCTACACTACCGCCTTCAAAGTGTCCTGCTGAATAATCACAAGTTTCATCTCTAAATTTCACCCAAGTACGCTGTGCCGTAGTCAATCTCTGCTTTTGTTTGCTGTTGATTTTTGGCAGAAGTTGCTGATATAATTGATTGAGTTTGGTGTCTGCTGTTTTAAACTCTTGGCTGGAACACATATTCATGTCCAGTGTCGTTTGAGGGCTTTTACAGTTTGGCTGTTGGGCGAGTTGTGAGGAAGTATTGCTAGCTTTGCTGGAGAGTGAAAATCCGGCTATCAATAAAAGTGAACTCGCTGCAAATGTTATCCAAACAATGCTATTTTTCAATGACTTTCTCCATTTTTAAATCTTCAATCTTCTCTGGTGCTGGTTGAGCCGATCGCCAAATCCACCAAGCCGCCGCCCACAGAGTAAAATTGCCGATGAGAGTCATAGCCGCTTGCAGAGTGACGATCCATTCTAGGGCAGGAGAGTTGTCGAAATAGTGCCACGTACAGGCGCACATAGCACTGACGAGGGCGGGTAACATCCCGAAGGAAAGAGCCCACCAAGCGCGGTTTTGAGTGACTTCGCCGTAAGTCCAAATCAACCAGATGGCGGCAATCCACTCGATGACGCTAGAAATATGAATAATCCAGGTGGGAATTGACAAAGCGTGCATTTTTTGTATTGTGAAATAAGTTGAAAGATGTATTTAGTTGTTTCAGACAAGTGACGGGGCTTTTACCCAAATTTCCGGTAATATTTATATGCCATCATAAACCAAGAAAAGAGTAGAAATGCGAGCAATTTTGTGCGGCTATTACGGTAAAGGCAACGGCGGCGACGAAGCGCTGTTGGCATCGCTATTGCAAATGTTACCAGATGGCGTGACACCGATCGTCCTTTCTGGCAATCCTGTCGAGACAAATCAACGGTATGGGGTAGCTGCGCGCGATCGTATGAATGCCTTCCAAGTCCTCGATACACTCCGCAACGCCGACGCGCTAATCTGGGGTGGCGGCAGTTTGATCCAAGACGCTACCAGCATGATCAGCCCATTTTATTATGGCGGTTTGATGGGATTAGCACAGCAGATGGGCTTAAAAACTATCGCCTGGGCTCAAGGAATTGGGCCATTGAATCGAGATATTACCCGTAAATTATCTCAGCGCTGTTTTGCTGGATGCACAGGTGTCAGCGTGCGGGATAAAGGTTCTGCTACTTTACTTGCAGATTGGGAAATCCCCTTTACTTTAGCACCCGATCCCGTCTGGGCTTTGGAAAATTCCCCAGTTTCCGGTTTGTGGGATTTGCCAGCGCCGAGAGTTGCAGTTTGTTTGCGATCGCACTCGACACTAACTCCCGCCCGTTTGTCAATCTTAACTAAAGCTTTAGTTGACTTTCAAAAAGCTACTCGTACCTTAATTTTGTTGCTACCTTTTCAAGCATCTCACGACTTAGAAATTGCGAAATCTTTGCACGAAGCGATGCCGAAAACCAGCCGCATTCTGAGTTTAGACGATCCGAGGAAATTGAAAGGAGTATTTCGGGGAGTCGAAATGGCGATCGGGATGCGCTATCATAGTTTAATTATGGCCGCATCCGAAGAATGTCGCTGCTTTGCCCTCAGCTACGATCCCAAAGTTAGTCAATTGATGGACGAGTTAGAAATGCCGGGATACTTATTATCGGAATTGCCCGAAGATCCCTATTTAATCAGCAAAACCTGGATCGAACACTACGCCAATGGCGACGCATTATCGCCAGAAAGGATAAAATTCATAGTAGGGCGATCGCTCTTTCATAAGGAAGTATTGCAAGCAGCCCTTCAACAATCCTAGTAAGAGGTAAAATACCATGACAGTCAGTACAGCCGACTTAAAAATTACCTGGGAAAAATTGCCCGCCGACTTCATTTTAGACGAGGAACCAGTGGAAAATATCGACCAACCCTTGCTGGCCGCCGCCTTGCGCGAGATCCTAGAAATCGCGGGGCTAATAGTAGCAGGAATATTAATTGCCCCGAATATGGCCGTCTGCGCGACCTTAAACAACCAGCTAGTTGTCAAAGCTCCAGACTGGTTTTATGCCCGCAACGTACAACCATTTCCCAATCAAGAAATTCGCCGTAGTTATACTCCTAACCTAGAAGGAGAAATTCCAGATATAGTCATGGAATTTTTATCAGCTACTGCTTGCGATGAATATTCTCAAACAGCAACTTATCCCCCAGGAAAATGGTATTTTTACGAGCATATATTGCAAGTGCCAATTTATGCAACATTTCAACCTTCCACGGGAATTATAGACATTAATCAGTTGGATTCATCAGGAAAATATCAACCATATCAAGCTGATTCAAACGGTCGTTATTGGATTCCTGGAGTTGGACTATTTCTGGGTATTTGGTATGGCACAAAAGCCGAAAGAACCGGATATTGGTTGCGGTGGTGGGATGAAAGTGGCGAGATGCTATTGTGGGGTGCAGAAATGGTAGAAAGGGAAAGGCAAGAAAGGTTAATCGCTCAACAGGAGACCGAACAAGAACGAGAACGAGCCGAACAAGAACGAGAACGATCGTCCAGATTGGCCGCCCAATTAAGAGCATTAGGCATTGAACCAGAAACTTAAAAAATAGGCGATGCTATCCGATCGAAAATTATTTTCAGCAGTTTCACCACATTCTTACTAAGAGGTAAAATACCATGACACTCAATCCAATGCAATTCAAAATATCCTGGAAAAAATTGCCAAAAAATTTCATTTTAGACGAGTACCCCCTGCAAGATATCGACCAGCCTTTGCTGGCTGCGGCCTTACGGGAAAGCTTAGAAATTGCAGGGCTAATTTTGGAGGGAACATTAGTTGCGTCTCATCTAGCAATTTGTGTAACCTTCAACGATAATATAGTTATAAAAACTCCCGATTTTTTCTATGCCACAAACGTACAGCCGCTTCCCGATCGCGAAATTCGCCGCAGTTATATTCCCAATATAGAAGGAGACATTCCGGCAGTTGTCATGGAGTTTTTGCCAGATAATGCTCCTCGTTATCAGGATGAATATTCTGCCAAACGAACTTATATCCCCGGAAAATGGCATTTTTATGAACAAATATTGGAATCTCCAATTTATGTAATTTTTCAACCTGCAACCGGATATTTAATAGTACATCATTTGCATTCAATAGCAAGGTATAAACAAGAGAAACCCGATGCCAATAATCGTTATTGGATTTCGGGAGTTGGGCTATTTCTGGGTGTTTGGCAGGGAACAAAGGCTGAAAGAACCGGATATTGGTTGCGCTGGTGGGATGAGAGCGGAGAGATGTTATTGTGGGGAGCAGAGATGGTCGAAAGGGAAAGACAGCGAGCCGATCGACTTTCCGCACAATTAAGAGCGGCAGGTATTGAACCAGAAGCTTAAGTTACAAGAATTCTACCCGTTTGTAGTAAGGACTTTAGTCCTATCTATGACTTTTAGCGAATCAAGACTTGCATTCCTGACTACGAACAAATTTTTTTAGGAGACAGCCAAATTGGGAAGAGTTAGAGTTAGAGAACACGTCAATCCACTGTGCCGTAAATATCAAGTATCCGCCAGTCCCCCTGATTGGACTAAAATCTATACTGACTTAAATTTGCCACTCCATTTAGATATCGGTTGTGGAAGGGGACGGTTTTTGTGGCACATGGCGCAAATTCAAACAGATTGGAATTTTCTCGGATTAGAAATTCGGGAACCTTTGGTAGAGGAGGCGAATCTTTGGCGGGACGAAAAAGGCTTGACAAATTTGCACTATTTGTTTTGCAATGCTAATAGTTCCCTGAAGCCAATTTTAGAAACTTTGCCCGCTGGTACATTGCAGCGGGTTAGCATTCAATTTCCCGATCCGTGGTTCAAGAAAAAGCACCACAAGCGGCGGGTAGTGCAGCAGGAGTTAGTCGGCGAGTTGGCGACTTATCTCGCAGTTGGTGGCGAAGTGTTTATTCAATCGGATATTGAGGAAGTAGAAGTCGAAATGTGCGATCGCTTTGCATCTGATCCTACTTTTCAACGTACAAATAGCGGCGAATGGCTAGCAGAAAATCCCTTACCTGTTGCTACTGAGAGAGAAATTGCTACTCTGAAACGCGGGGAACCAGTTTATCGCGCATTGTTTCACAAGTAGCTACACAAATAAAGCCTTAAACCCAAGACGGCAGCCACATCCTAATTTTCCATTCCATTTGCGACAAAGGCAGTCCCAAATAGAGAGGCATCCAAAAAATAAAAGCACCCAAAACCAGAAAAATAATTGTTACCCCCATCCCCCGGAGGCGAGTTTGAGGGCTGTGCAGCCACCTGTCAGTCCACCAAGCAAGCGCTAAGGCTGCAAACACAGAACAGCCCATATAATGATACAAAAATACGCAGCGAGTCACCTTCACCCAAGGTAGTAAATTAGCGGCCCAATTAACTATCAAATACAGCGCCAGCCACATCTCAGCAGTCGGCGGAAACAAAATTGGTCGCTGTTGTTCGATCGCATCAACGGAAGTCTGACTGCGCGTTTGCAGCCACACCCAAGTCCGGTGAACTAAAACTCCGATTACTAGCACTAAAGCTATGGTTGAAAGCCACCACAGGAAGGGATTTCCCATCGCGTGAACGTCAAAGATTACCTGATTTACACCCGCTGGTAAAGCTGGCAAAACTGGATCTGGTTGTCCATTGTTGGTAGCAGTTTTGTAGAAGTAGACGATCGGGCGCAGCATCAGAGGCCAAGTGTACCACGCGGCACAATAAGGATGCACGTCAGGCCCGCTTTTAATCCGTTGGTGATAAGTCAAAATTTCTGTTTGCATCTGCCAGAAATTGGGAGTTGGATTGAGATGCAGGTGAGGAATCCAGGATATGCTGTAAACTAAAATAGGAATCACAGCTAAACTTAATCCTACTTCTATAAAACTGAGTTGAGTCAGTTTTTGTACAGGACTTTCGGCAGGAATTAGAGCTGAATTTATCTCGCGGCTCTGTTCTTCATCTTCTTTGTTTCCCTGAATAAGATGTACTGCCCAAGCGCAGATTAAAATGAGATAAGTACCGAAAAGAAACCACAATCCATTCCATTTAATAGCAGCAGAAGCGCCGAAGCCTATCCCGGCTAGTATCAGCCAAAGCCAGCGCTTTTTGCCTTCAGCTTCTACGGATTTTAAAATAAATAATTGACCTAAGATTCCAAACAAAACTAAATAAATATTGTTGAGGGCGTAGCGAGACTCAACTAAAAACAAACCGTCGCAGGCCGCAAACAAAGCGGCAAGAAAAGCGTAACTATGGCGCCGAAGGAGCTGATAAGCTAGGGCTCCGACAACTAGCGGAATGAAGGAGCCTGTGAGAGCGTTGAGCCAGCGGTAATGCCACGGGGAAAGCAGGGAGCCAGCCATACTGTTGACGGCGGTTTTGCCGAAGGGAAGGTGAGTACCGATCCAAATGCCGATCGCAATTATGTACTGACTCAGAGGCGGGTGAGCGTTGAAAAAAGGAGTTTTTGTCAGATAATCGTTGGCAAATTTAGCGTAGTAAACTTCGTCAAATACTAAGGTGTTAAATCGCTCTAATTCCCAAAACCGTAGACTTAAGGACATGAGGAAAACGCCGAGCATTCCTAGGGAAAAAACCAATGTTGATTTGTTGAATTGTTTTTTGTTTGCTTTCATAAAGGTGCGAAAAGATAATCGATTATGATAGCATCAATTCCGGGCGACTGTAAGTCGCGATTACACAAACGAAATTCGCCTTCGCGGGACTAAATAAAATAATACTTAAAAACCGGATTTACTCTTAGTTCTCTTTGAATTTTTAATCCGCTGTGTAGTAGCGTCAGACTTGAGTCGGGCGGGAACTAATATCAATTCCGGCTGTGCCGGAATGATATAGAGGAGACGGCAGTGCCGTGTCCCTACCATTAATCTGGGGTAGGGACAAAGGCCAAGCCGTCTCCTGATTTCGGGTAATATTAATTCGCCCTGCAACCGGAATTGATATGGCATACCCAAAAAAAGCGGCTCCGCTTCCGCAGAACCGCCGTCACAGAGGATAGAAAATCAAAATTTAACGGACTGCACCTTCAACAGAAGGCGACTCAATCGTCTTCATAAAGTACAGTTTCACCAACTGCCAGCCGTTGGACACATACAGAGGCAATTTTTGGAACAATTGCAAAACTTTCGGAGTTTCAGAAGCGACAATTGCGGTCAATTGCTGATTGTTTTTGAGGCAAACATCCAGGCGTTCATAAAACTCTGGATTGTTCACGTCGAGCATGACGGGGAATACGCGGCCTGCTGTTTCGTTGGTCTTTTTGATGACTTCAATGTCGTATTCGCGAGGATCGAGTCCGAGCGATCGATAAAAACCACCGCGCTGGATATCATTGAGATACATTGTGGCGAATACCGACAGCAAGAAGAAGCGGCACCACAGCTTAGCGCGCCAATCATTCAACATCTGAGGCTGAGCTCTCATTACCGCATCGAAGAAATCTCCGTGGCGGTTTTCATCCTGACACCAATTTTCAAAGAATCGGAAAATCGGATAAATCTGATCTTCAGGATGCTCTTTCAAGTGCTGGTAAATTGTGATGTAGCGCCAATAACCGATCTTTTCGGACAAGTAAGTGGCGTAGAAAATAAACTTCGGCTTGAAGAATGTGTAACTGCGGCTCTTTGTCAAGAAACCTAAGTCTAGGGACAAACCAAAGTCTCCCAGCGCTTTGTTGAGGAATCCGGCGTGACGTGCTTCGTCGCGAGACATGAGCAAGAAACCTTCGGCGAGTACCGGATTTTTGCCCTTGAGCTTGCGTGCCAATTCTTTGTAGAGCAAGAAGCCAGAAAACTCAGCGGTGCAAGAGCGTTCGAGGAATTCAATGAATAACCTGCGCTTTTCGCCGTCGATGTGTTCCCAAGATTGATCGAACTCGGCATCCCGCACGAAGTGGGTTTTGTTGTAGTCAACGCGGAACTCTTTGATAATTGCTTCGAGTTCGGCTTCGTTGATCGAGATGTCCATTTTGGCCATCTCGTCAAAGTCTGTGGTGTAAAATCTCGGCGTGAGAATAGTTTCTTTGGCTGGAGTTTTCGCTTCCTGCTGCTGTGAAGCAAAAGTTGGTCTTTTGAGGGAATCTACCATATGTTTATTGGATTTTTGCTTATAACTACTTGCTTGTTTCAGGTGTCGGATACGGAGGGCGAGCTCGATCGCTCGTGTATGCCGACGATCGCCAGTGGCGGGCGCATTTTGGCCTGGGGCGTGGAATTTAGGTTAAATTTTTTGTAATTTCCACGCCATCCAGTTTACCAAGCTCTCGCCCCCGGAAATATGTTGCTGGCATTAAGAATTGCTACGCAGAATTACTCACTGGGCATGATTATGGGGTATGGGGCATGATTATGGGTCATGATTATGGGTCATGATTATGGGGCAAACAGGGAATTTGTAGCAAATAACCAATAACAAATAACCAATAACCAATAACCAATAACCAATAACCAATAACCAATAACCAATAACCAATAACCAATAACCAATAACCAATAACCCAGGATTTCGGACAATGCACAAATATCTGTTGGTGTCAAACTGTTCAAACACTCGATCGAGAGTACAAAATGTATAGAGGGACTCCAATCGTTAGAATAACCAGACAGGACGGGCATAAAATGAGCAATTTAGGTGTTAGTTACCTTTTATGGGCAGCTTGTTTTTTCGGCCCATTCGGACTCCACCGTCTTTACAACGGCAAGATTGGCACGGGTTTGCTGTGGCTGTGTACCTTTGGGTTGTTTGGGTTCGGGCAATTGTTTGACTTGTTGCTGCTGACGAACATGGTAGATGAACACAATGCTAGTTTCAGGGGCAAACTCGGCGTATCTCCCGAAGGTATGGCGCTGTATCCTGTCAACGGGGCGATCGCCTCGACATACCCGAAGCCAACACCAGACCAGCTAGGGGTTAAACTCCTGAAGGCTGCTTATACCAAGAACGGCAGATTGTCTGTCACCCAAGGGGTGATGGCAACCGGCGCGACTTTTGCGGAAGTGGAAGAGGCTTTCACAGCAATGCTGAAAACGGGTTATGTCAGTATTGAGAACGATTCAATAACTGGCGTCGTGTTCTACCACTTTCACGAACTCTAGGCGGCGGCGAGTGGGAGAGTCGGACAATCTTCTTCTGCCTGATGACGAATACCTTTTAAGGAATGCCATTTTTAGAGTAAGCGATGCAGACAAAATCGGCTAGAATATTTGTTTGTCTATACAATCCGAAAGTATTTAGCGTCATGGCAGTTCCTAAGAAGAAAACCTCCAAATCCAAGAAGAATATGCGCAAGGCCACATGGAAGCGCAAAGCTGTAGTAGCAGCTCAGAAAGCTCTGTCTCTGGGCAAATCAGTTCTGACTGGGCGTTCCAACAGCTTCGTGTATCCTGGCAATGAAGAAGAGGAGGAAGAATAGAAACGGAATATTGGGCATTGGGCGAGCCCGATGCCCGACGATCGGTCAATCGATTTTGGCGGCTGGTAAAATCAGCATGGCATCGCCAAAGGAATAAAAGCGGTACTGCTGCTCGATCGCCTCTCGGTAAAGTTCCAACAGCCGAGACCTTCCAATCATCGCACTTACCATCATCATCAAAGTAGAGCGAGGCAAGTGGAAATTGGTAATCATCCCCTCTACAACCCGCCATTTGTAGCCCGGATAAATATACAAATTTGTCGGGCCGCAAAAAGGCTGCAAAGAAAAATCGTCACTCGCGGCAGCCGCTCCCTCTAAAGCTCGCACTGCTGTTGTACCCACGGCAATGATTCGCCCGCCTCTGGCTTGAGTTTCGCGGATTTTCTCCACAGTTTCCAGGGGTACTTCCACCCATTCGCCGTGCATTTGGTGAGTCGTCACGTCTGCCACTTCCACCGGCCGAAACGTCCCCACTCCGACGTGTAGGGTGACGAAAGCTTTTTCGATGCCTCGCTGCTGCAAGCGATCGAACAACTCTTCGGTGAAGTGCAGCCCTGCGGTGGGGGCTGCCACCGCCCCAACCTTTTCGGCATAAACAGTCTGGTACTGTTCCGGCGCAGCTTGGGAATTGTCGATGTAGGGCGGCAGGGGTACATGGCCGTATTCGTCCAAAAACGGCATCAGAGACATCTCTGTCGGCAAGTCAAACTCCAACAGCCGCCCTCCTGTGGCCTCGTCCCTAGCGATAACTGTGGCAGTCAATGGACGACGATCGAGCACCCCAGCTTCTTGAAGGCAACAGCAAGGGCCAGCGGGTTCTATTTCATCGCACTCTGGGACGATCGGATCGAACTCAATTTTTGCTCCCAACTTTAAACGTTTTCCCGGTTTGACCAAAGCCAGCCAGCAGTTGTGCTGCCGTTCTTCCATCAACAATATCTCCACAGCCGGGCCGTTGGGTTTGTGTCCGAAAAGCCTCGCTGGGAGCACGCGGGTGTTGTTCAGTACCAGCAAGTCTCCGGGTTGGAGCAAATCGGGCAAATCCCGGAAAATCCGGTGTTGGTGGCTGCTGGGAGAATCTACAGTCAGCAAGCGAGAACTATCCCTAGGCACTGCGGGATTTTGGGCAATGTACTCGGGGGAAAGTTCGTAGTCGTAACCGTCCAAAGACCAGTCAATCTCTGTCATTGAGTGAATTCCTGTACGATCGATCTTTCAACTAGGTAACAAATTGGGTAAAAACCCCCATCCAAAGTCGGGTGCTTTTCCCCTTGTATTGACGGGTATAGTCCGCGAAGATAGATATATAGCATCAGCTTTACTCATAAGGCTCATAAGGATCGTTTATGGAATACCTCTACTACATCGCCAATACTAGCCTTACTCTGAGAGTCGTGGATTACCTACGCGCGGCTCATCATCTTCCCTTGCAATTTATCACTGTTATTCACCAAATTGACGGCTGGGTCGTGAAGGTGAAAATGAGCCAATACTTGACTCCAGAAATGCACGGGGACTTTCGAGCTTTTATGAACGAACTCGGGATTCCTTACGATCCTGAAATTCGCTTGCAAATGGCACTTTGGAGTTTGGAAACGGGACAATCGCCGCTAAGCGTGATGCGCCGTTACCAGGTAGCCGTGGTTTGTCACGGCAGCCCCGATCGCCAGGAAATTGAAGCATTTCGCCAGCAATTTGTCAAGGGTCTCGGATATTGCCCGGAAACTCTGGCCTAGATTGCTACGCAGATCGACTAACTTTTATAGCAGAGACTCAAAAGCAGAACCTGTCCGAGTAAGCTATTCTGCATTTAAACTGTATGTTAAAAAAATGTTTAAAAGAATAAAACTCTTGTGGGGTGGGCGTCTCGCCCGCCTCAAATATACAATTTAAGTCCACAACAGCTTATCCGAAATTAGTATTTCTTATTATAGTTGATAATGGCTGCCTTCGGATGATTTTTCCAAATTTTTTTTAATTAGATATTTTTAATTGCTAAAAGCCGATCGAATGTATTCTTGCAGGGTGAGCAGGTAATTTTCGGCAGTGGCGGATTGAAACTTTGTTGCTGTTAACGGTGGTAATATTTGTTTAGTCTTTTGTCGTAAAGGTTCGCACCTGACTAGGGCGACATCAAAGCGACAAGAATTATTTGCTAAATCTGGACGAGTGCTTAAAAATATTTCGGCGGTTTGCCAGATTTTGGCTTGTTTTGCAGCACTAACAGCCAGGATTCCACCAGCATCCCAATTTCCCCGGCTGCGAGTTTTTACCTCGACAAATGCTAATGTTTGGCAATGGGAAATGGGGAATGGAGAATTTTCGTTACCTCTGTTGATTTCGGTTTCTCTATCTATTCCGAGTGCGATGATGTCAATCTCTCCCCAGCGACAATGCCACTGGCGGTGCAGGATTTCCCAACCTTGTTGCTGTAACCACTCGGCGACTAAGTTTTCTCCCAATGTACCCAAAGCCCGAGAGTTTGGGGATTTGGGTACATTGTGCGAGGCCCAAGCCAGCGAAGAGTCGCACTTTCTGGTAAGATTCGATTCTGAACTGTCATGGCTGCTCATTAGCTTTAACTTGTGTCAATAACTCAGGGCTAAAGCCACTGAGCTTGTAAGAGAAATCAAACAAGCTGTGTTGACCAGCCTAAGCCTTAACTGGCTACGTTATTTGGGTCACGACACCCTGCGGATGCGAAGCTAGTCCCCTGCTCTGTCGCTAGTAGTTAAACAGTTTTAAAGTCACTGAAACAGTGCTCCTAGCCTAACAAGCCCTGATAACATTGGCGAAGCTAACATTACCCCGCAAGGGGGGAGACCTCAACAAGGGTCAACATTATGCGTACAGAGTTGCAAGGTTTGAGGTGGTAATTGTCCCACCGAAAGTGCAATACAAAAGTACACCAAATCAAGCAACTCCAAGGCGGTAATGGAAAGATTCAAGGCGATTGAAATCGCCGAGCCGTTTTCCTCTCAGGTCTAAAGACTCTGAGTTTCCCACTTACCGCGAGATCTTATGAATTCTGGAATTCGCCAATATATTTATAGTCTTTTGCTGAGTTTTGTGATCTTAGCAGTAATTGTCGCTGGGGCGATCGGCATCAATCCCGCACCTGCTTTCGCCTTGGATCACGACAAAGAAATCCTAGTCGGCGCTGATTTTACTGGGAAAGTTTTAACTGACGACAGCTTTAATAAAGCCAATCTTCGCAACAGCAATTTTACCAATGCAGATTTGCGCGGCGTCAGCTTTTTTGCAGCCAATCTGGAAGAAGCGAATTTAGAAGGTGCTAACTTCAGTGGCGCTACTTTGGATTTAGCACGCATGATGAAGGCAAATTTAACTAATGCTATCCTTGAGGGTGCTTTTGCTTACAATACCAGACTCGAAGGAGCAGTCATTGACGGTGCTGATTTTACAGAAGCACTGCTGCGAGATGATATGATCAAAAAACTTTGTCTGGTGGCAAAAGGTACTAACCCCGTGACAGGTAGAGACACTCGCGAAACTCTGTTTTGCGATTATTAATATCAATTCTGGTTGCACGAGCAACCCAGGAAACGGCAATGCCATTTCCCTACCCGATGCATTGTAGGGAAACGGCACTGCCGTGTCCGGATTTCGGGTAGTATTAATAACGAGTAAGGTGCGCATTGCGCACCCTACAAAAGCGAGTGCCATCGATCGCGAACTGATCTAAAATGTCCTTAGCCCCAAGGCACGGATGTTAAATCATAAAAATTAACTTGACGCAGCCGATCTAATTCCTTGAGCCATTCTTGTTCGGCACAAAATAGTTGATGATATTCTATAGCTAGTTCACCAATACTAGCCGCTTTAGCTTTTTCCCACATATTCAGTGCAATCCGGCGCCGCTTCATGCTAATTATTTGCTCGATACAGGCGATCGCCGATCGAATTACTAAAGGTGCGCGATAAACGTTTCTTTGTGAAAACTCGTTCAAGTAAAATAAATGCGAGATTTGATTGAGTTGAGTGGGATATTCAATGAAACTATCTTGCAACTTCAATATTAACTCAGAAGGCTGTACTTGTAAAGACATTTTGTGTAATATTTCCGCATTCAAAATCAGATGCCACAAAAATCTGTGGTGAGAAAGACTAAACTGCACGTCTCTAGCTTCTATTGCTTCTCTGACATCTTGGCGGTATTCGGGACAATGCAAATAAATCTGCAATAATTGCGCTTCTGCTTCTTCTAAAAGACTGCGGGCTACGGCAGAAAAGCCTTGTTGTGAGCTTTTGTTTTCACCACCACTGGCACGCTGTTTTTTCTGTTGTTTGCTTGGCTTCAGCTTATTTCTAATTAACAGGGGCATTGTCAAAGATTCGTCTTGACTTTGCCGCTTAGCCCAATCGCTAACTACTTGATTCAGCAAGTTTTCGACTAGCATTTTTGTGAGTCGAAAATCTCCTTTACTGAGAATTTCCGCACACTTTTGTAGGTAATGTGATAGCTGATTGTCGTCAGTGATATTGGCTAATAATTTAATAATTTTTTTCGTGACTTGCTGGGAAGTATCGGCTTGCTTCAAATCTTGATTGACGAGCATTTGTTGCAGTTGCCAGTCTATCCATAAAGGAGCATTTTCGAGCAATTCTCTATATTGTTCTGGGGAGTATGTTTTGAGGTATTCATCGGCGTCTTTGCCATCGGGAATGTTGAGTACCCGCAGTTGTACTTCTCCTTGATAAGCGAGTTTTTCGATTTCTCCGATCGCTCTTTCTGCTGCTTGAGTGCCTGCTTTGTCTGCGTCAAAGTTGAGGATAATTTGTTTAGAATCAGTGTAGCGCAATAACTGGCGCACTTGGTTTAAACTTAAGGCTGTGCCGAGGGAAGCGACGGCGTTGGAGATGCCCGCTGCTTGAAGTGCGATCGCGTCAAAGTACCCCTCTACGACGACTGCTCGATCGGCCTTACCAATCGCTATTTTTGCTGTATCTAAGCCATATAAAGTCTTGCCTTTATCGAACAGTTCTGTTTCGGGAGAATTGAGGTATTTTGGTTGTTCGTCGCCGAGAGCTCTGCCGCCGAAACCGATGACTCTACCTTGGGTATCGCGAATGGGAATCATAATGCGGTTGCGGAAGCGATCGTAATAGCCACTACCTCCTGATTTTCGCGGTACAATTAATCCTGCTTGTTCTACTAATTGCGCCGGATAGTTTTTTTGTTCTACTAAATAACTATACAGTGCTTCCCAACCTTGGGGTGCATAACCTATTTGAAATTGTTGGATAGTTTCTTCGCTAAGTTTGCGATCGGATTTGAGATATGCTAATGGTTCTTCTCCTTGGGTTTGCCGCAAAGCGTGTTCGTAAAACTTGGCTGTTAGTGCTAATATTTCATACAGTTGTTCCCGCAGAGACATTTGGCGTTGTAATTCTTGTTGCTGTTCAGGTTCGACTGTTTTGACTGGAACTTGATAATTTTTAGCTAATTCTAATACTATTTCGCTGAAAGAGCGTTTCTCCAATTCCATGAGGAACTTAAAAGCATTTCCGCCTGCACCACAACCGAAACAATAGTACATTTGTTTGGCTGGGCTGACGGTAAAGCTGGGAGATTTCTCGTCATGAAAGGGACACAATCCGACGAATTCTTTGCCACGTTTTCGCAAGACGACGCGGCCGGAAATAACATCTACTATGTCGGCTCTTTGTTTGACTTCTTCGATTGTTTCTGGATGCAGCCGGGGAAATTGCATAGGAGTATTTTGGGCAAATTGAAAGTATGTTTATTTTGAGATGGGGAGAGGGGAGAGGGCGGGTTTTGCCTTGATCAACTGGCTGGTATCATAGATTTTTAGCTAAATTAGGAGAGGGCGGGTTTTGCCTTGATCAACTGGCTGGTATCATAGATTTTTAGCTAAATTAGATGGGGAGAGGGCGGGTTTTGCCTTGATCAACTGGCTGGTATCATAGATTTTTAGCTAAACCCGCCCCTACAAGATACTATTGTTTTTTGGCAATGACCTACTTGGTAAAGCAAGATACTCGCTTTATTGTAAGATATTTAGACTAACTGTAAGGAGCATCGAAATTAATGCGAATTTTAATGATGGGCGGTACTCGATTTATCGGGGTTTATCTTACTAAGATTTTAGCAGCACAAGGGCATGAAGTTGTGTTGTTTAACCGGGGCAATAAGCCTGTACCAGTTTCGGGCGTAAAACAGATTTTGGGCGATCGCACAAATGTCGATCAACTTAAAGACAAGTTATCGGCTCTTGAGTTTGATGTCGTTTTTGACAACAACGGTCGCGAGTTGAGCGATACAAAGCCTTTAGCTGAAATATTTAAAGGACGGGTGCAGCACTTTGTTTATATGAGCTCTGCGGGGGTTTATTTGAAATCCGATCAAATGCCTCATATTGAAGGGGATGCTACCGATCCCAAAAGCCGACATTTGGGTAAGTGCGACACGGAAAATTACTTGGCAGAGTCCGGTTTGCCTTGGACTTCGATTCGCCCGACTTACATTTATGGCCCTCAAAATTATAACGATTTGGAGGCTTGGTTTTTCGATCGCATTGCGCGCGATCGACCGATTCCGATTCCCGGTAACGGGATGCACTTCACGCAATTTGGGCATTGTCAGGATTTGGCGAATGCTATGGCTGCGGTTTTGGGGAATAAAAGGGCGATCGGGCAAATTTACAACGTTTCGGGCGATCGATTTGTCACCTTTGATGGTTTAGCTCGCGCCTGCATTCAGGCGGCAGGCAAATCATCCGATTCTATTAAGATTGTACACTACGATCCGAAACAATTTGACTTTGGCAAAAAGAAAGCTTTCCCGATGAGATTGCAGCACTTTTTTGCTTCAGTAAATAAAGCTGTTACCGAGCTTAACTGGAAGCCAGAATTTGACTTAGTTTCGGGATTAAAAGATTCATTTCAGAATGATTATGTAGTTTCGGGGCGGGACAAAGCCGAGATAGATTTTTCGGTTGACGATCAGATTTTGAAAGCTGTTTAAAGTAAAATAGGACTGACTCGCGCTCACATCAGAAACCCGGTTTCTTCGTATATTTATCGTTGTCATTGGTAAAACTTTTAGAAACCGGGTTTCTAGCCCATGCGTCTCAACCATGTTAAATCAAAGTAAAGTGCGCAGTGCGCACCCTACGCATCTGAAGTGTCACAAAGATAATTCGCCGACTATTTCACCACTTGTCGGCAAAATCATCTTGTAAGTTTACAGACTTTCTGCTGTAAAGCCGATCGCAAATTAGTTAAACTTAATCAAATACAAAACCACTCCCCCAACCCCTGTTTTACTCCGAAAGGGGAGAAAGACTCGGAAATATTAGGTAAATTTCATGCTTGGAATCACACTCAGCAGTCGCTACAGCATTATCCGTCACTTGGGAGGCGGCGGATTTGCTCAAACTTATTTAGCTGAAGATAGTCAGTTACCAGGGAATCACCTGTGCGTCGTCAAGCAACTCAAACCTCAAGCAACTGATCCAGAAACTCTACAGGTAGCCAGACGTTTGTTTGATACCGAAGCGCAGGTTTTGTATAAGTTGGGAAATCACGATCGCATTCCCCGACTTTTTGCATACTTTGAAGAAAATCAAGAGTTTTATCTCGTTCAAGAATTGATAGAAGGCCACGATTTAAGTCAAGAAATTACGCCCACTTCTCCGGGAAATGCCGGAGGGATGAAGGAAGATAAAGTTATTTGTATATTGCAAGAACTTCTGGAAATTTTAGATTTTGTACACCAGCAAAATGTAATTCACCGCGATGTCAATCCCCGCAATATCCTGCGCCGAGATCGAGATAACAAGTTAGTTTTAATTGATTTCGGCGCAGTCAAAGAAATTACGACTCAAATCACTAATCCTCAGCCCAAAAATAGCTTGAGTGTGAGCATCGGTACTCCCGGTTATA
>CASBQF010000316.1 GCA_949127775.1 Oscillatoriales cyanobacterium PMM_0080
ACTGCTAAGGATAGCAAATTAAATACTTTACACAAGTTTGTGGGATGGGCTTCTAGCCCGTCCATAAAGAACGGGCTAGAAGCCCACTCCACTCATTGTTTGATTTTTTTTAATATCCAATTTAAGTGCAAAACAGCTTAGTATCGATGATTAATATTCAGAGGATTTGGAAAAGTTATCAAAAATAATAAGGTGCGCAGTGCGCACCCTACAATCTTAAGGCGTAGGGAAAAACCCTGCGTTGGAATAGGGAAAATTTAAACAGGTTCTAACTGAGAAATTACCTTTTCCATGTATTGGGCAACTTTGGTTTCTTTTTCCACAGAGTTTGTTTCCATGTAAACACGCATCAGGGGTTCGGTTCCTGAAGGGCGCAACAGTACCCAGCCGCCGTCTTCAAGATCGAGTTTAATTCCGTCTTTGCGGCCGATTTCCTTGACACCAATACCGGCTATTTCCGTCGGTGGATTTTTGGTGAAAGATGCCAAAACGGCTGCTTTGTGGGCTTCGTCTAGGTGCAAATCTAAGCGTTTGTTGTACAGGGGGCCGCCAGCTTCTTTGATGGCTTCTTCGACTAGCTGAGAAAGCGGTTTGCCTTCGTAGGCGATCGCCTCTGCGACTAGCATATCAGCCAAAATCCCGTCTTTTTCGGGGATGTGACCCAAAATGCTCAAACCGCCAGACTCTTCGCCGCCGATGAGTACGGCTGTTTCTCGCATTTTTTCGCCGATGTATTTAAAGCCGACTGCGGTTTCGTAGATTTTTAGGCCGTATTTGGCGGCCATATTGTCTAGCAAGTGGGTAGTGGCGACGGTACGGACGATCGCCCCTGTCAAGCCTTTATTTTTCACCAAGTGACGCGCCAGCAGCAATAGCACAGTATTCGGAGTCAAGACATTTCCCAACTCGTCAACAATCCCAAAGCGATCGCTATCGCCATCTGTGGCCAAACCCAAATCTGCCGAATCTTTCTTAACAGCTTCCACTAACTCAACCAACTGTTCGCCTTTGGGCTCGGGCATTCCGCCGCCAAACAGTACGTCGCGGTAAGTGTGAAAACTTTCCAAATCGCAGCCGCAGTGTACCAAAACTTCGTCTAGATAGCCGCGAGAAGTCGAATAGAGGGCGTCGTACTTGACTTTCAATTTAGCCGATCGAATCCGCTCCACATCGATCAAAGTATAAAGAAACTTGAGATATTCGGGTTTTGGGTCAAAAGTAGAAATTTTATCGTTGTGATTCCCGATCGCTGGCGCATCAGAAGCGCCAGCAATATTTGCCACGATTGTATCGGTAATTTCTGGGGTGGCTGGGCCCGCATAGTCGGGGATGTATTTGATGCCGCAGTAAGGTGCGGGATTGTGCGAAGCCGTGAACATTAGGGCTCCGGCGGAGTTTAGATGTTTGGCGCTGTAGGCGATGACTGGTGTTGGGCAATCTCGATCGACTACCATGACAGTCCATCCCAAATCTGCCAGTACCTCGGCGGAGGTGCGGGCGAACTCGTCTGCCAAAAAGCGGGTATCGTAGGAGACTAGAACTGGACGGTCTTTGCTGTAAGCGGTTTCTAGGTAACTGGCGATCGCCCGGGTTACTTTTCGCACGTTGGCAAAAGTAAAGTCATGGGCAATTAGTCCTCGCCACCCATCGGTTCCGAACTTGATTTCTGTTGAATTACTGGCGCTCATTTTTTCCACTTCCTCTCGTCCTACTCATCCTACTCGAAGGCATAGCCTTAAAGATGTACTGACCGTGCTGTTTGTGAGGAACGATCGCCAGCGGCTGGCGATCGTTAATCTAATATTATCGTTTTAGGCGAATGGTCATACCTCCGGCAGAGGACTGGCAGCACCCAGAATGGATAAACTGTGTCAACGATCACGGGAGTCGATCGAGATTGTAGATTTGAAGCGTGGTTGGGCGATCGGGCACATCAAGAACCGATCGCAAGAGAAACGCGCTGGCAATGGATTAACAGCATTTATTTAAATCTTATTATGCTCTCAAACTTAATTTTTTATTTATAAATGCTGATTGTTAAATGTGTTAGTGTTTCCTAGCAATTGTAACTCTAAAAATAAACTTTTTGCTTCAACCAAGAAAATAAATTAATCCTCGTCACCACTCGATCGCACTTTAGTCCAGCTTCTTGAAACAAGTAGGGCGATTCTCTTCGTTGGCGTAGCCCCCGTAGGGGCGGGCTTTAAATCGAGGCGAACGCTAACGCCCTAAGCGATTTCAAATAAACATAAATATTTCAAGGAGCAGTTATTTTGAAGCAAACTTTATTTTAATTATCAGATGTTAAGACAAGTTAGATTTTAAGGTTTTTTTACACGTCAATAATAAAAAACAGGGTAACGATCGCAGGGTGACGGTGATCGATCTCACAACAAATAGCGTTACTAACGTGCAACGTATAAGAGATCCAGGCATTATAGCCAAATGGCCGATAGTTTTAAGCAGAATGGTGAATGACTGTCAGCGGAAAAATCCGGACGATGGTAGTTAATAACAGTGACAACTCCACACACTGAACGGGATACCGTCGAGCGTGTGGGCTTCTTAAGAAATTAAGAAGCTTGTCATTAGCCTCAGTAATTCGTTAAGCCAGGATAACTACGTTACCTCAGAATACATAGGCACTTTGGGATATAGGTTTGGCAGCCGAGTTCTAGTCCCAGACACTGCGGTTAATCATTAAACATTCTTACTGTCAGCGGGAAAGTGTGATTAGCATTAAACCTGAAGTAACATTGGCGAAGAACACCACTCGCAAGAGTCAAGTTATCTATTAACTTACATTTCAAATCATGAAAGTTTTAGTAATCAATAAAGATGGTCGTCCCTTGATGCCCACCACGCCCCGTAAAGCACGAATCTTACTCGAAAGTGGGAAAGCCAAAATCATTGGTCGCGACCCATTTACGATCCAATTAATCTACGGCAGTGCTGGATATGTTCAACCTGTAACTCTCGGCATTGATACTGGTTATCTCACGATTGGCTTCAGCGCTGTGAGTGAAAAAGAAGAGTTGATTGGTGGAGAATTAAGTTTACTTCCGAATGTCAGCGAACGCTTGACTGAGCGAAGAAAATATCGGGTTCAACGCCGTAGTCGCCTACGACATCGCGCTCCCAGATTCGATAACCGTCGCCGTCCGACTGGCTGGTTAGCTCCGTCAATTCAACACAAGCTTGATGCTCATATCAAATTATTTGAGCGGATTAAATCTCGACTACCTATCAGCAAGATTATCGTTGAGACGGCTAGTTTTGATATCCAGAAAATAAATAACCCTGAGATTGAGAAAGCAGGGTATCAAGCTGGAGAGCAGATGGGCTATCACAATTTAACAGCGTATATCCGTCATCGAGATGGCTATAAATGCCAGAATCCCGAATGTAAGAGTAAGCCAGGTACGCCAACTCAAATCCACCATTTAGGTTACTGGAAATCAAGCCCTGACCGGAGTGATCGACCAGCAAACCTGATTACTCTATGTGTTAAATGCCATACACCGGTCAACCATCAGAAAGGTAAACTTCTATATGGTTGGAAGGCTTATGTTAAGAGTTTTAAGCCCGAAACTTTCATGACCACAATCTATCGGCGGTTGCTGAATGTTTTAGGCGCTCTTGAAGCCTTCGGTTTTGAAACCAAGTTCAAACTAGAGAAGCAGGGACTAGAGAAGTCTCATCACAATGATGCTTTCGTGATTGCTGGCGGAACGAATCAGCTTCGCTCCGAAACACTGGTCTTAGAACAGATTCGGTGCAATAAACGGTCGATGGAACAATTCTACGATGCGAAATATATCGATACTCGAACAGGCGAGAAGGTGTCAGGTAGTCAGCTTTTTTCTGGTCGTCGAACTCGGAATATGAACCTGAATGGTGAGAACTTGCGAGTCTATCGTGGAGTAAAGATATCACTCATGTCAGCGTCGCATTAAACGACAACGGTATCGATTCAATCCGAATGATTATGTCTCGTTTGAAGGGGTTGTATACCGAGTCATCGGGATGCAAAATCTCGGCACTGGAGTTAAAATTGCTGATTACCCTGGTGTTAAAAATAAGGTAGTCAATGTCAACAGAGTCACGCCTATCAAACGTCGTTCAGGTATCTGTGCAAAATGAATTTTAATCGCAACTCAACAGAAGATCCGAATTTGCTCGTCTCGTCATCCATCCCCGTCCTGCCAATATCTGAAGATTGTTGGTTTGGACGGGGATGGAATCCACCGCGAAACCGCGCCTTTCATCCCACACTAATCGAAGCGATATACTGTGGGGATTCCCGTCTGGATAGCTAAAAGTTAGGAGAATCGATCGAGTGCAACTTTATCAAAAAAACGAGGTTTCTCATGGCACGTATTTCACAACTATCTTCAAATTACTTAGCTACAGCAAGTGAAACTCAACAGGTTGACAGTCTTGCGTCACAGAGTATTACCGGATCATCGGATACCCACCAATTCCCAGATCAAGGCAGCGGCGTTTCTTCCTTAGCGGTTAGCTGGGCAAAAAAATACTACAGTACAGTGGCGACGCGAGAAAACCAAGCGCAGCAGCAAATTCCTCAAAGCCCAGAATCAAACAATTTTGAGGGAAATCGAGCCCAAATAGTTGATAAATTGACTGATACTCTGAAATTAGCCAGCGAGATAGCTTGGAGTAGAGTAGAAGCAGTTTTACGGGGACAAATAGAGCGGCACGCGATCGATCCGAGCTTAATTAATCATGAAGAAATTATCGCCGATACTCGCAGATTATATGGGAAAGCAATAGACGCTTACGGTGATAGAGAACCTGTGTTTCGCTTGTCAGTGCTGGTGGGAAAAGATATTGTTCGAGTGAGGCGGAAATACTCACAGACAAATCCTTTAGTGCTGGGATTTGTGACGTTGGAGTTTCAATACACTAGCAAAATCTTGTTAGGATGTCTTTCAGAGTCAGAGCGAACGGAATTTGCCCCATACTTAAAAGTTTTAGACGACTACCTGCACATTCCCCACGGAGAGATTAACGAGGCAGCGGCGGATCATGCCCCGAATTCAAAAGCTCTATTAGCAGTACAGCATTTGTTGCAGCACACGACTCAGATTGCTAGTGCGGTGTACGATCGGGCTAGTGCGCAATATCAAGGATACCGCAGCAGCAGTGGTTATTTGAGCGATCGCGAGGGCAAAATTTCTGGTATCCGGGATGTCGAGATTTTTCAAAGCTATTTGTGCTGGTGCGTTTTAGCAGAAAGCATTGGCCCAGTACAGCAAGAATTGTTTCCAATTTGCGTGATGCTGTACCCGAAACTTCATGTAAGTTGGGAGTTAGTGCAGGATATGCTGCTGATTTTGTTTTGGGAAATATCCGATCGCCTTCCTGCTGCGGATGTTATGGTATTTTTACCTTACTTGCGCACTTTGACTGAGATGTTTTCCAGCAATGTGTTTGAAAATTAGGGAATTGGGAATTGGGAATTGGGCATAGGGCATTGCAAGTCTCTGATAAGGTGCTTATTGCGCATCCCAACATTGACCAATGCCGGCGTAAATTCTGTTTATATTCAATTAAATTGAATATAATTTTACCAATCATCTATTTGAAGCTAAAAGCTGCAAGTGCCAAACAGCCCCAACCGACAATCAAAGCAATTCCTCCCAGTGGTGTAATTGCACCTAGCCATTTGATGTCAGTCAAACTCAGCGCGTACAAACTACCTGAAAATATGATTGTGCCGACAATAAAAGCCCATCCAGCTACTGCAAAAAAAGTTGGAGATTCTTGAGTTCGGCTCAAGATTAATGCAACGATTGACACTCTCAGGTCTAAAGACGCTGAGATTCTTGATTCATAGAAGCGATTTGCTGATACAGGATTTCTCCAACATCAGTAGAGATCACTTCTCCACAAGCGTTATCTAGATTTAGTCTAGAAGTTTCGGTCTGCCCGACCGTACCCAATCCTCGACTTAAGATATTTCTAGCTGCATTGAAATCCCTATCAAGACTACAACCACACTGACAAACGTGAGTTCTTGTGGATAGTGTTTTCCTGACAATTACACCGCAGTTAGAGCATTCTTGGCTGGTGTATTGCGGATTTACCGCAACCGTTATTTTCTCAAATACTTTGGCAAAGTATTCAATCCAGACACGAAACTGATACCAAGATGCGTCGTTAATCGACTTAGCCAAACGGTGATTCTTTACCATGTTCTTAATCCTCAAATCTTCGTAGACTATCAAGTCGTTAGACTGAACTACGCACCGTGCTAATTTGACAGCATGATCTTTGCGTTGTCTACTTATTTTGAGGTGGCGTTTGCTGAGAATCTGTCTAGCTTTGCCTTTGTTTCTTGAACCCTTAACACGCTTTGACAAGCATTTCTGGGCTTTCTTCAGCCTGCGCTCTCCTTTTCTGAGGAAACGTGGGTTTTCAACGGAACTGCCATTCGAGTCTGTGTAGAACTCTTTTAGTCCCACATCTAATCCAATGGCATTTTGGGTTGTTTTTACAACTTCACAACGGTCAACATCAATACAAAACTGAACATAATAACCACCTGCACGTTTGACCAATCTCACCCGTTTGATTTGGTTGAATTGATAAAAGTGTAGGTTTCTCGTTCCTTTTAGCTTCAGTTTCCCAATTCCATTTTTATCTGAGAAAGTGATTGATTTTCGATTATCTGCAAGTTTCCATCCAGTTGTTTTGTACTCAACAGAGCGGTTATCTTTCTGAAACTGTGGGAACCCTTTTTTTCCGACAACCTTCTTTTTACAGTTGTCGTAAAAGCGTGAAATAGCAATCCATGCTCGTTCCGCACTAGCTTGACGAGCTTGGCTATTTAGTTTATTGCAAAACGGAAATTCTTTCGCTAAAACTGCACAATATTTACTGAGCTCGTTTTTGCCGATCTTTACATAATCCATCCACAAACGAATGGCTTTGTTTCGGATAAATTGTACAGTCTGTAACGCTTCATCAACAGCATTAAATTGTTGTTGATTTCCGTATGCTTTAAACTCAAAAATTAACATGATTGCGACCTAATCACGATTTCCTTATTTTATTCTCATTTTACATCTTTGGCTTTGAACTGTCAATTATTTTGGGCTTTATTGATAAGTTATTAATAACAAAGACACTCTTGACTAAAGTCCCACGCGCCGCTTCTATCGAGCGGACTAAAGTCCAATGGCACTGAAAAAGTCTGAATGATTGGCTGGTATACAATGAGTTTCCAATGGTTTGAACCTCCGTGATTTACCAAATTTCAGTGCCATTGGACTAAAGTCTCTAAGCTTTCCGCTTTCCGTTCGTTTTTTTGTAATAGAGCCAGGGCGTGATACATTTGATAGCGTGCACCTGTCTCAAATATTCCTAAAGCTCGATCGGTCAATTGATTTTTTAAAGCGTGAGTCGCAAAGGCACCGCCTGCAACAGATAAACCTCCGAAAATGGCTGCGGTTGCCAGAAAGATTCGGGTTAAGATTAGTGATGGCATAATATTTATTAAATTAGTTATTGGTTGTGGTCATTTTTAAGCTATTCTGTATTCAAATTGTATATCAAAAAAAAATAAACTCTTGTGCGGTGTCTCGCCCGCCCTAAATATACAATCTAAATGTGCAGCAGCCTAGTAAGGTGCGCAATGCACACCCTACATTTAGTTTGAGAAAGTAGCTTTTTACAGATATTTATGCTTTATTTCCGCACAGCTTCCAGCAAGCGAGAATAGTAAAAGCTAGTGCTATTCATGGCTGTTCTATTAATCACAAAACCGTTGCTTTCTAGGATTTTGATAATAGCAGCTTCTCGGTGCTGATAGGCGCGGGTAGCTTTGCTCGGCCCAGGGAAGAGTTCGCCAAATTTTTTGAGGGCGGTTAGTGCTAAGGTTTTGGGGGCAAAACTGAGAATTAGTCGGGATTGGGCGATCGAACTTAGGTGAGCGATCATCTCCGCAGCCTTACTCTGAGGATAGTGGATCAACACGTCCAGGCAAATAACCGTGTGAAAACTGCCCGTTAAAGCTTCCAAATCTTGGGCTGCGAAGGATATGTTATAGAGCTTGCCCGGAACGGCTGTCGATCGCTCATAGGCCTCTGCTACCATCTTTTCAGAGATATCGCTAGCACAAATAATTGCCCCAGCTTCAGCCAGAGGAATGCTCAGAGATCCCACACCGCAGCCGGCATCGCAGACAGAAAGCCCGCGCAAATTGCCGTCAGCTTCCAGCCATTTGATGACTGTATCCACAGTTTTCTGGTGCCCGGTGCGGATATCTAGTTGTACTTTATTCACTTTACCGTCGCCGTAAATTCGCTGCCAGCGATCGAATCCCGTCGAGTTAAAATACTGTTTAACTATAGTCTTGTCGTCTACCAAATTCATCGATTTGCCTGCTGCTGAATTATTGCCAACGGTTAGATATTATAGCAGAAGTCATTAGTCATTAGTCCTTAGTCATTAGTCCTTAGTCCTTAGTCATCAGGAAGAAGGAAGAGGTTCGAGGCAAGAGGTTCGAGGCAAGAAGCAATCAAACGCAAGCATTTCAGCTATTTAGAACGTCCTAATTGTCTGGGGGGATTAGTATTATACAGCAATCTGGATCAGAAAATGCGAAAGTTAGAACAACCGATTTTAGATTGGAGGTTTTAGATTGGAGATGAAAATCTAAAATCTAAAATCTAAAATAGTCTGTGCCAAGTCAATTCTTTTGTCGCTGCATCTAAATTCCAGCGCAAAAGTTGAGTTGCCGGTTTGCCGATAATTCCAGAAAGTCCCATCGCCTTTCTGGGAGATTCAGTTGCTAGGGCGATCGCACTTTCGACATCACAAATCCCCCACTTCACCAAATTCTGCACTCCCGCCAACAGCGGCAGAGTTGTACCTGCCAAAGTAGCAGATTCTAGAGGCGAGTGATAATCCAATCTTACCCAAGCCGTACCTTTTCTGACTTCAATTTGTCGGGAATCCCAAGGATAAACGCCGTCACGCAAACCCAAAGGAGCCAAAGCATCGCTCACCAAAAAAACGCCTTTTTCATAGCTGCCAGCGCGCAGCAAAAAATCAATCATTGTCGGAGAAACGTGCTTCCCATCAGCAATTAAACCGCATTTTACCCCCGGATAAACGATCGCCGCTCCCAACAAACCCGGTTCTCGATGGTGCAAACTCGGCATCGCATTAAAAGCGTGAGTTACCATTGAAGCTCCCTGGGCAAATGCTTGCTGTGCTTGCTCTGCCGTCGCTTGGGAGTGTCCGAGACTAACGGCAATTCCCAAACTTTGCAGATAGGGAATGACTTCGCCAGTGCTGTCTAACTCCGGTGCTAAAGTAATTATTTTGACAATATCGGCACAATCTCCTAAAACTTGCTTGACATTTTTTATAGTTAGCGGTAGTAAGAATTCTGAGGGGTGAGCTCCTCGCTTCTGGGGGTTGAGAAAAGGGCCTTCGAGGTGAACGCCTAGAATTTCCGCTGTCTTGAGTTTATTGGTTGCGGAAGCAGTGTTTTTTGCGGTGCGGATATAATTAGCTATGGTGGAGAGCGATCGCGTAAATTTATCTACCGAAGTTGTCACTAAAGTCGGCAAAAAAGCATCGACTCCTTGACACCATAAAAACTGACAAATTTTCGGTAAAACTTCAATATCTTTGCTTTCTAAATCGGGAAAAGCCCAACCGAGTGCTCCATTAATTTGCAAATCAACACCGCCCAGAGAAAGCCAGTCGCCTGCTGCATCAAGGATTTGCAAATTGGGAGGATAAATTCGTTTAAATATGGCATCCATCGGGCAAACTTCTTGAATGATTCCCGTTTCGTCGATCGCCAGCATCTGCAAATCTTTGCAACCAGGGAGGCGAGCATTGACAATATCTATGGGGGTAGGATTTGGGGTTGTGGCTTTATTCATCACTATATTTACGGGAAAATTTATAAATTTGAGGCAATACAATAATTTACAATTAGCATCGATCTGAAGTTGGAAATCTTAAAATTACATGAATCAACCGACAGTTGGAATTATCATGGGCAGCGATTCGGATTTGCCAACCATGTCTGAAGCGATCGCCATTTGCGAAGAATTTAATGTACCTTGCTCCGTCGCGATCGTTTCTGCCCACCGTACCCCATTGCACATGGTGGAATATGCCCAAACCGCTCATCAACGGGGCTTGAAAGTTATTATCGCAGGTGCCGGGGGAGCGGCACACCTCCCAGGTATGGTAGCATCTTTAACGCCTTTGCCAGTAATTGGCGTGCCCGTAGCGAGCCGACACTTGCAAGGGATAGATTCGCTGTACTCGATCGTCCAAATGCCAGCCGGGATACCCGTAGCAACAGTGGCGATCGGCAATGCTAAAAATGC
>CASBQF010000317.1 GCA_949127775.1 Oscillatoriales cyanobacterium PMM_0080
CCCCCAACCCCCCCTGACAGGTGTAGGTTTTTTACGACGGGGTAGTATAAAGTCAATTCGCGCCAGGCGACAATAAGGGTGATGCTCGCGAAACACGGGGTTGAGGGGAAACTTAAATGCTGAAAAATAAGCATCTCAAAGATTGGTCATGTATTGTATCCAAACAAATGCCTCACCTGTCTATACCTCAAGCGATTGGGTTAGCAACAGGCGAGTTTTGGTGTAGTGATGACCAAATCTAGCAGCTTAACCCAAGTTTCGCACTCTCTGGCTCAAATCAATGGAGAAAAGCCCAATACAGTTCGTCAGCGATTAAAAGAATGGTATCAAGAAGCCAAGGCCAAAAAAGGAAAAAAGCGTCGTGAGGCAGTGATGTGAGTAGTTGTTTTGCTCCATTACTGTTGTGAGTTCTGAGTTTACTGCCGAAAAATGTTGAGGACATTGCCTTGGCATTGGATGCCACTAGCATCGGGGATAAATTTACAGTTCTGTCGATGAACATCTTATTGGGTGGGTCTGGAATTCCGGTAGCTTGGTCTATTGTTAAAGCCACAAAGCCTGGCAGTTGGAAACCTCATTGGCAAAAACTGATTTCTCAAGTTCAAGGCGTGATTCCGGCAAACTTTAGGGTGATAGTTGCGGCTGACCGAGGATTGTATGCTGATTGGCTTTATCAATTAATTGAAAGTGTGGGATGGCATCCATTTCTACGTATTAACCATCAAGGAACTTATCGTCTGCCATCGAACCAGACATGGCAGCCACTGGCACATCTGGTTCGTCAAGGTGGACAATCAATGTCCCAGCAAGTCGTCTGTTTTAAAACTAACCCTCTTGATTGTACACTCCTAGCTCATTGGGATCTAGGCTACAAAGACCCGTGGTTGATTTTGACTGACCTCAAACCGGAGGAAGCAAACGTTCTTTGGTATGGGCTACGTTCTTGTACCGAATGCGTTTACCGCGATCTCAAATCTGATGGCTGGCAATGGCATAATACCCGTTTACTTGATCCACAACGAGCCGAACGAATGTGGTTAGTGCTGGCTGTTGCCACTTTGTGGATGGTGATACTTGGTGGCACTCACGAAAATCAATCATCTACCTCCAATCTTGAACAACTTCCCCCTGGACACATGGCGTTAAACCAGCCGATGGGCTTCAAAAAAGAGCGTCATTTGTCTTGTTTTCTTCTCGGCTTTATGACTTTGATGACTAATCTACTCAACAATATTCCCATTCATCTTGAGCGTTGGATATTCTTCCCTCACACTCCTGTAGATGACTTCTATACTTGTAACTCCTCCTAGTTGTAAAAAACCTACACCTGTCAGCCAACCCCCCCTTAGTAAGGGGGGGCTAAGACTTCATCCATAGCACATCTTTAGAAAAATGGTATCACATCCCAAATATTAATAAACTCACCCCAACCCAACCAACAAACCTCGATTACGGAACAGGTTTTTGAGTATCTGGGATGGGATGGGGCGGGTTTTTTATTTCTGGGATTTGATGAGCTAAATTTGGGTGAACCCGCCCTACAAATCTTGGTATTTTTGATGTATTTTTGTCGGGCAAATCCTTCTCAAATATGAATAAATCCGACCCACCCAACCAATCAACCCTGATTACGGAACAGGTTTTTGAGTATCTGGGATGGGTGGGGGCGGGTTTTCAAAGTCTCGGATTTGATGATATAAATTAGGGTGAACCCGCCCCTACAAATATTTCAATTCCCAATTCCCAATCCCCAATTCCCAATTTCCAAATTACCTTTGAATGCTTCTGGGATCGAGAGCATCCCGCAACCCATCTCCCAATAAATTGAACGCCAAAACAGTCAAAACAATCAGTGTCGCCGGAGGCCAAACTAACCAAGGTTGCAATACTAAAATTGAAGCATTAGTAGACAGGGATAGCAAATTTCCCCAAGAAGGATCGGGCTGTTGAATTCCCAAACCAATTAAACTCAAAACCGACTCCGCCACGATAAAACCCGGCACCGCCAAAGTAGCAGAAATAATTATATAAGTTGCAGTTTGTGGCAAAACGTGGCGGACAATAATATAAATTGGATTAGCACCCATTGCCCGTGCTGCTTGCACGAATTCTCGCTGTTTAATTGACAGTACCTGACCGCGAATCACCCGTGCTAAACCTGCCCAACCGATAAATGAAGTAATCAGCACAATTAACATAAATCGCTGAACACTTGTCAATCCGGGGGGCAGCAGAGCAGCTAGCGCTACTAATAAATAAAGACCGGGAATCGTCATCAATACTTCAGCGAAGCGCATTAAAATACTGTCAATCCAACTGCCGAAATAACCGGATATTCCTCCGATCAACAATCCCAAGGGAAAAGAGATTGCTATACCAACTAAACCGATACTGAGGCTAATTCGACTGCCGTGTACTAAGCGGCTGAATTGATCGCGAGCTTGTTCGTCCGTGCCTAAAATGTTAATTTTGCCTTCTCCTGTCGTGCCAAATAGGTGAATATTTAAAGGTAAAATTCCTAAAAATTTATAGGGAGAACCTTGGACAAATAAACTGACAGCAGAAGGTTTTTGCCAGTCTACAATTACCTCGCGAGCACCCGTATTTGCATCTACTGGACCCTGAGTAGTGGGATAAATGTGCGGTCCGATAAATTGCCCTTCTCGGCTGCTTAAATAAATCTGAGTTGGCGGCAGCAAGGAACCGTTTAATTGAGAGTCATAGGGGTCGTAAGGCGCCACAAATTCGGCGAAAAATGCGACTGTATAAAAAATTAACAGCAGCACGGCTCCCAACCGAGCTAGAGGATTATTTTTAAGCTTTTGCCACCATTTCATAAGTTTTAAAGTTGTTGACTGTTGACTGTTGACGGGACTTACGTAAATTTTAATTTTTTAGACTATCTTTAGTAGTAAGGTGCGCAGTGCGCACCCTACTATTTTTGTGCGTTTTTAGTAGTAAGGTGCGCACTGCGCACCTACTATTTTTGTTCATCGGCTACCAAAATTATTCTACTTTCATTTTCTGCAATTTTGCCCAATTCCTCGCCATTAAAGGGATTGTAAAAAAACGAACCTGTTTGCGGCGGCAGTTTGGGATTGAGTACAATTTCTACTATACTTTTGGCTACTCCAGTTAATGGAATTGCGAGGATAACTCCCAACAATCCTCCTACTTTACCTCCTAAGAGTAAAGCTGTAAAAATAATTACCGGGCTTAATCCGGTGAGATTGCCCATGATTCGGGGTGCTACTAGATTATCCTTGATTTGCTGGAGGGCGATCGCCACTGCCAACACTTGCAGGGCCAGCCACCAGTCAATAAAGGCTACAATTATACTAACCGCCCCGATTCCCAGCGTTGCACCGATAAACGGAACTATTTCTGTTAACCCGATAAATACCGCAAATAACAGAAAAAATGGCACTCGCAGCCACCAAAAAGCTAGAGTTAGTGCGATCGCCATAAATACCCCCAACAGCAACTGTCCCGATACAAATCGCTGGAGATTTCGCTGCAAAGTGTCGGTTAAAACGTAGCGAATGTCTGGGGAAAATATACTTGTCAAACCACCCCATACTCTTTGTCCGTCTAGGAGCATATAAAATGAAATCACTAGAATTAAAATTAAATCCAAAAACCAGTTAACAGTACCGAGAACTAACCCTAAACCCGTACCCGCGATCGCCTGTACTTGTTCTTGCACTTTAGCAGATAGTTGCTGCTCCAAAATTTCTACGTTAAATGGTAAATTGCGATCGGCGCTCCAAAGCTGGAATTCAGATAGCTGCTGTCGCCCCGACTCCAGCAATTCCGGGAATCTCACCCCCAACTGTCTCGCTTGGCTGAATACTGGTGGCACAATAGTTAGACCAATTACTACTAATAGCAAACCCGCAATCAAATAAACTAGCCCCGCAGCTACTCCCCGTGGCAAAAATACTTGTAGTCTGATTACTGCATAATTTAATAAAAATGCAATAAGTCCTGCCGTTACTAAAATGCTGACCAATTCCCCAACATAACTGACAGCAGTCAGGGTAAACCATCCCGTCACTAGCACTAGCAGCCAAGTGATTAAGAACTGTTGAACGGGAGTAAAGAGACTATTCATTATGGTTTTTGTCAATTAAACTGGTACAATTTGTTTGGCAGTTGTGCCGTATTCTACAACACATATTAGAGTATAGATTATATCAAGTTAATTGCGGATAAAACAAAAAGCATTGTCTGGGGATAAAATTAGTATTTCAAAGTTTCTTCCATCGGGCTTCTTGCTTAACTGAGAACCCGCACCCAAAGCGAATCGAAATTGCGCCACACTCATCCAAAAGGAGGACGCGCTATTGCTGACGGTCTCCGCTACAATGATATGAATATTTAAGACTGCAATCTTTCTTTACAAAATCAAAAACCAAAGGCTGATACCGGCGGGAGGATCTACTGTGACAAATCAAGTTATCTCAGAAGCGGAAGAAACGCAACCCCTTAAGCACACGCAAAACGGGCGCGACAACAATTCAGAAGCGAACCTGTCTGAAAGTACCCTCCAAGAGGAGTTTCACCGAGAATTAGCCTCTGAGGAGGATGAAGCAGAAATTTCTGATCCTTTAGTGCCAAAAATCGATGAGGAAGAATCAGCAGTTTGGGAAGCAGAAGAGCCTGAATCTTTTCCCAGTAAAGGACTGAGGTGGCCAGCGGTGTTGGCGGGTGTGGGAATTGGGGTAGCTGCAACACTGGCGGGCGTATACTTGGTTTCGGGTAAAAATGCGCCTCCGGCAACTCAAGCAAAACTGGCAACTCAAGCACCGATCGCTCAAACGGTGACAGTGGCTGCTGTAGAATCTGCCGAGGTGGCTCAAACTCTGGAAGCGACGGGGACTGTTGCGCCCTACGATTTGCTGCCGGTGTTGCCACAATCGAACGGTTTGCAAATCAAGCAGGTTTTGGTGAAGGAAGGGGATGCGGTGGAAAAAGCTCAGGTAATGGCCGTTTTGGATGATTCGGTGTTGCGATCGCAAATTGCTGAAGCTGTTGCTAAAGTACAATCTGCGGATTCTACGGTACAACAAGCCGAAGCCCAGGTGCAACAAGCTCAGTCAGCGCAACAAGAAGCCCAAGCAGGCGTCGCCCAAGCCCAAGCAGGCGTTGAAAAAGCCATCGCTGACGCAGCGCAGTCCAAAACAGGTGTCGGCCAAGCTGAAGCTGGTGTCGGCCAAGCTCAAGCTGGTGTTGAGCAAGCTAAGGCGGGGATTGCTTCTGCGGAGGCTAAATTAGCTCAAGCTCAAAGAGAGGTAAATCGCACCCAAAATTTGGCTACTCAGGGAGTAATTAGCCAGCAAGATTTGGAAAAACGGAAGACGGAACGTTTGACGGCTGTTCAAGATGTGAACAAGGCTAAGGCTGATTTGAATAAAGGTGTGGAAGAACAGAATAAAGCGGCGGAAGAAGTGCGATCGGCTAAAGCTAAAATAGCTACTGCCGAAGCTAATATCAGTACGGCGAGAGCGGCTCTCAGCAGCGCTCAAGCTAAAGTGAATACGGCCGGCTCTGCTGTCAGCAGCGCCAGAGCAAATGTGGGCAATAATGCAGCAGGTGTTCGCAGTAATGATGCGAGAGTCAAACAGTTACAAACTCAGTTGGAACAAACTATAGTTCGGGCGCCGGATAGCGGTATTGTATCGGAAAGAATTGGTCGAGTTGGTGATGTTTCTGCGGGAAGTCAGAAACTATTTTCGATTATTCGGGGAAACAAGCTGGAACTGCAATTAAAAGTGCCGGAAACTCAGGTTTCGCAAGTGCGGCCGGGAACGGCGGTGCAGATTAGTTCGGATTCTGATAAGCGGATTAAGTTGTCGGGAACTGTGCGAGAGATTTCGCCGTTAGTTGATCCGCAAAATCGGCAGGCTACGGTGAAGATTGATTTGCCTGCAAGTGCGTTTTTGCGATCGGGAATGTTTTTGCGCGCTTCGATTTCGACGACGACGGCTCAAGGTTTGAAGGTTCCGGCTAAGGCTCTTTTACCTCAGTCTGACGGTAGTTCTATTGTTTACAAACTTGTGGGCGAGGACAAGGTGCAGGCTCAACCGGTGGAAGTTGGGGAGATTACTGGGGGAGCGGTTGGGGATTTGACGAGTGCTCAGGTTCAGATTAAGAAAGGGCTGAAATCGGGGGATAAAGTGGTTGTTGCTGGGGCGGGTTATCTTAAGGATGGCGATCGAATTAAGGTTGGTAGTCAGTAGTGATTAGTGATTAGTGATTAGTCATTTGTGATGGAATGTCTGGTAAAACAAACAGAATTCCTGTAGGGGCGGGTTCACCAAAGATATTTGTCGGTAACAAACAATCTTGATAAACCCGCCCTCACATACCCGATGTTTTGGGGCGGTTGTGTACGCAGGATTTGTCGTTGGGTGGGGGCGGGTTTATGTCAATTGTCGGTACTCATCAAAGATTGTTGGTGAACCCGCCCCTACGAAAATTGTGATTGAATGTCTGGTGAAAAAAACATAATTCCTGTAGGGGCGGGTTCACCAAGGCCTCAAATACAAATGAGAGAATTAGTAAACCCGCCCAGTCCGAGATCCATCGGCTGTATGATCAATTATCAATTATCAATTACCAATTCCTATTATGTCTTTCAATATTTCGGCTTGGTCGATTAAACAGCCTGTCCCGACGATTGTTTTATTCTTGATTCTGACAATCGGGGGATTAGTTTCGTTTCCGGTTTTAGGGATTGATGATTCACCTAATATCGATGTACCTTCTGTTTCGATATCTGTCAGCCAACCGGGGGCAGATCCAGCGGAACTTGAATCACAAGTTACGAAGAAAGTAGAAGATGCTGTGGCAGGTTTGGGGAATATTGACCACATTATTTCTACTGTTAATGACGGTTCTTCTAGTACGACTGTTAACTTTTTATTAGGAACAAATAGCGATCGCGCTACGAATGATGTCCGCAATGCGATCGCCCAAATCCGCCAAAGTCTGCCCCAAGACATCAACGATCCAGTCGTCAAGCGGGTGGAATTTGCGGGTGGTTCGATCATGTCCTACGCCGTGGTGTCCGATCGCCAAACCGTAGAACAGCTAAGCGAATTAATCGACCAAAACATCAGTCGTGTCCTGTTGTCGGTCAAAGGTGTCGCTCAAGTGCAGCGAATTGGAGGCAGGGACAGGGATATTCGAGTCGATTTAAACCCCGAACAACTGCAAAGTTTGGGCATTACAGCTACCCAAGTTAATGACCAAATTCGCAATTTTAATATCAATCTTCCCGGTGGACGCACTGAAATTGGCAATTCCGAGCAAACAGTTCGCACCATCGGCAGTGCTAAAACTATCGAACAGTTGAAAGCTTATCAAATTACTTTGCCGAAAGGTGGTTTTGTGCCGCTTTCTAGTTTGGGAAAAGTTGATGCAGGTTATGCAGAAGCGCGTCAGGCGGCGCGGCTCAACAACAAGCCAGTCGTCGCTTTTTCCATCCTCCGCAGCACCGGCAGCACTCTGGTAACAGTAGAAGAAGCGGTGCGCGAAGCTGTTAAGAAAATGGAAAAAACTTTGCCAACCGATGTCAAGCTGGAGCTGATTTATACTTTAGGAGATCACATCCGAGATTCCTATGAAGCTTCTGTGGATGCTTTAGTTTTGGGTGCGGCTTTAGCGATTGTCACAATTTTTATATTTCTGCGGGATTGGCGGGCGACTTTGATTGCTGCTGTGGCTTTGCCGCTGTCGGCAATTCCTACTTTTGCTGTGTTGAGAATGGTGGGATATACGCTTAACAGCATGACTTTGTTGGCGCTGTCGCTGGTGGTTGGTATATTAGTCGATGATGCGATCGTCGAAATTGAGAATATTGAACGGCACGTCGCGATGGGGAAAACGGCTTATCAAGCTTCTTTGGATGCTTCTGCTGAAATTGGTTTGGCTGTCGTTGCTACGACGATGACGATTGTTTCGGTGTTTGCGCCGGTGGCTTTTATGCCGGGAATTCCTGGTCAGTTTTTTCGACCTTTTGGGGTGACGGTTTCGGCTTCGGTGTTATTTTCGCTGTTAGTCGCCCGCACCGTGACTCCGATGATGGCGGCTTATATGTTTAAGGATAAACCACATCATCAGGAACTTAAAAAAGACCAACTTTCCTATCAGTATCGCCGACTTTTGACTTGGGCACTGAAGCATCGGGCGATCGTCCTAATTTTAGGTGTAGCCTTGTTTTTCGGCAGCGTGCAATTAATACCTTACATTCCGACGGGGTTTATCGATCGCGATGATACCGGACTTTCGACAGTCTCGATCGAACTACCGCCCGGTTCCACCTTGTCACAGACAGATTTATCGGTGCAGCAAGCCACTAAATTATTGCTCGCCAATCCAGCCGTAGCAAGCGTTTTGGAGACCGAAGGCGCTCCGACTGTCTCCGGGGGCGCGGGTGGGGGCGGCGGCCGTGCTAGCGGCGTCAATACAGCCAGTCTGTACGTGAAATTGAAGCCTGCCAATCAGCGGATCGGACAACAGAAGTTTGAGGAGGAAATGCGGCCGAAACTTGCCGATGTTCCCGGTGTACGGCTGAGTTTTGCTCAAGGGCGTGTGGGTGGTAGGAAGCAAATGTCGATCGTCCTCAAGAGCGAAAATGCGGAAGCTTTAACTAAAACTGCGGAAACTCTGACGCAACAAATGAGGCAACTTCCGGGACTGATTGAGGTACAATCTAGCGCGAGTTTGGTCAAGCCGGAGATTTTGGTGAAACCCGATCCAAATCGGGCGGCGGATCAGGGTGTTTCGGTGCAGCAAATTGCCCGCACTGCTTCTTTGGCAACAATTGGAGATATTGACTCGAATCTGGCTAAATTTGATTTACCGGACAGACAAATTCCGATTCATGTCATGTTGGCGCCGCAGTTTCGCAGCGATATCGAAACAATTAAAAATCTGCAAATACCGGGTAAAAATAATACTTTAGTGCCGTTGCGGGGGGTGGCGGATATTGCTTTGGGTAGCGGGCCTTCTCAGATCGATCGCTATGACAGAGCTCGTCAAGTATCTGTAGAGGGCAATTTGTTGCAAGGTACGACATTGGGAGAAGCTGTTGCTGCGGTGAAAAAACTGCCTGCAATGAATCCTTTACCCCCGGGCGTCGAACAAGAATCTTCGGGCGATGCGAAAGTTATGCAGGATATTTTCAGCGGTTTCGCCGGGGCTTTGGGAACGGCGGTACTGTTTATTTATGGTGTTTTGGTGCTGTTGTTTGCCAATTTCTTGCATCCGATCACAATTATGGCGGCATTACCTTTATCTCTCGGTGGTGCACTGTTGGGACTTTTGGTAGGACAAAAATCTCTCGGTTTGTACGCTTTGATTGGGGTGGTGTTGCTGATGGGAATTGTGACGAAGAATTCGATTTTGCTGGTGGATTACGCGATTATGAATCTGAAGGAAGGCGAACCGATATATGAGGCGACGCTGGATTCTGGTGTGGCGCGGTTGCGGCCGATTTTGATGACAACGATCGCCATGATAGCTGGGATGGTGCCGATCGCGCTGGGAATTGGTGCAGGATCTCAGGTGCGGAGTCCGATGGCGATGGCGGTAATTGGCGGTTTGATGACTTCGACGCTGTTGACTTTGGTGGTGATTCCGGTGGTTTTTACTTATATGGATGGTTTGCAAGCCTGGATTTTTAGTCTGGTGCGAGGGAAGAAAGGGGGTAAAGGGCGATCGAAGTTCTCTGGGTAGGGAAATGGTACGATTGTTGATCAAAAGAGATAAGGGGATTTCGCCATCCATCTCAAAACATACTCCCGATCATTTAACGAGATGGTGGAGGAAGCGAATCAATATTAGCTTGGGCAAAATTGAGAAAGTATTCTGTCCGCGATATCAGTTGTTCGGCATCGGTTTCTGTGATATTTGGATCGACATTATAATCAGCTCTCAGACGAGTTCTTTCAGCATCAATTAGGTAGCGATGCAATTCTACTGGAACTCGATTAGTGCGAGCGAAGTGTTCGCCAAAAGCAGCGATAACGGCTGAGTGCCTGGAATAGGATAGTCCTTCGGCTTCTAAAAATGCTGTGGCGAGATAAAACATCGAATAGTAAGCGCGCGAAGTGGCAAATTCAGGAAAACCTGTCTTGTTCAATTCTCTCGCTGCTTGCAAGCTTTTATTGGCTTTATCGAGTAGTCTTTGTTGTTCTGGAGTCAAATCGCTAACCCTTCTTGTCGAATGTTGCGAAAGAAACCATTATTGTGCTGACTAAACTGCTCATCAGTGGCAAATGCACAGCTAATCAGCACATTATATTCTAAACATAATTCAGCAATAAAAATACTAATTCGATCGCTTTCTTGAGAGTAGTTAAAGGAATTTTTGAGAACAATTAAGATATCGATATCGGAGTCAGGTCTAGCATCACCTCTAGCTTGGGAGCCAAAGAGGACAATTTTGTCTAATTGTTCGCCGTAAAGTTTTTTGAGACCTTGCTGAGTTTTTGTGATGATTATTTGGAGTTGTTCATTCATATTTCCTAAGCAATGTTATTTGGCTAATTTGTATTAGGTGACAATTCTACTATACCAAAAAGAATCTCGCCCTTCGGTGACAAAAAATAGTAAAGGGATCTCGCCCTTTTTGGTATCAAAAGGGAAACCGCACTGCCGTCTCCTCTTGCGGTGTCGCTGCAAATCAGGAGACGGCACGGAGCGGTATCCCTACAAATATCCTCCGGGTAGGGAAACGGCACTGCCGTCTCCTCTTGCGGTGTCGCTCCTAATCGCGCGATTTGAATTCTTTTAATCGATCTGTGCGTGCATACAAATTTTGTCGATCGTTCAAATATATAGATAGAAACTATAACATCTTTTGCCGCCAATAAAACAAAATTTGCTGCACAAAAAAAACTTTGAAAAATTGCATAATTTTTGAGTAAAAGCCCTGATAGATAAATAAGGTCTAGGGCAGATGTCAAAATCGCCCTCGCCTGTTATTAGTAAGCAGGAAAAAAGATGGCAGTAATTATAAGTACGTCCTCAAGTGACACTCTGATCGGCGGCACACCAGACAATGACAATATTTCTGCCTTGGGCGGTAATGACACATTGCTTGGCTTAGATGGCAATGACACCTTGTTAGGCGGTGCAGGAAACGACAACCTGAGTGGAGGTGGGGGGAATGATTCCCTGATTGGTGGCTTCAATGGCACTGACACCCTCGATGGCGGTGCTGGCAATGATTTTCTGGATGCAAATGGCAATCTCGCTGGTGGCGATGGAGATGACACACTCTTTGGAAGTTCCTCTTCAACCTTGGATGGCGGTGCGGGCAATGACTATCTCAGTGCTACCGGTAATAGCATTTTAGAAGGCGGTGCTGGCGATGATACGCTCTTTGCCGGATTTGGCAGTGGAAATACGCTGCGAGGCGGTGCAGCTAATGATCGCTATGTCATGCGGGATTCTGGGCAGAATCAACTTCAAATTCAGGATACAGGTGGGATCGATCGCTTAGACTTTGTGGATTTTAGCGACAGTATCAGCACCAGCCCTACCTTATCGCTGTCGCTGTCAGCGGGAAAGACAGGCTTAACCCGACAAGGCACTAGCTTGCTGATTGACATCAATCAAGACGGAATCGCCCGCCCTGCCGATGACGTGCTGATTTTAGACTTTTTCGGTGCATCGCCGACTATTGCAGGCGCTGGTTTCATCGAAACTGTGGGTAATCTTTCTGGTACTACGATTCTCACTGCTAATCTCACTGAGGCTACGGCGGCACCAGTCACCACACCAACACCTGCGGTAACAACACCAACACCTGCGGTAACAACACCAACACCTGCGGTAACAACTCCCACACCTGCGGTAACAACTCCAACACCGCTATTTGTGGGGACTCCGAAACGGCAACTGCAACCGTTTGAGGTAACAACACCAACACCTGCGGTAACAACACCAACACCTGCGGTAACGACTCCAACACCGTTTATACCCGCGGCAGCTATCAACCTGATACAGCCGATCGCACCCGTACTCACAAACCGCCCCGCACCGACAACCAGCTCGCTACCGCAGATTCTCGGCACCAACGGCGACGACTTTATCGCTGGTAACGACGCTAACAATACAGTGTTTGGCAAGGCTGGAAACGACACCTTGTTTGGCAATGGCGGCGATGACATCGTATTTGCCGGCAAAGGCGATGACGGTGTATTCGGCGATGCTGGAAATGACCTCTTGTTTGGCAACCTCGGCAACGACACCCTTGTCGGCGGCGACGGCGAAGATACCGCATTAGGCGGCAAAGCTGACGATTTGATATTTGGTGGCGCTGGCAACGATGTCCTCGGTGGCGAACTCGGCAACAATACTTTACTCGGCGGCGAGGGTAGCGATACTCTGTACGGCGGTGAAAATAATGATGTCTTGTTTGGCGGTAGCGGCAACGATTTCCTCTACAGCACAAAAGGTAACGACATCTTCGTTGGTGTTGACTATACTGGTGCGAATCCTGGCCGCGGCGAGGTTGATACGCTGATTGGCGCTGAAGGTAGCGATACTTTCTTGCTGGGAAATGCCACCACTTTCTACTACAACGATGGCGTTGATAGCAGCACTGGCGCTGACGACTACGCTTTGATTGTCGGCTACGATCCCAGTAACGATATCATCCAACTTCAAGGCGCTCCCAGCACCTACGTGCTAGGCGCTTCTCCCGCTGGATTGCCGGAAGGTGCGGCTATTTTCAAGAAGACTGCGGGTGCAAATGAATTGATTGCGATCGTCCAACCTGTTTCTGGCTTTGGGCTTGATAGCACGTCTTTGCGCTTCGTTTAAGGGTTGAGATCGGATGACATAGAGGACACGGCAGTGCCGTTTCCCTACGTGAAAATCGCGATCGATCGCCCGTTTCTCCAATAGCCCCGGCGGTTGAAACCGCGGCTACACATACGAAGTCCGGATGGTGCGCGGACTGAAGATTAGAAGTATTAGTCCTGCCTTTGGTGCGGGACTTTTTTTGTCTGTATGGGCGATCGACAACCCCCAAAAATTAATTGTCAAAATGGTTGACTCAAAATTGCTAAATCGTCGTATGATATTCATCTAGTCATTTTTTACCGCAGTGCCTAAAAAGTAAAAGCAAGTAAAACTGACTAAGCGCGGACGTAATTCAGTGGTAGAATGTCAGCTTCCCATGCTGAACGTCGTGGGTTCGAGCCCCACCGTCCGCTTTGACTGCATTTTCATAGAAATATGAAAATTAATTAGTCCTATCAATTCGAGCTATGGCTACTTTTTTAACGGCTGCATTATATAAATTCGTTGAACTATCAGATTTTGCTGACCTAAAAGCACCGCTAATCGATTGTTGCAATCACAACAATGTCAAAGGCACTATCTTATTGGCCCCAGAAGGCATCAATGGGACGATCGCCGGTTCATCAGAGGGCGTGCGCGCAGTGCTAGAATTCTTGCGCAGTGACGCGCGTTTTGCAGATTTGGTTCACAAAAAATCTTTTTCCGAAAAAGCACCGTTTTACCGCCTGAGAATCCGCTTAAAACGCGAAATCGTCACGATGGGAATACCTGATATTAATCCATCCCTCATGACTGGCAAATATGTCAAACCAGATCAGTGGAATAAGTTGCTTGACGATCCTGATGTTGTAGTCGTTGATGTCCGTAACAACTTCGAGGTATCTATGGGTACTTTTGCAGGTGCGATTAATCCCAAAACAACAAGCTTTTCCGATTTGCCAAAATGGGCGCTGCAAGAAGCTGCTTTGCGCGATAAACCCAAGGTAGCAATGTTCTGCACGGGCGGCATTCGCTGCGAGAAATCTACTGCTTTTTTGCGCTCGCAAGGTTTTCAAGAAGTCTATCATCTCGAAGGTGGGATTTTAAAATATTTGGAAACAGTACCGGAAGCAGAAAGTCGTTGGCAAGGTGAATGTTTTGTCTTTGATGAACGGGTTTCTGTTATTCATGATTTAAAGTTGGGTAACTATCAACTTTGTCGCGCTTGTCGTGAGCCGATTAGTCGAGAAGATCAGGTTTCTGAATTCTTTGTACTTGGCGTGAGTTGTCCTCACTGTCATGACTCGAAAAGTGAAACTCAAAAACAAGGCTTTTCTGAGCGGCAACGTCAGATTGAGCTGGCTAAGCGTCGCAAGCAAGCACATATCGGCGCGCGCTATGATGTTAAGGAAACAGTGGATGGTGGAATAGATTAATAGTATTAGCGCGTTTCTCCAAGAAACCCGGTTTCTACGAAAAATCTGGTTTGGTGATGTGAAATCTAGGAAGAAGCCGGGTTTCTGACTCAAGTATTAGCAGGTTTCTCAAAGAAACCGGGTTTCTGCGAAAAATCTGGTTTAGCGGCGTGAAATCTAGGAAGAAACTAGGTTTCTGACTTCTGCAATATTAGCACGTTTCTCAAAGAAACCCAGTTTCTCCATCCGTTAGACAATCCGTTATACCAATTTCATAAAGTAGCGCTAGACATTACCCCCCCAACCCCCCCGCGAGTTCGGGGGGGCTAAGACTTCATCCGTAGCACATCTTTAAAAAAATGGTATTACACAATCCGTTGCCGAACTTCTCCTATGTCAGCTAACTTATATGCAGTCATGCTTCGCCCTCTTCAAAGGTGATATGCACCCGTGAGGACTTTAGTCCGAAGAAAAGAGAGGACTTTAGTCCGAACGATCAAACCAATGTTATTTTTGTCGCTAGGCGTTAGTGTATTCTAGTGAGTATTGTCAGGCTGAAATTATGATTGATGTTGGTTCGTTAGTCCGATCGCCCAAAAACGATTTGGGAATCGGAAAAGTTGTCGAATTATCCCGCACCGAAGCCCTAATTGAATATTTTTGCTCAGTAAAAAACCGCCTTAGCAAAACAGTACCCCTAAGTTTGCTCCAAGAAGCCAGACTTCAGCGCCAAACCCGCTGCTACCTCTGGAGCACAAGTCAGGAAAGGTGGATAATTGGTCGAGTTTATGACTGGGATGAAGATAAGTTAGAGTACGAAATTGACCTCCCAGACAGCCAAAGTTTGCAAGCTATCGAAGCTGAGCTTTATGTTCGCTGCAATATTCCGATCGCCGATCCGATCGACATTTTAGCAGTCAAAGGTCAAGAAACACCCTATTTTCACGATCGCCGCTTGGCATTTGTCCAATCGGCGATCGAACAGCGGGCCGTCAGCCGCGGCATGACCGGATTAATTTCTGCTAACATAGACCTCTACCCGCACCAAGTTGAAGTCGTCCGACGCGTCCTAGAAGACCCGATCGTGCGCTATTTATTGGCCGACGAAGCAGGACTCGGAAAAACAGTAGAAGCCGGCACAATTCTCCGTCAATTTCTACTAGATGAACCTAACGGGCGCGCTATGGTGGTGGTTCCCAAATACCTGCTCGAACAGTGGCGACAAGAGTTAGAAAATAAGTTCTATTTGTCTCATTTTGCCGATCAAGTCCAGCTTGTTGCTATTAATGAACTCAACAATCAAGTTAGTCGCAATGCTAACCTAGATTTTCTGATTGTTGATGAAGCGCACGATCTGGCGGCTATGGCAAATTCGGGCGATCGCGCTCAGCAGCAATCCTTTGATCTCTGCCAGAAACTCGCTCAAAAAAGCAAAAATTTATTGTTATTATCTGCAACGCCTGCGATCGGGCGCGAGCAGGATTTTTTAACAATGTTGCACTTGCTAGATCCGACAACTTACCGTCTTGACGATCTGGAAAGTTTCAAAGAACGGGTGCAAAATCGTCAGGAAATTGGTAGCGCCTTGCTGGATTTCCGAGAAGACGCCAAGCCTGCTGTTTTGCAAACAAAACTCGCTCAACTCCGCAATCTCTTTGCAAAAGATGATTATTTGATCGGATTAGCAACTGAGTTAGAAAGTTGCTTAAAAACTGAACAAACTACAGAAATAGCTCGTCTTGTCCAGACTATTCGCTCTCACGTTAAAGATACCTACCGCCTCCACCGCCGCATTCTTCGTAACCGCCGCGATGCAGTTGAAGATGTGATTTTTGAGCGAGATGCTGTTCCCAAAAATGAGTACGATTTGAATGACGAACAATGGTCGGAAATTCAAACTATACTCGATAAATGGCGCACTGTCGCTCCCAAGTCGAGCGAATATCAGAGAATTTTTCTGCTGTTTTTCCGCGCTTCTGGTACTTGGCTGAATGTTTTAGAACAGGTTGTCAAAGCTCGTTTGCAAAAAAAATCGACTCCCGAACTCGATCGCGAATTCGGACAAAAGGACACGGCGATTTTGACCAAAACTGCGCTGTTTCCCGAAGAAAGAGAAATCCTGGAAACCTTTCTCAATACTATCGAAAAGCCCCAGGAAGGACTAGATCGACTCTCGTTGTTACGAATTGCCATTCTCCGATTTCTCGCAGTTTCTCTGAAGGTTCCGCGCGAGTATCATAGCAATCCTCGCGATTTGCTGTCGAGAATTCAACAGCAAATTAAACGACCAATTCCAGGTGAACGTTTCCCGAAGATTGTCATCTTTACCAGTTTTACGGCAACTTGTAAAGAGATTGCGGACAATTTAGCTAAAATCTTTGGTAAAAAGGCGATCGCCAGTCACGAAACAGGCAAATCTGCGGATGATGTTGAGGCTAGTCTCCATCGGTTTAAGACTGAACCGCATTGTTTTGTCTTGGTGTGCGATCGATCGGCCGAAGCAGGCGTAAATCTGCAACTGACAGATTGGTTAATTCACTTCGATTTACCGTGGTTTCCCAACCAGTTAGAACAAAGACTCGGCAGAGTCGATCGCATTGGTAGCAAAATGGGAGTCCAATTTTGTTTATTTGCAGGCCCAGATTTGCCTGAGAGTCCCCACGAAGCTTGGTATCAAGTCTTAAAAGACGGGTTTGATATCTTCAACAAATCTATTTCCAGCCTTCAGTTTTATGCTGACAAAAAACTGCTCAAACTTGAAGAAAAGTTGTTTACTGAAGGAGCAAAAGGCTTATCTATCGAAATTGCCTCAATCAAAACTGAGATTGAAGAAGAGAAAATCAAAATTGATCAACAGTACATTCTAGATGAAATTGATGTTCTTGATGACACCGCATCTCAGTATTTTGAGTCCCTCGATAACTGCGATGCCAAGCATAAAGAAATGCAGCGGGCGGCAGAAGGTTGGTTGTGTCAAGCTCTCCACTTCAAACAAGTCGAACATCCGAGTATATCGGGGTTAATGCGCTATCAACCTACTCAAAAAACCTTAATTCCATCGAACGATTTGAGAACCAGATTGATTCCTTATTGCCAGCAGTACGGTAGTTATAATCGTCGCATTGCTCATCAAAATACCGATGTCGCTCTTTACCGAATTGGTGAGGGATTGATCGATGCAATTGGTTCTTATATTCGCTGGGACGATCGCGGACAAGCTTTTGCCATGTGGCGATACGATGAAAGCTGGGATGCTGCGGAAGGGATGGAATGGTTCGGCTTCCAATTTAATTATTCAATCCAGACTGACGTAGATCCTGCAAAGCTTGTTTTGCAGGCACAAAACATCGAGAATTACAACTTGAAAGCTTTGCAGCGACGCGCTGATGCTCTGTTTTTGCCAAATTTTCAAACTGTGTTTGTAGATGCTCGTAATGAGTCGATGCTGTTGGTGGAAGATGCAGAAGTTCTGGCAATTTTGCAGCGGGGTTATAAGGGGAAAGGTGGGCCGAATCGGGATTATAATTTGTCCAAAAATCGCACTGTAATTCTTGATGATTTTGTCGATCCGCTAGAATGGGATGATTTTTGTCAACGGGGACGGGTGACTTCGGAGGAGTTGCTGCGCGGGCGAGGGGATTTTGTGGAAATGTGCGAAAAATCGGCTCTGAGTGCTGCAATTCAACTGGAAAACCGGGTGAATCAATTGCAGTTGCGCTTGAATCGGCTGTCTCAATCTGAGCAGTTGTTAGAGTCGGTTTTGGCTGATGAAATGAGCATCGAAAGTTTGTTAAGTCAAGCTGTTTTAGCGGGGATTCGTCGCCCACACATGACTCTGGAATCTGTAGGATTTATGGTGATTTCTGGACGCCCTCCTGTTAAGTCGGAGGATGAGGGATAATATCAATTCCGGCTGCGCCGGAATGATAAGCGAGGAGACGGCAGTGCCGTATCCCTACAATTAATCGGGCGTAGGGACACGGCACTGCCGTTTCCTGATTGTGGGCAATATCAATTCCGGTTGCACCGGAATGATAAGCGAGGAGACGGCAGTGCCGTATCTTGCGCAATTAATCGGGCGTAGGGACACGGCACTGCCGTCTCCTAATTTGGGCTACTAATAATTCCGGTTGCACCGGAATTGATCTCATTGGTTTTGCTGAATTTGGCTTTTTACCCAAGTCCGAAAAGACTTAACTAATTCCAAATAATCCATTGTTTCTGCTTGTTCCAAAAATCTGACAATTTCTAAAATAGCCACACTCGGAAATGCTAAACTACGTGAAGCGAAGCTATCCCGTAGGGAAACGCACTCAACGTATTCTCGATTTTCCAATCTGTTAATTCTGAGCCGCACTCCATTATAAATCCAAACTTCCGGCACTCCCAGATCCCTATAAACCTGCAAACTATTTTCGGAACGGCTGGTAATATCAATTTCTACCACTAAATCCGGCGGCGGATCTTGATTCATGTCGATTCTTTTTTTGCCCTTAACTGCACTCAGATTCTGGATATAAAAACATTTATCTGGTTCTACACCGCTAAGTTCAGGACGTTTAAATGTGGTAGAACCAAGAGGTTCAATTTTCACATCTAATTCTTCAGCTAAGGTTTCCACAAATCGACCCAATACTTCTTTGAAACGTTCGTGTTCTGGGGATGGTACCATAATTTCAAGATTGCCGCGATTATATGTCAGTCGAATTTGCCGATCGCCAATTTCGGCAAGCAAAGTTTCGTAAGTTTGCCAACTGATACCCGATAGCTGGACGATTTGTTCTGGCGGGGCGAGAGTTTGAGCGGTCATAGTGCTACTGTGGTGAAGAGTTCGTAAGCGCAAGCCGTAGCCATCACAATGAGTGCATTAGAATCATCGCAGGAAGTCTAGGCTGGAAACACAGAAGACAAATCCAGGGACAACTCTGGAAAACCTGGAATTACCACAACCTCATTCGGCAAAACCACTCGTTTCAGTCGATAATCGAAACCACCTGTTTGTTTCTGATAAGGTTCGCTGTGCATTTCCAATTGAATATCTACCAAATTAAATATCCAATAATCAGCAATCCCAGATTCAGCGTAGAGAGATAACTTAGTTCTCCGATCGTACTTCAAAGTCGAATCAGAAACCTCAATTACCAAGAAAATATCAGCAGCTAGAGGGTGAGAAGATATATAATTGTCATAACGGCGGGCAATAACCACATCAGGTTCTGGTTCGCTATCATCAGACAAAATAATCGGTTCCTGTACGCGCACGCGAGCGCGTCTTGCCAGTAAAATGATTAACTCCTCAACTAAAAGAGTATTGCAATCCGAGTGAAGCCTACCTTTAGCAGCCATTTTGATAATTTCTCCGCGAATCAATTCAAATCGAGCGTCGGACTCAAAAAAACCCAGTTCTGCCAAACGGTCATATTCGGCGATCGAGAATCG
>CASBQF010000318.1 GCA_949127775.1 Oscillatoriales cyanobacterium PMM_0080
CGCCGCACGAAAAACAATCCAGTGTTAGTAGGCGAACCGGGAGTAGGCAAAACAGCCCTCGCCGAAGGCCTCGCCCAGCGAATTGTTAACAGAAACGTCCCAGAAATTTTAGAAGACAAACAAGTAATCAGCCTGGATATGGGTTCGCTGATTGCTGGTACAAAATTCCGAGGCGAATTTGAGGAACGGCTGACGAAAATCATGGCTGAAATTCGCGCAGCAGGCAACATCATTTTGGTAATTGATGAAATTCATACCTTAGTTGGTGCAGGCGCGATTCAAGGCAGCATGGATGCTTCCAATATGCTCAAACCAGCCCTAGCCCGAGGCGAATTGCAGTGTGTCGGCGCAACTACTCTGGACGAATATCGCAAATACATCGAGCGCGATGCTGCTTTAGAACGTCGCTTCCAACCGATCAAAATCGGCGAACCAACTGTGGCGGAAACAATAGAAATATTGTACGGTTTGCGATCGGCCTACGAACAGCACCACCGACTGACAATTTCCGATGCAGCTATTGAAGCAGCGGCTACACTGTCAGACAGGTACATTAACGATCGATTTTTGCCCGACAAGGCGATCGACCTAATTGACGAAGCAGGTTCCCGCGTCCATGTCTTGAACTCGCAAACTCCGCCCGAAGTCAAAGAACTCAAAAAACAACTTCCGGCTGTTAGCAAAGAAAAAGACGCTGCTGTGCGCGAACAAGACTTTGAGAAAGCTGGCAAATTGCGCGATCGCGAATTAGAAATAGAAGCCGAAATCGCCGAGGCGACAATCAACAAAAGCCAAGTCAGAATCTCACCCATCGTCACCGAAGAAGACATCGCCCACATCGTGGCAAATTGGACGGGAGTACCAGTTAGCAAGCTAACAGAATCGGAATCGGAATTGCTGCTGCACATGGAAGACACACTGCACCAGCGTTTGATCGGTCAAGAAGAAGCTGTCAGCGCAGTTTCTCGGGCCATCCGCCGCGCCCGGGTAGGGTTAAAAAATCCGAATCGCCCGATCGCCAGTTTCATCTTTTCCGGCCCCACAGGCGTCGGCAAAACAGAACTGACAAAAGCCTTAGCAACATATTTCTTCGGTTCCGAAGAAGCGATGATTCGGTTAGATATGTCGGAATTTATGGAACGTCATACCGTTTCCAAACTCATCGGTTCGCCTCCGGGTTACGTCGGCTACGACGAAGGCGGCCAACTCACAGAAGCAGTCCGTCGCCGTCCTTACACGGTCATCTTATTCGATGAAATCGAAAAAGCTCACCCGGATGTCTTCAACATGATGCTGCAAATCTTGGAAGACGGCCGCTTAACTGATGCCAAAGGTCGGACAGTAGACTTTAAGAATACGCTGCTGATCATGACATCAAACATCGGTTCGCGAGTGATTGAAAAAGGCGGCGGCGGTCTTGGTTTCGAGTTTAATGAAGGTGTCGCAGACGCACAATATAACCGCGTTCGCAGCTTGGTAAACGAAGAACTGAAACAGTTCTTCCGTCCCGAATTTATCAACCGCTTGGATGAAATTATCGTCTTCCGCCAGTTGAACAAGGAAGAAGTCAAGCAGATTGCGGACATCCTGTTACAGCAAGTCTTCGGCCGCTTAACCGAACAGGGTATTACTTTGTCGGTGACAGACAAGTTCAAGGACTTGTTAGTTACAGAAGGCTACAATCCTAGCTACGGTGCGAGGCCATTGCGCCGCGCCATCATGCGGTTGTTGGAAGATGTACTGGCTGAGGAAATGCTGTCTGGGAAGCTGAAAGAAGGCCAAAGTGCGATCGTAGATGTGGATGAAAACGGTGTGGTTAAGGTATTGCCAGGTGGCGAGTCTGAACCGAAATTACCGGAATTGGCTTTGAGCCTCTAATTCCAATCCCACGCAGATAAATAACGTCTGATTAAAAACCCGGTTTCTTGGAGAAACCGGGTTTTTAATTTAAAAATGCCAGTTTGTTGGGTGCGCAATGCGCACCTTACCCTATAAATAGGATCGTATTTTTAGCATTAATCCTAATTAGATGAACAAACTAGGCGACACTTTAAAATAATCACCAAGTGCCTTGGCTTGTGCTTTGCTAATTGCTCGCTTGCCATTCACAACCTCAGACACTACGCCACTCGATCCAATGATGCCAACTAAGTCAGCTTGACGGGTGCCGCTGGCTTCCATGATGTGTTGCAAAATCTCGTGAGGATCGGATTTGTCGATCCCATAATTTTCGGCCTCGTAAACTTCAATGAGCGTTACCAGTAACTTGTATAAAGCTTTTTCTTCGGGAGTGCGGTTTTTGGCGAACGTCAGCCCCTCTGCGACTGCTAGGAGGCGATCGTATTCGGCCTCGGTTTCGATCGCCCGTGGAGAGACTTCTGCCAGCAAATTGCTATAATTAGCTCGATCAAAAGTAAGGATCATTTTTCCATTTATCTTTATCGTATTCAGCGTGGGTTAGGAAATATTTGTAATAAACAGTTTGGGTTTCGTAGTCGATGCCGACAATCAGGCGATATTCGTTACCTTTGATATTAAAGACAGTGAAATTTCCCACTGCTTCCGCATCGCGGTAAATCTTACGAACCTCCTCCAAGTTCTGCCATTCTGCTTTTTTGACAGTCGCATACCAGCTATCAATTTGTTTTTTGACATCGGAATACATGGCAGCATCGTCACGGAGAGTGCGAATTGAAATTAGGTGCATGAGATTTTAATTCCGTTTGTTTGATTTTTAACATCGATTTTCTTCCAGTGTGTGGTTTTTGTTTTTGTGCTATCTTTATACTCTCATTTTGAGAGGTGGATGTCAAGAGGCGATCGCCCGGAATCTTACAAATTCTCAAGAAAGGAGGCAATTCAGGGTTTTTGCAGTAACTGTAGGGTGCGTCGCCATCAACAATCCTCAAAAAACAGCGACAATCTGATAGCGACGCACCTTATTCTTTTCAATGGGTGAAGAAACAAACCCAACATTTCATGCGCATTTATAAAAAAGCTTGCTACAAGAAAAATATTGGGCTTGCTTCTGGGTTAATTGAACCTCCCAGGTGCGTCACTATGTAGATTATCGGTTTTTCTTAAAGATGGTGGATAGCGACACACCCTACCTTACTTTTCACGGGATATCTTGATCCTAGAAAACTACTGACATATTCCACAAGCCTGATTCCACCGTTGGCCCCTTAGCATTAAGTAGAAATTATTGACAAAAATTTTAAGATAAAACCCTTGCCTGACAAGGCTTTCAGAGATGCCGTGAAAAGTAAGGCCAGAATGGGTTTAATTCTGCTGTAATTGGATTTGCGGTCGATCGAGTATGATTCGCGGATGGCAGATCAATACGATGCGGTGAATGATTTTATGCGATCGAGCTAGAACAGAACTTATACGCCTACTTAATTTTAACGAGACGAGCGAGTATAATATAAGGAGTACACTGCTTGTAGCTTTTTTGCTCCCTTAGAGCATCAGTAATCCTTCTTTACGGAGTCGCTTTGGTATGACAGTCACTACAGAAAATTCAATTCAAGCATTGCTATCGAGCAGTGAAGAGATGATGTTGGGTGAACTGAGTTTAATCAAACATACCTTAGAAAAGCTGTTTGAATCTGATGAGGCGCAAATTCCTAAAGAAGAATTATCTAACGATCTGTTTAAAATTGTTGATGTGTTAGAACGGATTATAGAAACAAAATCCACTTTAGAAAAATTCAAGATTTATTATAATGAATACCAACCTATTTTAAGTGACTTTAAAGTAAAATATAGTGATTTTTTAGCAACTGACAAATTCATTTTTTTTGAAGCTACTGAAAAAATCATGGATGTCTGGAGGGAATTATTTATAGCTCTGGATGTCATATCGAGCGCGCATGAAGAAGAAGATAAAGAACGCCAATATGAATCGCTATACACTGGCATAGCGAAACTATCAGAGCTTCTAGAACAATATATTCTCTACTTTCCTCAAGACTTGATAGATGCCGTTAAGAATATAGCATTGGCATTTTTAAAAGATCCTAAACTTAAACCAGATTTAACCAATCAAAATCAGTCGGTTTTTTCATGTTTAATTGGATTAAAAAACACTGCTAAAGCAGTATTATGGGAAATCGCAGAAAATCGAACCAAAAATGAAAAATCCCATTTAAGTGACTCTCCTTCAAATATAAATTTTACTCGTGAAATGCAAATTCAGAAGAACCAAACTGCAATGGATTGGGCAAAGTCACGACTCGAAAAAATAGAAAGCATCGCCAAAGAAAAAGGATGGAGTTTGTAGAGTGATTGTAATCCTAGACTCTAACATTCTGGCTTTGCTGGTTGCGTCTATTGATGAAAAATTGTCTGAAGATGAGAAGCTGGCTAAGGAGAGTTATCACTGCACAGAATGGTTTTATCGACTATTATCGAAAGGTGCATATGTCACTTCTTCAGATCTATGCGATTATGAAATTAGACGTGAATTAATTCGGATTAAAAGCAAAAGCGTTCAAGAGTTAGACAAACTAAGAGACTTAATAGACTTTCATCAAGTAACTTTTGCCGTGCTAGAAAAGGCTGCCGAACTATGGGCTGAAGCCAGAGATATGAGCCAATCTAATAAAGTTAAGGAGAATATAGATATAGACTGTATTCTTGCTGCTCAATGGTGTCTGCTAAAAGAGGAATACCCGGCTCGTCAAGTCATTATTGCAACTAAAAATATTAAAGATTTTCAACGTGTTACCGAGTGTTCTATTTGGCAAGAAATCACTTATTTATAGTGATTTACTAGTGCCATAGATAATACATTAAGAAGTGGTAAAGAGATATCCAAATTCCGTCCGAAAAACAGCAACCTGTGATTGTAGGCATAGTCAACAAGTTTGCCGATCGTAACTTATGAAAGACTTAACTACGCTCCACAATCTCAAGCGAATCGTCCTGGTGTTTTGTAGTTTGACTGCTCTTTTGAGTAGCCCTTCGATCGCACTAGCGCTGCCTGTACCCAATCCAGCCGGGGATTATGTAGCCCCCCCTCGTAAGATCCTCCTTCACCACATCTGGAAGGTGGTCGATCCAGATCCCGCTGGGTTGCGTTGCCGGATGCCTCTACAGTTTCATGGCAAACGTTTAGACGATGAGATACCTGGCAGGCTACCTGGCGATCGAGACTTTTTAATTGGCGATCGGCTTTTGAAGAATGACAAATGGGATATCGGTTCCTGGGAGGTCTTTCACATCTTGCAAACAGGAACGCGAATCTATGCCTTTGGTGGCAACTTAGGTGCCATGATTATTGTCCGCGATCGCTACGGTAAGCCGTGGTTGCCGGTTGTTGTGACATCGGACGGCCAACCCCCTACCAACAAGAAAGCGATCGGCTATTGCTTTGTCCGTGCGAATCAGCGGTTTATTCAGCCGATTTAATCACAAAATACCTGCAATTCACCAAAGGGTACTATGTTGCGACGATAATTCAATCCCACAATTGCAATTGTACAACCCAATGCTGGACAAAAGCAGAAATGCGATCGCGCCGAGTCTCAAAAGTAGCAGCAATCCAGATAAACACAATCCCAAAAGCCAAACCAATCGCCCATTTAATCAGCGGATGCTCGAATATCAGAACCACCAACTGATAGAAAACATTGATTAAAAATATTCCGGTTCCCACAAACAAAAACGCCCGCACTCGCAACGCCAAACCCGCTGCAATCGCCACCAAACTAAAACCTCCCGCAACTAAACCGTTGTTTGGCTGATTCAAAAAAGGTATGCCACAAATCAGCACTGTTGCAAGGATTCGCACATTATGGCGCAGCGGTTTTTGGGTTGGTAGTTGCAAAGTGCGATCGAACTGAGCAACATAAAGGAAAGAAAGCCCTAAAGGAGTAAAGTACCATTCGGGCTGAGTCAATCCCATTTGTCCAAACCACCTGAACAATATCCAGTCAATTATCGCCACACTCACATAGGTAAAACGGACTTCGCTCTTTTCCCAAGCGAGGAAAACATAGAAGGCGGCAGCTATCAGCAAGCTAAGCGGATAAAACTTAGCCGGAGATTCCAGAATAGTGATGATCGGAATCAGAGAAGCGATGATCTTCCAGGGATTTTTTGACCAACCCCAGTTATCCCAAGGCAAAATGTAAATGAAATAGGCAAATAGAGAAGCAAACGCAACTTTCCAAGGGCCCAGCGGCCCGGAAATGTACTTGACTAAAGGTGTGTTTATCCAATAAATCCGGATGCCAAAGGCTTCTACCCAACCTAAGTAAATCCAAATGTTCGCCCATTGGCGATCGACATTATTGCGGCCTTGCAAGAAAGCATATTGAACTAATAAAGTACCAGTGACTAATCCTAAATTTAGCCCGGATTTGATAACGTTTCCAGAGGCTGAAATTAGTAGAAAACTGCTCAAAACCCAGTGCAGGTGAGCAAATATTTTTAATTCGGCATTGGTTAAATGTAAATAGCTGCTTAGCCAAGGAGATAAAATGCGATAGATATAGGTTAAAGTTGTGCCGAGAGTTGCTAGCACAATTAAGCCGTCGCCAAAAGCTCCTCCTGGTGTTTGATAAAGTTGATATAGTAGCGATTCGTAAGCGGAAGCTGAGACGCCGATTAATCCCAAATAAACCAAAGGTTTAAATTGTTGATCCCGTCTGCCAATGCCGATCGCAATTAAAGACGCACCTAAAGTAATTAAACCCGTTCCATTCGTAAATGCGTGCGATCGCAAAATCAAGCCCAACAACCCGTAAATCAAGGGTATAACGTGAATGCTGGGTAAAATTTGGCGATCGTCGGGGTTGCGTCTGCGCCACACATCACCCAACAATTGCGTAGACAAGCCGATCGCAATATTCGCCACTGCCAAATTAATCGTATTGCGTCCAATAAAGCTCAAACCGACTGCTGTCAGCAACTCCAAACTCCAAGCCAAGGCATAAATTGCCAGCGGGGAAAGTTGGCCCAAACTTCGGAAACCAATTGCAGCGATGATTACCAAAGTAGCAGCCAATACTTGAACAGAGGGGGAAAAAGTCAGGGTACTCAGTGTGTAGATGTCATAGGAATAAACAGTAATCGTTGTTAACAGCAAGCCTGCGAGTAAGATTGCCCAACCATCCAAAGCTCGATCGTAAATTTGAGCTAAGGTCGAAGGTTCAGGCAATCTGCTAGAATAACGAACAATCGTGCTGCGAAGCAACCAGACACACAAAAGTGCGATCGCCCCAGCAATTCCCCAAGCCCAACCAGACACAAAACCTAATTGTAGAAGAGATGTGGCGGCGAAACTCAAGCCAAACCCGACTCCAATTGCGGCTGCTGGCATTTCTACCAAATAGTAAGTATTGACTAACATCAACAGCGTCGCCAAACCCAAACCCATTAACTTGTATACCGGAAAGTTAAAAATCAGAAATTGTGCGACTATTAGGGCGATCGCACTCAAGGTACTGGCAACTTGTCTGTGCGAAGTTTCACTATATTTAGCAACAGCAGTCAAAGCCAAAGGAGTGGCCAGCCACATCAAACCCCACGGAGAGTTCATATTACTGTACAGCAAGATAAAGCTGAACCCTGCCAATACTAATCCCAGATACCAGGCACTTTGAAAGCAGGAAGGATGCCAGCGCCCAGACGGAGATGCTTGTTGAAAATTTGCCGCTTTCATGTTGACAAAAAACACCCATTCAGCTACCATCAAACCTAACAAAATAGCTGCCCATACTTCAGGAGTCTGGTTTCGGAAGCAGAAGTCAATTCCCGAACAGATTGCGGATAAACCAGTAATATGTGTCAGGTAAACTAAACTTGCGGGATCTCGCTGTTGACGAAGTTCGGGAGTAGCTGGTGAAGTTTGACGGGAATTATCCGCGACTGCATATTTCCAAGCTATCCAACCTAAGATTAAAGTAGATCCTACTAAATTGACCGATCGCCAAAACGGATTGACTAAGCTAATAATAGTTAAAATACTGCCCAAACCAAGAGCAATATTTTCGCCAAAACGGGCAAGTGGAAATTTTCGCGATCGGTGGAGCCACTGCGCCACACTTACCGTTAAAATTAAATAAGGCAACAGTACAACGCCCCAAAAAGCCCAAGGAGTTTGTTGAGAATTTGTAAGCTGAGTTAAAGATGCCACAAATTGTGTTTTAATCCCAACCGGAATAACTCGCCACAACAGCCAGATACTCTGAAGTCCCACTGCGAAAAGCATTAGGAAATCCAACTTTTGCCAAAACCGCACTAAACGGTTATAAAAAAACCACACAGCTAAGGCGCTAATTGCGATCGCCTGTAGCGGAATTTCGCGAAAACAAACCAGCCATCCCAAGCCCAACAAAGCCCCTCCGGCTAACTGCCAGTTAAAAAAGTTGGTGGGATTTTGCGGATTTGATGTATTATTTTGAATAGTCTCGGATGCCAGGGGTTGCTGCCAATCGAGCCATGCTAAAAGCACGCCACAAATCCCCAAAGCTAAACCCATTTCAGCGATATTCAAATTCTTGACAAAAATCGCCCGACCGAGTAAAATTCCTAAAGAATAAGCGACTAAAGCTGCTCTTTTGTAAGTCAAAAAATGTCGGCTATAACTGAAAGCAGTGGCAATAGTTTCAGCGCTGCTGCCGCGTTGAATAGATTGCAAGCGTTGTTGCTGAACTTGATAAACTGTAGCAGCAGCAGTTCCCACCGTACCCAAATAAACCGCAGCCAGGGAGAAGCCGGCTAATGCCCAACCCCACTGCAAATAACTCAATCCCAAATGATTTAGGGCGATCGAGCAAGTTACATTTTTTCCCGATAAGCTTTGATACTGGGATTTGATAATCCTGCTAGTTATCCAAGTCAAAAGGAGTGCTGCTGCGATTGCTACTGCCCAATTCCAAGGATACCGCCACAATCCAAAACTATCCATCGCCCAAAAATTGATCGGCACTAGCAACAACGTAACTTCTTGTAAAGTTTGAGCAGTCAAGTGCAAATTAGGCTGTTGTTTTGCCCAACTGCCGATCGCCCAAAAAGTTAAAGTATAAGCTAACAAAACTCCATATTGTCCGGCTGCCGGAAATCTTTCCCACTGACTAGCAGCTAAGACTCCAGAGGAGACAACTACCATGAACACGCCTAAAAACAATAGCCACACGACACTAATTTCGGCTATTAGCGAGTGCAAAATTTGAGCTATAAGATTCGGGGTTTGAGCAGTTTCTGTGGGCGTAGCAATACTTTTTGTGCTGGTAGGTGATGCTTTTTGTGTTGCTAGAGCAGGTGTTTTTGGTTCGGGAATCGGAGAGTTCCTCTTCGAGGGCTTCGCTAACGGGCGATCGTCAATTTCCGAAATACTGACAGCGCGATCGGGTATCGGGCAGACTAAATATTGTCGGCATAATTGCTCAACCTCAGCGGGCGAAATCAAGCCCAGCCGCATCCACTCATCCAAACCTGTCAGTAACTCAGGATGTGAGGCTAAGACGCTAAATTCTATTTTGCTCGATCGACCTTTAGGAGACGACATCGGCTTAAACTCGTACTAGCTACATTCCAGCTATAGCCTAGATTACTTTCGATCGAACATCCAGCTATTCCGCCATCAGAATTGGCACAGTAAGTATTTATCACCAAAATAAAAATTAACCGCATACATCTGCGTGTATCTGCGGTTAAAAAATTCAAATTAGGACATGGCAATGCTTTGTCCTAATTTGGGAGATATTTCAGCAAAGTTTCCACACTAGCATTGTGGTCTATGAACGAAAACAAATGTTTAAATAGGAGTTTTCCCTCTGCATCCAAAACAAACTGAGCCGGCAAAGGAGCGCCCAAAGCTTGACCGACTTGATAAGCCTGAAAAACTTGACAGCCTGGATCGGAAAGCAGAGGCATTTTCAAGCCCAAATCTCTGACTACAATCTGGCTTTGGCGATCGTCCGTACTCGTAACCATCAATAATTCTATATTGCGATCGGCAAACTGTTCCCACTTTTCATTCAAAGCTTTAATGTGAGGAAAACAGAAAGGGCAATATTGCTTTTCAGTAAAAATCCGCGTAAAAGCCAGAACTACCGGCCTATCGCCACGATAATTCGACAGGCGTACCAATTTGCCATTATTAATATCCGGCAATTCAAAATCTGGCGTCATCTGTCCCAGCTTCAAAAGATTAGTTGCGGGAACAGGCAATAAATTTTGGAAAAACCGCTGATTTAACAAGCCGCTAAAATCAGTAGAAGTCAGCATATTTCCTAATTTGGGAATGGGGAATGGGGAATTGGTAATTGAAAATCCGGTGAAACGAATTCGCCTGCGGGTAGGGACACGGCATTGCCTTTGGGAAAGTTTAACAGTTGACAGTTGACAGTTGACAGATGAGTGCGAAGTTTTTAGATTTGTAGGGTGTGCATTGCGCACCAGTTGACTTTGATATCCATTGAAATACGTACTGGTTCACTTTTTCGGTGAATATCGCGCACGTTACAAGATGATATGGTGCGCATTGCGCACCCTACAAACTACGATATTTTAAGTATTTTAGAGACTTTTATCCAAGCTCTACAGACACGCCAGACAGGGCTGGCAGTGCGCACCTTACCCCTACAAGCAACACATTCAACTATTTTTGGGTGTAAATGCTATCAAAACAAAGCGGGCGAGCACAAGCGCCGCCCCTACCACTCAATAACTATTAAACCGCAGCAAAGAATACTTTAGACTTAACCGGATCGGGAGTCATTGTTTTGTCACCGGGCTTCCAGCCAGCGGGACAAACTTCATCGGGGTGAGACTGAACGTGTTGAATAGCTTGCAGAATGCGGAGAGTTTCGTCTACGCTGCGGCCGAAGGCAAGATTATTGATAGTAGAGTGTTGGATGATGCCTTCTTTGTCGATAATGAACAGACCTCTGAGGGCAATTCCTGCTTCTGGGTCTAGGACATTGTAGTCGGAACTGATTGTTTTTTTGAGGTCAGCAACTAACGGATAGTTGAGGTCGCCGATACCGCCTAATTTGCGGTCTGTTTGTATCCAGGCCAGGTGAGAGAATTCGCTGTCAACGGATACGCCGAGGATTTCGGTATTGATTTTGTTGAAGTCCTCATGCCGATCGCTAAATGCTGTAATCTCAGTCGGGCAGACAAAGGTGAAGTCCAAGGGATAGAAGAACAGGACTACATACTTTTTGCCTTTATAGTCTGACAGTTTAACTGTCTTGAATTCCTGATCAACTACGGCTGTTGCTGCGAAATCTGGTGCAGCTTGACCAACCCGGAGGCATTCACTCGTCATAGATTTTGTTTCCTTTTTTACGAACTGTTACAAATATATCATACTCATAACGACTACAAGGTTGAACAAAATTCAAAAAAAAACGCCCTCACAATTGAGAGCGCGTTTTTTTGATTCAACTATGGCTCAGGCGGGATTTGAACCTGCGACCTTGGGCTTATGAGTCCCCTGCGCTAACCACTGCGCCACTGAGCCAAACTTACTTCACGATTTACTATCGTAGCACGGTAAGGCAAGCTATGTCTCAATCTAAAACAACAGAATTTCTAATAGCTTCCTATAAAAGTTATGAGTTTTGATAATCATTCAAAACCCATAACTTCTAATTGGTCGTTACCGAGAAGCGCTGGAATCATCTTTTGGCAGAAAAGCCATTGGATTGACAGCTCCCGATCCGGCGGGATGAATTTCAAAGTGTAAGTGCGGCCCGGTACTGAAGCCGGTGCTACCCATCTCTGAAATTTGTTGGCCTCGATCGACCTTCTGGCCCTTTTGCACCAAAATTCGACTGTTGTGGGCGTAGACCGTCTCAGTGCCGTCTGCATGGGTAATTTCCACCAGATAGCCGTAGCCGCCGTCGTTCCACTCTGCATAGGTAACCACCCCACTGTCGGCGGCCATAATTGGCGTGCCGATCGGCCCTGCAATATCAATTCCCTTGTGCATCCGTCCCCAACGCCAGCCGTAGCCAGAAGTGAGAACACCCTTAGCCGGCCACATAAACCCGTTAGCCGACTTTTCTTTGCGGCCGTTAGGCAAATAAGTATCAGGGCTCGAAAGCGGAGGCAGTTCTGGAGAAACCATGCGTCCCAAAGACGGGTTGCTCAGGGGATCGTAACCCTCGGCTCCCAAAGGAGCAGTTGCCACCACTGGCCGTTCCTGAGTATAGGTAGAGGTCGGCGTCAAGTTGATCGGTTGCTGTTCTGCTGTACGAGCCGGGTCAAAACGCTCTTGCTGTTGCTTCTGAACCTGTTCAGACCACCCTCTCGAAGGCTGTCTGCTGATTTCATTCTGCACCGCCCCAGCATAGTCGGGGGTGTAGAGGTCAGGATTGAGACTTGGCAGATCCCCAGATGGGTTGCCAGAGGCTACTTTCGTCTCTTGCTCGTCAGTTGGAGCCAGGGACACGGCATTTGTGCCGATCGAATTGCGCTCAGCGCGATATTCCTCTCGCAGCCTGACAACTTCCGCCCTCAAGCGTTCGGCATAAGGGCCCAGAGCCTCAGCGGTAGGGAGAGCCTCTGGATTCGACGTTTCAGGTAAAGCCGTAGTTGGAGCGACATTTGACACATAGCCGATCGGCTGCGGGTATTCTCCCGTAGCGATCGCCGTAGCAGTTGCGCTTGCTCGCAAAGGCAAGGCACTGGTGTCAACTGCGCCTGTAAACGTTGGCTCACCTCGAAGCTCCAGCTTCCCGGGGTTGCTAATGGTTTGAGAAACTTGAGTCAGCGGAATGCTGTTAATTTTGGGAACCATCGGTGCTGAAATATTGTTCAGACCTTCCAAGTTCGCCAACGGAGAGACAACCGGCATTGTGGACGCGGGTGCAGAGGCCGAAGCCGCCAATGAGACAGATGTAGATTTGGAGGCAGAATCAGAGGCTGCCACCTGCGCTGCTGGATTATTTAATCCAACTTGGGGAATTTTCAGTCGTTGATTGACATTCAGCAAGTTGGGGTTGCCGAGCTTGTTGACGGAGATCAGCTCTGTGGGTGATACACCGTAACCTTTGGCGATCGCCTCTACCGTATCTCCCGGACGCACGCTGTGTATAGCGGTTGCCGGAGCGGTTGTACTGCCCATCGCGGGGACAACCACAGCAGAGGACAAACTCGGCGTTGTCAGGGACTGTTTAATTGACTCGAATGCTCGATCGGGCGATGATGCTTGCAGGGCCCCACCATTCTGAATTGTAGGTGTGGCCCAGAGGTCTGGAATGGCTGTCTGAGCGCCCGCTCCGGGGGATGCCAGCGTCGATATCGACTCGGGCAAAGATGCAGGTGTAGATGAATTTGCTCCCCCCTCAGACCCCAAGAGTGTCCGACCACTAGATGCTGTGGTACGGTTTTCCTGTTTTTTCAAACTGTCGATCGCCCCGTCTGCGTTCGGGCCCTCGATCGAACTTTGTTCCGGTTTCGGACTAGCTAGCCCAGGCGCTGCGGTTGATGCCTGCCCTAGGGGGGCTGCACTATCCAACGACTCGGAGCCACCAGTCAGATTTAATTTTTGTTCGGGATTGACCGTGGCAGTATTGCCAGCGTTCTGTTGTAGCGCGGCTCCCGGAGCCGGCATTCGGAGTTCCTGACCAACTTGGAGTACGGTATCGGGTTTGATGCCGTTGGCAGTTGCTAATGCCTTCGGTTCAACTTCATAGTCCCGAGACAGCTCCCAAATAGTTTGTCCCTGCTGCACCTTAACCGCCACCGGAGCAGAAGCAGATCCAGCCTGTTCGGCGCTGGAATCATCAACTTGTGGGGATGTAGCTGGACTGTTGGCTGAGACTGGCTGTACTTCAGCGGTGGATTCTGCTGTCGGTGAGAGTTCAGACGCGAGAGCGCTGTCTCCATTTCTCGGCATCAGGATACCAGAAGCACCTACCGATATTGCTAGCCCGATCGTGGCGAGAGAGCGAACTCTGCCAGTGCTGATGTTTGTCTGTTTGAACGGTTCCGTAGAACCGTTTCTGTCGATTTCATTAGCCTGAACAGGCTTAATTTTTTTGGGATATGTTCGTTTCAAAAAAACGACCTCCTACTGAGAAGCGCTAACTGTCCTTTCCTTGGAAACACTCAAGGGGATCGCATGACGATGAATTTAAATCAACTACCAAAAATATTTCGATTATTGATAGTCATCATGCTTAGGCAAGATTACCTTGCTTTTTTAATTTAGACAAGCTCGAACTGTAACAAATTTTAAAATTTCCCCTAAAACCTGCTGCAATTACACCCTAAAAGCCTTACGCCGCAATAGCTAGAACGAATACATAAAATATACGTTTTCGCACAGGCTAGGACTCTCACCTATTACTCGACTTTATGCTAATTTCTGGACTGTCTACAACCGTATATTTACTAGATATAGCGTTCAGTCCCAAGCAGTTGCTCCCCTTATGCCCTAAATCGCTGAAATTGTCTGTTTCTATAAGTAAATCATCTCGCGAATAATTTTGTATTGCTGATAACAATCTGTTCTTGGATAAATAAAATATATTAATCTCCGCTATTTAGATTCTTACCGGTTTGATACAAATTTCTTATATTTAAAACAACATTTGGCAAGCCTCAGCAACCATTAAATATCTATATGTATATGTGGTGTCGATCGTGATTTATGCCAGCTCGCCCAACTGTCGTTTAGCCTCAAATAAACCTACAGCGGCGCTGACGGAGAGATTCAAACTCCTCACTCCAGGCTGGCTCATGGGAATAAAAACTGTGGCGTCGCAGGCATCCAAGACGAATTGGGGAATCCCGGCAGTTTCCGAGCCAAACATCAGCCAGTCGCTGGGCTGAAATTGGAATTGGGTGTAATTACATCGCCCACCAGTGCTGAATCCGATCGATCGCCCTCCACGCTGCTGGCGACAAGCCAGAAAAGCCGCTAAATCTTTGTGAGAGTGGAGATTGACATAGGGCCAATAATCTAAGCCAGCCCGTTTCAGATAGCGATCGGTAATTTCAAACCCCAGCGGGCCGACTAAATGCAGTTCCGTGCCTGTGGCAGCGCAAGTGCGGGCGATATTGCCAGTATTCGGGGGGATTTGTGGGTGAATCAAGACAAGTTGGGGCATGAAGCTAATTAAAAGCGAAAAAAACAGCTATTGAGAAAGGTATAAATCTACCCAAGGGTAGATACAACTTATAGCTTTTATTTATAACCCATGTCGGAATCCATTGATTAAATATTCTGATTTGTTTTTGAGCGCCCCTATTCCACTTTGGCGCCGGAAGTTGGGGCTATTTGGATTGTGAGCCCAGTTGCCACAGCTAGGGGGCTACTGAAAGCCCCCGTGATCAGAATGGCGGTTACTTTACGCGACTAACTGGGCGCACAAATTGTCTTCAAGCTCCCATTCTTGGTGAGCCATCCCATCAATTCCTTGGAGAATAATACTACGGGTGTCCAAACCACTCTCATGCAGCTTCAACCATTGCTGGGCAGTGTTACCTTCCCGGAGAATCTTTTTGAGCGGCAACAGAAAGCAACTAAAGCCGCGTTTTTTGGCGAAAGGCCACACTTCTTGATAAATTTCCTCAATCCAATCTCGTGCCAGAATTTTTCTGCCATCTTGCCAGTGAGTCAGTTCGGCATCCAAACTGTGGCGAGATGCAGCAATTTCGTTAGCATCTGTCAGGGCGACTAAATCTTCGTTACGGGTAGCCGCCGGCAAGTTGCTGAGTTCTAAGGGGTCTAAGCTGGGGTCTTCCATCATCTGCCAAATCCGAGCTTCTAACAAGGCAGTGATGGCCAACAAAGCTAGAGGATTGACTTCGAGGTCACAAATTCTCAATTCCAGGCGGTTGAGACAGTAGGGGCGACGATCGCCATTTGGGCGCACCGCAGACCACAAATGGCGGACATTTTGCATACTGCCGAGTTCTAGCTGTTCTTCAGTCCACTGGATGTAATGCTTGTGACTTTCAAACAGCGGGACAATGGCGGGAGTTTTGGGAAACAAACCCCACCGAGTGGAATGATAGCCAGTTACTTCGCCGTCGAGGAAGGGAGAAGACGCGCTCAAGGCAAGGTAAAGCGGTGCTTCGACGCGGGCGAGGCGGATGGCGCGCATCAACATTTCTGGTTGCGAGATGCCGATGTTGATATGAATGCTGGCGGTGACGACTTTCGTACCGTAGGTTTGTTCGATGTAGGTGTGATAGGGATTGTTGGGATCGGAGCGGTAGAATCGATCGCTCCCTCCGAGAGACAGGGTACTTCCCGGCAGCAAGGTATAATCGCCCAATTGTTTGAGATACTCGCGCAGCCGGACTCGCGGCTTGACTAGGGCGCACAACAGGCGATCGTAGCTAAACAGCGGGGCCGTCGTGTACTCCACATTGCGACTATCAGGCTCGCGCACAAATCCCTCTAGAGCGGCGACTATGCGATCGGACAGACCAACCACCTCACCTTCGGGAGTGCCGGTATACATTTCTACTTCAAAGCCTTTTGATAGCAGCACGTTTGTTCCTCAGCTAAGTTGAGTGCTAGTTTCTAGTATCCCAAAGATTGACCTGTTCCTACTATCTTCCCCGAGACATAGTTGAAATTTTTCGCGACAGGGACTGAAACAGAAGTGTTTCGGTTTCAGCAAGATAGTCTTTGATGTAGAGTTTGCCAAAAAGTATGGGAAGGTCGAGGGTGCATCTCAATGAATGCAAATATGTTTGTAGGGGCGAAGCATGACCTCCGTCAATATGGGATTATAACTAATAACTGATATGCGGTCATGCTTCGCCCTCTTCAAAAGTGAGATGCACCCAAGGTCGATCGGGTAAACTGGTCAATGAATAAATTGCAAGTCAGTAGGAAATCTTTCTTCTTCTTCTGGTTCTGGATCGTAAATATAATCGCAGTCAAAGCGCAAAGCTTCACAATGACGGCCGATCGAAAATCCGCAGTGAGTCACCATTTCTGTACTAAAACTGGCCATAACTAACTCAATGAGTTTTCTGTAAGAAATGTTAGGTAGTTGGACGTAATAAGCGCGTATGGCAAAAAATATTCTCTCATCTTTCGGTACAATTAGACCATTAATTCTGTGTGCGTGTTGAATCGGCTTAACATAATTTTCGATAAAGTGCAACTGATTTTTTTGGAGTCTAGCTAACCTTTCGTGCTGCAACCAGCTCATTTGAAACACAATCTTAATAAATTCAAAACCCAAAATGTAGTTAAACACATTATTGCGCTCTTCTGTATTCAAGACGAAGCGGAGTGCAGATTCTAGATATTGGTCAGTTTGACGACGCGCTTGTTGAGCAGAGTGGATATAAAATTGTTTGATGTAACTTCTTAAATCAGATTCATTTAATTCTTTTTTGACTCGAAATCTGATTAAATACTCTTTAACTCGGTAGAGAGTATCTACATCTTCAAACATTTTTGACACTAAGCCGTCGGCCGTGTAGTCATCTAAAAAATCTGCTTGCAACTTGGGAGTAGATGCACACAACGTGTAGCAGAGGGACAATACGTAGCGTCGCTGGTTCCAAGGCAAGCTTTCGGCCCAATCCTTCACTTCTACAGGGAGTTTTTCCAACACGGTATCTGTGTGGGAGCCTAGATCAAGGTCGGCATATTTAGATTTTTGTTCGATCATTATCTGAAACCTCATATGACTAATATTGACATGGTATGTAGATCGCAGCTAAGCAGAAGGGTAAAGTAGATGCTGGAAGTGACAAGTTATATTTTTTTATTTACATTAAGGTACATGATGTAATGAGTATAGGAAGTGATCTGTCTCACATTTTCGCAGACTTGTCATCATAACTGTCGAATCTTGGCTACATTTTCACATTGCTGTGCTGTGCTGTGCCACGATATCGGATATATTAAGGTTGCTTATCGGCAAAATTGAACAGATTCTCGGCTGGATGCGATCGGACAGACCGACATATAATTAAAACTGCCTCGGGAGCGAATAATGCTAGTTTGATTCCCGATCGGGTCGATCGAAAAAATATTGCTTAGAGAGTCTTTTGGGGTAGTGACAAACTGATTAATCATGAGCTGGTTAAGCAGACATTTAAAATTGAGGCGACAGAGTAAATAAATTGTGATCGATCGCAGCATAAATGTGTTTCGTAGGGAGCATTCTGAGGTAGGATTAGAGAAAGTAGATGTCATTAGATCAGGCTTGGGTTAGTTTGGGACAATTCATGAATTGTCTCTAACCTGGCAGAATATTGTAAAAAATGGCTATCCCCGCACTGGCAAGCAAATAATTAAATATTTTGATAATTCTTGCCAAATAAATTGAATTGTTAAAGCGCTAAGAACTCCAAAACTAACTATGAGATTCATTAATCCCAAAATCTACTTTGCCTTCAAAAAAATCTTCGGTGGCAACGAAAGCAAACCAATTTTAATCAGCTTTCTCAATGCCTTGATTTATGAGGGCAATCCCACCATTGCCGACTTGGAAATTATCGATCCATATTGACCATCGAGAGTGCAGTATCTCAAAGATTCTTTCCTAGATGTTCAAGCAAAACTTGCAGGAGGTCAAATTGTAATTATTGAGATGCAAGTGTTAAATGTAGAATCTTTTGCGAAACGGGTGGTTTACAATACGGCCAAAGCTTACTCAACTCAACTGATTCGCGGTGAAGGTTACTTTAATTTAAAACCTGTAATTGCTTTGACAATTACTGACTTTGAAATGTTTGATGATGACCAAGAAGTAATTTCTCACTTTGTGTTCAAGGAGAAAAAGCGTTTATTTGAGTATCCAGATCCAGGGATGGAAATGATATTTATTGAATTGCCGAAATTCAACAAACAATTGGATGAGTTGGAAACTTTGACTGATAAATGGGTTTATTTTATGAAAAATGCCCCCTGTTTGGAAGTAGTACCGTCAACAATGGAAAATGTCTCGGAAATACAACAAGCTTTTGCGATTGCTAATGAAGCTAACTTGAATGCTGAGGAGTTGGCAGATTTAGAGAATCGCGAAAGGTATATTTTGGATCAGCAGGGAATTTTCGTGCAGGGAATTAAAGAAGGAGTCGCGCAAGGGCAAGAACAAGCCAGAGAGAAAGGCAGAAAAAAAGGTAGAGAAGAGGGAATCGCGCTAGGAATGCGAGAAAAAGCTCTGGAAATTGCTAGGCAACTTCTGAATGTACTTGACAATCAAACTATCAGCCAAACTACGGGTTTGAGTGTTGAAGATATCCAAAATTTGCGGGAGGAATAGAAAGGAAGGACTGAAGTCCGAACTAGCAACTAGAATTAAATTGGTTGGTAGTTAGGACTTCAGTCCTCATCAAACTCAGAGGACTGAAGTCCTCACTACGAAGATATAGACGACTTCACCATCTGTCTAAAAGAAGATTTTATTAAACGAGTAAATTGCGTGTGATGCTGTATGATGCTGTAAAAGTCAGTCTGAGGGGATAGCTATCTCCGACTCTAACTCCGAATAACTGACCAATCTTACAAGATAAAAAAATAAATCTCATGACACCAGTCACTCCCAATCAAACTTCATCTCAATACGAAGTTACCGAACCAGAACAAAAAATTGAGTCTCTGATAGAAGAAGTTAAGCCAGAAAGCGAACTCGATTTAGAATTCCTTTACACCAGAGACATTGAATTCCGACAAGAAACAATTTATTTCATTGTAGTCGATCGCTTCCAGGACGGCGACCCCGCAAATAACGAAGGCCCAAACCCTGAACTTTACGATCCAGAAGGCAAAGATTGGGGCAAATATTGGGGCGGCGACTTGCAGGGAGTTATCGACAAACTCGACTACTTGAAGGATATGGGTGTTACCGCTGTATGGCTGACTCCGCTGTTTGAGCAAGTGGAAGCATTATTTGTCGAACAAGCCGCGATTCATGGCTACTGGACAAAGGATTTTAAGCGACTAAATCCTCGCTTTATTGCCAAAGGTGATAATCCTTCTATCAACCAAACACAAGAAACCAAAGATACTGTATTTGACAAGTTAGTAGATGAGTTACATCAGCGAAAAATGAAGCTTGTACTCGATATTGTCTGCAATCATAGCAACCCAGATTTTAGTGGCAAAAAAGGGGAACTTTACGATGATGGCGTCAAAATTGCTGACTTTAATGATGATCAAGATGATTGGTATCACCATTATGGCGAAGTCCAAAACTGGGAAGATGAATGGCAAGTTCAAAACTGCGAACTGTCTGGTTTGGCGACTTTTAATGAAAACAATATTGCCTATCGCAGTTACATTAAGTCAGCAATAAAACAGTGGCTGGACAGAGGTGTTGATGCTTTGCGGGTTGATACGGTTAAGCATATGCCGATCTGGTTTTGGCAGGAATTTACTGCGGATATTCTAACACACAGACCTGATGTTTTCATTTTTGGTGAGTGGATTTATAGCGACCCGAGAAATGACCTTTCTGTGGAATTTGTCAATGAGTCGGGGATGACTATTTTAGATTTTGGGCTGTGCGTGGCAATTCGAGAAGTATTGGGACAGGTTGCGGAAGCGGGGTTTCAGTTGATTCAGGATGTGCTGGACTTGGATCACCGCTACTACGGGGCCACGGAGTTGATTACTTTTATCGACAATCACGATATGCCGCGGTTTCAGTCGTTGAATGCCGATCGACAAATGCTCCGGTTGGCGATATGTTTAATCATGACAAGTCGTGGCATTCCGTGCCTTTATTATGGCACTGAACAGTATCTGCATGATGATACTGATGGGGGAAATGACCCTTACAACCGCCCGATGATGGAACAGTGGGATACGGATTCGCAGATTTACCGCGATATACGGTTGCTGTCTGGATTGCGGCGCCTGAATCCAGCTATTTCGATGGGGAGTCACTGGCAAAAACATCTAACTGCTGATGTTTATTGTTACGTGCGTCGCTATCACGATTCTGTGGTATTTGTAGCGATGAATCGCGGCGATTCTGTGACTGTTGAAGCGGTTGATACTGAGTTGCCTGATGGAGAGCATACGGAGGTTTTATCGCGTCGCAAGTTTGAAGTTAAAGATGGGATGTTGTACAATTTAGAGTTGGATTCGCAGGAAGTAATGATTTTTAGCAGGGTTGGAGAGCGAGTTAAGGCGAAAACTATTGTGCGGGCACAGCTTAACAATGTTAAAACTCAGCCGGGGGAAAGAATTGTGGTAGTTGGAGATTGTCCTGAATTGGGGAATTGGGATATTAGTAAGGCTTACCCGCTGGAGTATATCAATACTAATACTTGGTTTGGGGAAATTCCTTTTAATGAAAGTGCTGGGAAGTTGATTTCTTATAAGTATGTGTTGCTGCGGGAAGGAATGTCGCCGCTGCGAGAAAATTTGGTTTGTCGCCGCTGGGTTTTGGCTCCGGAAGGGACTGTGAAATGGCGGGATAAGTGGGCGACTGGACGGGAATCTTGACTGTTAAGTGTTGACTGTTGACTGTTAAGTGTTTGGAAATTTGAACAATATCGATGCAACCGGAAATGATTGATTGTTGACTGTTGGGAAATTTGAACAAGTGAGAAATCTTGTCTGAGCAATTTGGGTCGTAGATCAAAGAATCCCTGTGCGTTCAGGCTTTGGGAGTGTCAACCTCTACTACTGAAATTGCTGGTGCGATCGGTCATTCGATCGGGGATTTGGGATTTGGGATTTTAGATAAATCTGGCTGCTGTGGCTAATGTCTCAATTTTTTTTGAGTTCCCCGAATCCTGTCTGGGGCTTGTATCGCAACTACCATGAGGTTAGGAAACCTGGTTTTTTGATACCCGATCGCCAATCCTGTAAGAGTCAAAAACAGCGACAAAGGCCGATCGAGCGATTCAAATGAATTAAGCTTTTATCCTGAAGTTAGCTGAAGCATTTATTTTTAACCTCATGTATATTTCTCCAGACCAAGACGAAAAAATTCGCTACACTATCCGCGAGTGTGGTCAAGCAGCTTACAAGCTTGCTGCGCAACCTTTTGAAGTTTCTGAGAAAGGGCCTGATGACTACGTGACGAGTATCGATCGCTACCTAGACGAGCAACTATCGGCAGCATTTAGCGCTTTGTTTCCTGAAGACGGCATGATCACGGAGGAAAATGTCGCCTCCTTAGCGGCTTATCAGGCAAATTACCAGCGTCTGTGGTGCATCGATCCCCTGGACGGGACGGAGGGATTTATTCAGGGAAAACCGCACTATGCTGTGATGGTGGGGCTGCTGGTTGAGGGGGAACCGGTGGCAGGTTGGATCTATGCTCCGGCTTTTGACCAAATGTATTTTGGTGGCAAGGATTGGGGATTGTTCCAAACTGTGGGATCCCAAGCGCCACAGCCGATCGCCCTGTGCAAACCCCCGGCTCCGACAGCATTAAATTGTAAGATTATTCTCGGAGACAGAGACCAGAAAAACTACGGCCCGACGATCGCCCAAAGCGTCCCTGGAGTCGAATTTTACTCCCTCGGCAGCTTTGGTCTAAAAGTGATGGAAATCATCGAAGGTCGCGCCGGTTTGTACCTGTATCTCAACGGCAGAGTTAAAGTGTGGGATACTGCTGGGCCTCTGGCTTTGGCAAAAGCAGCCGGATTGGTTTGTTGCGATTTGCAAGGTCAACCGCTGAGGTGGACGGCAGATGCGATCGAGCCGGAAACTCTGGCCCACACGCAGTCAATCGCGATCGGCTGGCCAGACTACATAGAACATCTATTGGGCAAAATTCAAAAGGCAGTGGGACGCTATTAAAACCGTTTACGATGAAACAATCTGCAAATTTTAGATGAACCGCACCTCTGCGCCCTTATCATCTAAAGGAGTAACGGATTGTTTGTATTTTCAAACATCGATCGTTCCCTAGTTGTTGGCTGTCGCCTAATCTAATTTCCCATCTCCGCGAGTTTGCGCATGAAGACAGAAGCTTTCAGTGAGCTATTCCCCCTATTTAAAGGTGCTAACCCAGAAACCTTGGGAGGGCTGCTATCAAATGCCGTCAAGCATGAGTATCCCCCAGGCCGAGCTGTGCTGATGGAAGATTCTTGGGGCAACGCGATTTATTTTGTGGTGTCCGGCTGGGTCAAAGTCCGGCGCCTGTCAAACGATCGAGCTGTATCGATGGCTATTTTAGGACAGGGTGCTTTCTTCGGCGAAATGGCCATTCTGGACGAATCTCCTCGATCGAATGACGTACTTGCTCTATCGCCCGTGCGACTGATCAGCGTCACGGCTCAGCGATTTATCCAAACCCTGTTTAAAGACCCACAATTGCACCACCGGATGCTGCAATTGATGGTGCGGCGGCTCCGCGAAACCAATATCCGCTCTCAACTCGGGAACCGCCAGCCAGCGGTTAAACTAGCAAATATTTTAGTCGAGCTGGGAGAAAACTATGGTCAAAAAAGTGCTGAGGGCAGAGATATCTTTAATATCCCTTATCAAGACTTAGCTGATATCACAGGTATTACCCTAGATGAAACCAACAAAATTATGGAAACTTTGGACAGTAAAAACTGGATTAAAATCGATCCCAGCCACCAAACTATCCATTTGATCAACCTCAAACACTTGATGAATTTGGCAAGTAAATGACAGATGTCACTCGCTTTGATACCTCGGAAGTTGCCGACAACCTGAATCGGCAACTAACCGCACCGACAATTCAATATTCGGTAGCGATGCCCAATCCTGAATCTCACCTGTTTGAAGTAACTTTGCGCGTGCAAGGTTGGTCGCAGCCAGTTCTGGATTTAAAAATGCCTGTTTGGACTCCCGGTTCTTACTTGGTTCGAGAGTACGCCCGCCATTTGCAAGATTTTCGCACTCTTGGAGGCGATTCCCTGCGGGATAGCTACGCGCGTGCTTTACCTTGGCGCAAGCAAAGCAAAAATCACTGGCAAATCGAGACCGATTCGGTGTCAGATATCACGGTTTTTTATCGCATTTTTGCCAACGAACTAACAGTCAGAACCAATCATTTAGACTCGACTCACGGTTATTTCAATCCGGCGGCTTTGTGCTTTTTCTTGCCCGGTTTTGAGCGCCACTGCTACACCGTGACAGTTGTGCCACCTGAGCCGGAATGGCGCACTGTGACTACTTTGCCACCTGTTTCTGGGCAAAATCTTACTTTCGCTGCTGCGGATTTTGACACTCTTGTCGATAGTCCTTTTGAGATTGGCTGTCACGAAGTCTACGATTTTGAAGTGCTTCTTAAAGCCCATCAGCTAGTGGTTTGGGGGAAAGGCAATTTAGAACCCGATCGCGTAATTCGAGACATCCAAAAAATCATTGAAGTCGAGGCAAAAATGTTCGGCGGTTTACCTTACGAACGTTATGTGTTTTTGCTGCATTTGTCCGGCTCTGGTTTTGGTGGTTTGGAACACAAGGATAGCTGCACTCTCAACTATCCGCGTTTTAGTTTTCGGGCTAAAGATAAGTATGAACGCTTTATTCAATTGGTGGCTCACGAGTTTTTCCACCTCTGGAATGTCAAGCGCATTCGACCGAAGGCTCTCGAAGTATTTGATTACGAAAAAGAGAACTATACTCCTTCTTTGTGGTTCTCTGAAGGCACGACCAGTTATTACGATTTAGTGATTCCTTTTCGAGCTGATTTCTACAATGTCAAAGGTTTTTTCCAAAATATATCTAAGGAGATCACTCGTTTGCAGACGATTCCGGGGCGGAATGTGCAGCCTGCGAGCGAATCGAGTTGGGATGCTTGGATTAAACTTTATCGTAGGGATGCTAACAGCGATAATTCGCAGATTTCTTATTATTTGAAAGGGGAAGTTGTTTCGTTTTTGCTGGATTTGTTGATTCGAGCCAGACATGGCAACGATCGATCGCTCGACGATGTGATGCGTTTGATGTGGCAGAAGTTTGGTGGCAACAATTCGGCGGAAAACGACGATTTTGACCTAAACTCGGAAACAGCAGCCAAGCCTGCGAATCTGACATCAAATGGAGAGTTAAATTATCACTCGCTGCCGACAGAAATAGGCTTTACTCCCGAAGAGTTGCAAAGTGCGATCGAGTCTGTCGCCGGCATCGATTTGAGCGACTTTTTCGCGCGCTATGTAGACGGCACAGAAGAACTGCCTTACGACCAATATCTGGAACCTTTCGGGCTGAAACTTGCCATAGGTGAAACTAGCGAAACACCTCGTATCGGTTGGACATTGGGAACGGAAAACGGGCGGGAAATGGTGAAATTTGTCGAAGCAGGCTCTCCGGCACAATTTGCCGGAATTGACGCTGGGGACGAGTTGCTGGCGATCGCGGGTTTTCGGGTAAATGCAGAACAGGCGGCTGAGAGGCTTAAGGATTATCGGCCGGGAGACACGATCGAAGTAACAGTTTTTCATCAAGACGAACTGCGGACTTGTCCTGTTACTCTCGCCCAGTCGCGGCCGACGCGTTACTCGATCGTACCAGTCGATCGACCCACGGCTATTCAGCAACAAAACTTTACTGGATGGCTGGGAGTTTCTCTATCAAAGTTGTGACATCATTGGTAGTAGTCAGTTGTTATTTGTTACTTGTTGGTTGTTATTTGTTGGTTTCAATAACCAGTAATATCGTTTCCGGTAGCATCGGAATTATTAGTCAAAATTAGGAAACGGCAATGCCGTATCCCTACAATATTATTTTCGGTAGGGAAACGGCACTGCCGTTTCCTCTATATTATTCCGATGCAACCGGATATGACATAAAAAATCAGCAATAACCAGTAACAAATAACTCATAACAAATAACCCATTACCCATTACCAATTTTAATTATGCAAACCCCTCCTCCTCCATCAATTACACCCCACCAGATGAACCTGCTGAGAGTAGTTGCTTCTATGGCCTGGGCTGACGGTGAGCTCGCGACAGAAGAAGTTAATTTCATGCTCGATCGCTTTTGCCGTTTGTTTGCCCCAGATGCCGAAGCGCAACAAATGCAGCAGGAACTACGGGACTATATCATGCAAAATATTCCGCTTGATGAGTTGATTCACCAATTAGAAACTCAAGAGGAAAAAGAATTAGTTTTGCAACTCGGCTATGAAGTGATTGCATCTAGTGCTCGCACTCCCGACGAACCAAACATTAATGCTGACGAAGCCGCAGCTTATCAAAAATTAGTGCGGTTGCTGAAGCTTCCAGAGGATGCTGTCAAGCGTATTGAAGCAGAAGCATCGGTGACAGATACTTCCGAGGGAATTGTGGAGAAAATGGCTCAAAAATTAGAAAAGTTCATCAAAGGCTAGTTCGGACATACGGTTTTCACCATTAGGTATTCAACCCGCGGAGGCGGGTTTTGTTTGTATAGCCGCGGTTTCAACCGCCGGGTATTCACCGTAGGCTATTCAACCCGCGCACCATCCGGGTTTTGTTTGTATAGCCGCGGTTTCAACCGCCGGGTATTCACCGTAGGCTATTCAACCCGCGCTATTATCTAAACTATTTTTGTTTGTCCGTAATTTCACTCTGTTGTTTAGATTCTGCATGGTGCACTGTAGAGTTAGAAACCAATCTATTGACGGGAATTAAAGTTTATGCTCCCAGCTTTAAGGATTTCTGGCTATGACTTGCAAGAACTCATCCACCAAGGAATTAATACCGCTATCTATCGCACAGTATCGCTAACAAACGGACAACCTGCGATTTTGAAAGTTTTAAATACCGAATATCCAACCCTAGAACAGATAACTCGTTTAAAACACGAATATCAGATAACACTATATCTCGATTGCGAGTACACAGTCAAAGTCGATCGCCTAGAAACACACCCAAATTGCCTAGTATTAGTCTTAGAGGACTTTGGCGGCCTCTCCCTCAAACAGTGGATAGCACAGACAGAATCAGCATTGTCTGTGGCGCGCTACCAATTGCCGATCGACCAATTTTTAAACATTGCTGTCCAATTAGCAAAAGCTTTAGTATTCCTGCATCAAAATCAAATAATTCATAAAGACATAAAACCAGCCAATATTATCATAAATCCCGAAACAAATCAAGTAAAACTAGCTGACTTTAGCATCGCTTCGCGGTTAAATAAAGAAACGCCAAACTTAAAAAATCCCGATCGCCTAGAAGGAACTCTCGCCTATATGTCGCCGGAACAAACCGGGCGCATGAATCGCGCTGTAGACTACCGCAGCGACTTCTACTCCCTTGGTATCAGCTTTTACGAACTGCTGACCGGAAAATTGCCATTTCGCAGCACCGATCCGCTAGAATTAGTACACTGTCACATTGCCAAACAACCGATTTCTATTCAACAATTAAATCCGCAAATTCCCCAAGTTTTGGCAAAAATTGTAGGAAAATTGACGGCAAAAAATGCCGAAGACAGGTATCAAAGTGCAGCGGGACTATTAGCAGATTTAGAACGATGCCAGAATCAAAATTTGAGTGAAGGTACAATTTCTAATTTTATACCCGGACAACTGGATGCGATGAGTCAGTTGTTAATTCCGCAAAAACTTTACGGGCGAGAAGCACAAATAGAACAGTTATCGCAAGCCTTCGATCGAGTCAGCAAAGGTAGCAGTGAAATTGTCTTGGTAGGTGGCTATTCGGGGATTGGCAAATCAGCATTGGTGCACGAACTTCTCCGCAATTTAACCAAGCAGCGCGGCTACTTAATGTCGGGCAAATTTGACCAATTTAAGCGCAATGTTCCCTACGCTTGTTTTAGTCAAGCTATGCGGAGTTTTGTGCAGCAGATTTTGACCGAAAGCCAAGCTAGGATTGACTTCTGGCGAGACAAACTGCTTCGAGTTTTGGATGCTAATGCTCGAATTGCGATCGACGCCATCCCCGAATTAGAGTTGATTTTAGGCCCGCAACCAGACGTACCAGAACTAGGTGCTATTGAATCGCAAAACCGCTTCGGGCGAGTGATGCAGCAGTTTGTCCGAGCAATTGTGAGTGCGGAACATCCCTTAATAATGTTTCTCGATGACTGTCAGTGGATAGATACTGCAACAGTCAAGATGTACGAACAAAATTGCCTCGAAAAAATGCCTTACTTGCTGGTAATTGTTGCTTATCGCGATAATGAAGTCAGCCCGACGCATCCGTTTATGCTGGCAAATGAGGCAATTCTGACCGCAGGAATTCCCATGACAGCTATTACATTAAAACCGCTAGCAATTGACTGCGCTACTCAACTAATTGCTGAAACTTTGAACTGTTCCGCCGCGTCAGCGGCACCGCTGGCAAATTTGCTAGTTAAAAAAACGGACGGGAATCCATTTTTTTTGAAACAAATGTTGAAGTATTTACATCAGAAAGGCTGGCTAAACTTCAACCAGCCGGCGGCCCAGTGGCAGTGGGATATTAAACATATTGAACGGCAGGATATTTCGGAAAATGTTGTCGATTTGATGGTGAATAAAATTCAAACTTTGTCAAGCGCCACCCAACGAATTTTACAATTAGCGGCTTGTATAGACAATCAATTTAGTTTGGATATGCTGTCGGTAACAAGCGGACAATCTTGGAGTGAAACAGCCCAAGACTTGTGGGAAGCGTTGCAGGTGGGGTTGATTTTACCTTACGGTAATAGCTATCAGATGCTGCAAGTATTTGAGCCAGCAGAGTTGGAAAAGTTGGGCAAAACGCCCGGAGAGGTGTGCTACAAGTTTATGCACGATCGCGTTCAGCAAGCAGCCTATGCGATGATTGCTGATGCAGAGAAAGCTCCGATTCATTTGGCGATCGGGCGTTTGTTATTGCTACATAGCAGCGAAGCCCAACGCCAAGAACGAATTTTTGATATTGTCAATCATTTGAATTTGGCTGGCGGGTTGATTTGCGAGTTGAGTCAACGCTATGAATTGGCCCAGTTAAACTTACAGGCGGGCAAAACTGCAAAAGCTGCTTCTGCGTTTGAAACTGCGCTAAGTTTTTTCCAGTCGGGCTGCAATAGTTTGCCGCCACAATGTTGGGAAGACAATTATGTGTTAACTTTGGCGCTGCATTTGGAATTGGGTGAATCTGAATATTTGAATGGGAAATATGACGAAGCTTTGGCAATTCTAGATGGAATTTTGCCTCAAACTAAGACATTATTGGAACGGTGTCAGGTTAATGAGTTAAAAATGACTTGTCTGCGGATGAAAAATGATTTGCCGGCTGCTTATCAGTTGGGTATCGAAACGCTACAATTTTTGGAAATTGAGTTTGAAGCGTACCCGGATGATGAGTATTTGTTGCGGGAGTTGGCGAAGACGAAGGCGATGATTGGTCATAGGAAGTTAGCCGATTTAGCCGATTTACCGGCACTCACCGATCCGCTGCAACTCGCCGCCCACCGAATCTTGAAAGAACTGAACCCGATCGCCTTTTTTACCAGTCCCAATGCTAAATTTCTCTGCGCGATGAAGTTGGTGCAGGCAACAATCGAATATGGTAATTGCCGAATTTCTGCATTAGGCTACATTTTGTATTCCTTAACTTTGATTGTTAAATATCGCGACATTGAGGCCGGTTACGAAGCTGGAGAACTGTCTCTCAATCTTTACGAACGTTGGGATATATCTGAATTAGGTGCTTCTATTTTGCATCTTTGGGCAGATTCAATGCACCACAATAAATATATTGATGATTGCAAAGTTGTGATGCTGAAAGCTTTTAATATCGGTTTACAAACAGGTGCTTATCAGTGGTCAGGAGCTGCTGCGGCTGATTATCTGGTAGTCACCTTTTTTGGCAATGAATCATTGCAGAGAACCGCTGAAATTATTGATGAATTTATTCCAATCCTGAAAAAAATAGACCCTAATATGGTAGCATATTTTTTCTTAAACAAGCAAGCAATTTATCAACTTACTTGCACTGCCGAGACTGCGGAAAATCCCCCAAATTTGACCGACGAAGCTGCGCTTTTGAAATTTGCTGAAGCCTCGGCAGATTTGGTTACTTCTTTTGTGGTTTACCTCTACAAACTAACTATAGCGAATTGGTTGGGTGAGGTCGATCGAGCGTTAGAATATGCTAATATTGGCGTTAAATTCTTGCCTAGTGTAGCGGGTGTGTTTGTAAGTCCGGTTTTTTATTTTCACCGCGCGATCGCCCTTGCTGCTGCTTGTACAAATGCCAGTGAGGGCGATTTTCAAATCTACCAAGAACAGCTCAACATTTGTCTGGAAGAACTTCGAGAATTTGCTAAAAATTGCCCTGCAAATTATCAGCACAAATATTTAGCAATCCAGGCGGAAGTGGCGCGGTTGTTGGGAAAAAAGCATGAAGCATCAGAATACTACGATAGTGCGATCGCCCTGGCGATCGAAAACCGCTTCATTCAAGATGCTGCACTCGTTAACGAATTAGCAGCGAGATTTTATTTATCGCAAAATCGGCTGATTTTCGTC
>CASBQF010000319.1 GCA_949127775.1 Oscillatoriales cyanobacterium PMM_0080
GAAATCGATGATTTTGGGGTAGGGAAACGGCACTGCCGTGTCCGAATTTGCTCCATAATTAATCGGGAAATCGATGATTTTGGGGTAGGGAAACGGCACTGCCGTGTCCGAATTTGCTTGGACTTCATAATTAATCGGGAAATCGATGATTTTGGGGTAGGGAAACGGCACTGCCGTATCCGAATTTGCCGTGTTGTTGATTTGCTTAATTAACGTTGTATTTAATTATCTGGCCGCGCTAAACTATTGCAAAGTGTGGGGAATATTTAAGTTATGTCGTTAGTTGATTTAGCTAATACTAAAGTTAGGGTTATTGGATGCAGTGCGGTGATGGGTGTGGCGCCAATGATTGCTAGCGCGATCGCAAATCCGGGTGTGACAGCAGCATTGGGTGTGATGGCCAATCCCGTCGTTGGGGGCATTGCTATTTTAGCAACGATCGCTGGTAGTGTTGCTGAGGCTATGGCGGCTGATGTTTTGGGGAATCGGTTCACCGAAAAGTTGGCGAAAAATCCGAATATTCTGGACAATCACGATTTGAGTAGGGCGGCTGGTGAGGCGATCGGCTATATTTTGAAAGATGTGGCGAAGTCGGATGAGTTTACCGCACTAGCCCTTAGCAAAAATTCGTCTGTCAGGGATTTAGATCGATTAGCCGATAAAACTCCCGAATATTGGCTGAACATTAACACACAAGGGGCTGATTTGTCAAGGGGTTTAAATATTTCCGAAGAGCAACTGACTCTGATTTTTTCGGCGGATGCTGCGGAGTTCGATCGGGTGACGGGATTGACACCGGAAGATTGGGCAAGATTCATCGGGGAATTCGCGGCCAGCGAGGGGAAATCCTTTGATGCTGATAATCGTGGATTTTGTGGCGCAAAGACTGTACGAAACATTTCCGCAGGCGTACCGGGAAGTGCTGAAACGAGATGCGGCCGAGGGTGGAGAAAAGTTTGCGGCGATGCTGTTGAATTTGCACCAAATTGCTTTGGCGGATCTCAAGGAGTTGGGGCTGAAAAATGGGGAGATTCTGGACAAATTGGAGGCGGTGGCAACTCGCGAACAGATTTGTCAAGTGATGGCGAAATTGGGTGCGATCGAAGTTGAAATCCGCGATGATTTGGCGCAGATTCGGGCATTGCTGGAAAGATATATCGATCCTGCTGCGCCGAGTTTGCCGATTCCTGTTAAGTCAGAGACGATTATTCAGGACAGAATTAAAGACTTTACCGGTCGGAAATTTGTGTTTGAAGCAATTAATGAGTTTTTGAGGAAAAATCAGAAAGGCTATTTTGTTTTGGAGGCGGAACCGGGAGTTGGGAAAAGCGCGATTATGGCTGCTTGTGTGGTGATGTTGAAGCGCCGCTGCGTTACTCATTTCAACTCGCAACCGGACGGGATTGTCAGCGCTGAAACTTTTTTGGAAAATGCTTGCACTCAGTTGATTGAAGGTTTTGGTCTTAAGGATAAGTATCCGCGTCTGCCGACAAATGCCCTGAAAAATAACATCTTTCTCTGTGATTTGCTGAAGGAAGTTAGCGCTAAGTCTAGCAGGGAGAAAAAAATAATTTTTGTGGTGGATGCGCTGGATGAAGTTGATTGGAAGGCTCAGACTAGCGGTAGCAATGTTTCGTATTTGCCTAATGATTTGCCGGATAATGTTTATTTTATTGTCTCGAAGCGGCCGGAATTTCTGACAATGCCGACAGCTAACAAGACGGTTTTTGATTTGATGAAATACAGTGCCGAAAGTCTGGAAGATGTCAAGGCTTATCTGGGAAAACGCACGGAGAGAAGCCAGTTAATTCTGGATTGGATTAAGGGGCGAAATTTGCAGCGGGAACAGTTTGTGAGGGCGGTAGCTGAAAAAAGTGAAAAGAAATTTATCTATCTCCGCCACGTACTTGATGAGATTGAAGGCGGCACGTACAATGATGTGAATTTAAATGATTTGCCAGCGGGTTTGGAGGAATATTATCAAAAACACTGGGGACAGATGATGGGCAGGGAAGACGATCCTCTGCTGGAATTGAAGGTTAGGATTATCTATTTTCTGTCGCAAGCAGAGGAAGCAGTTTCTGGTCGCTGGTTGGCTAAATCTGCCCGCGAGAAAAATGTGATGAAAGTACAGCAGGTACTCGGAAAATGGAATTCGTTTTTGCGACAGGAGAAGGTAGGGAAGGAAACTCGATACACTATTTATCACAACAGTTTTCGGCAGTTTCTGGAAGCGGATGAAACTGTGCAGTCGGCGGGAATAACACTGGATGATATTAACGATGACATTAGCGATAGTTCTACAGGAGGAGCGCCACTATGAGCGAATTAGGTTTGTGGTTGGCGCAGCAGTGTCAGGAAGATCGAGATTTGTCGTTGAAATACCAACCGAAGAGATTTGCGAAACGCGGGAAGGTTGACCGTTATTGTGCTTGGCTGACGGATTTCGGTTTTATTGAGATGAAACTGGAATTGTTGGGGGTACAAGCGCTAATTGATGATTACGATTGGGCGAGAGTTTCTGATGTTTTGTTGTCGGAGGGGCAAAGTCAAACTCTGAGATTGATTCAAGGGGCAATTCGCAAGTCGGCGCACGTTTTGGAGAAGGATAAAACGCAACTCGTAGAGCATTTGTGGGGGAGGTTGTTCGATTTTGAAATACCCCAGATTCAGGGGATGCTGGAACAAGCAAAGGAGTCAAAAGATCGTCCTTGGTTGCGGCCTTTGAAGCCTAATTTAGATCGACCTGGGGAAGGTGCGGTGCGGACACTTGTCGGTCATAGTGACGCGGTAACAGCAGTGGCGATCGCACCCGACGGTAAAACAGCGATTTCCGCTTCAGACGATAAAACCCTGAAAGTCTGGGATTTGCTCACAGGTAAAGAGGTTGCTAGTTTCAGCGGAGAAGGTGCGTTTAACGGCTGTGCTTTTGCGCCTGATGGAGTGACAGTTGTAGCGGGCGATGCGTCGGGCCGGGTGCATTTCCTGCGTTTGGAGGGAATGGGGGATTTGGGCGATGTTGTTGGGTGATGATGATGTGCTCATCGCGAAGAAATTCGGAGACTGCACGTGCCGTTTCCCTACAATGAATTGGGTGGTGGTTATGCGTGGGTGCGATTCGACATTTTGGGGTAGGGACACGGCATTGCCGTCTCCTCTTCTGCCGTGTAGTCGATGATTATGTGCGATCGGGCGATTGGATTTTTCGGGTGGTGATTATGTGTTCATCGCGAAGAAATTCGGAGACTGCACGTGCCGTTTCCCTACAAATCGGGTGATGATGATGTGCTCATCGCGAAGAAATTCGGAGACGGCAGTGCCGTTTCCCTACAATGAATTGGGTGGTGGTTATGTGTGGTTGCGATTCGACATTTTGGGGTAGGGACACGGCATTGCCGTCTCCTCTTCTGCCGTGTAGTCGATGATTATGTGCGATCGGGC
>CASBQF010000320.1 GCA_949127775.1 Oscillatoriales cyanobacterium PMM_0080
AATTAAATAAGCCTAAATGTCAAGCCTGATCAAGACTTGATTTACTTTTCTATATATTTGTTCAGATATTTTTACTGATTTAGCTATTGATTTAGCATACCAAGTAAGGAAGAACCTGAGAAAAGATTGCATAAATCTTTGAGTGATCAGTGAACCGCAGATGTAAAGCAGATCAACACAGCTCAACGCAGATGGATTTCAAGAATAGCGAATGAATGCAATGCAAGTCTAATGGGAGAGTCTAGCGGTGGCAATAGTAACTAATAACCCCCAGATTAGCATCAGAAAAAATTGCTGATTTTGTCTCTGAAGAAGTCGAACTATAAACCACATTCCCACCAAAAAAAAGCTGATGAATGGCGCAGCACCGATACTCCAACTAGCATTTAAAGTAATACGATCGCCCACCGATTTGGTGATACCATTGCTATCGCCCGAATTAGCTCGGCAATTGTCGCTGGCATTGTGGTTGTAAAGCTCTCGGACTTTCTCTCCATACTGTTTGAGCGAATAGCCACCTAAATTATCGGAATAGTTGGCATCAATTTTACTGCCAGAACCCCCAAAGTGTTTCTGCGCTACTCGCTCGATTATGCGATCGCCCCTAAACACCTGTCCAGTTTTCGGATCAATTTCCTGCTGGCTGCTGGTTACGTTCTCAGCCACAGAATTTTGCAAAACTTTATCCTGAACAGCAGGAGGAAAATATTGAAACAGTTCCTCCGTTGTAGGTTTTTGACCTCTGTTGACTCTCAGGAGGAAGTCAGTCCCCCCAGAAATTGAGCTGACAGTACGCTGCACATCTTCCCGGTAACTCATAAACCGATAGCGACCCAAGGCTCGCCCGCAGTTGTGGCTGCCGGAGCTACAAACAAGCTCGCCAATGGCTTCATAGTCGCCACTGCCCGCACTTTCCATATTGGTGATTCCTTCAGAAAGTTTCGCTAACGCCTCCCCTAATGAAGCCACATCCACACCGCTAACGTAAGTCGCGGGGCGCGCGCACTCTCGCTTTGATTCAGGTACAGGCTGAGTTGGTAAAGCGTTTTTTTTCGTTTTATTTGAACTCAGCGGTTTGGAAGGTTTTGTTTCGGATGCGATGCTTTTTGAACGGGAAATACTGTTAGAAGAACCGCCCTCCAATCGACCGACAAATATCGGCGAATTAACGCTGTAACTGAGAAACGGAACTGGGCCAATAATGTAAGGCGATTTGCCGCAGGGCAAACTCAACCTGAAGTACAGAGCCGTGTCAACAGTATCGCTGGTTTCTGACGGCTCCATTACCACTACTTTAAACACTTCTCCAAAAGGATGTCTGCCCGTCGGTTCCCAACCAGCCAAACAGCCAGAACCACCTCGCACTTCCTGGTATTTGCCGCTGATCCACTGCTTGCCTTCCAGCGGCCCTGTGGCGCGGCCACCGGCGTTTTCCATGTCGTCGAGTTCGATATAAGCGCAATCTTTATCGCACGCTACCGCAAATCCTTCTACATCGGAACCGGAAATTGTGTTATTGCGTTTGCTCTCGTACCGACTGTAAATCATGTCAATTCGCATGACTGTGCTCCCAATGGACGCAATAGGAACAGGGAAACTCGAAAGCGGGACTTGATTGAGCAGCGGAATATTGCTGATGAGTTCCTCTGACCAGCCCGAAAACTGTTCTAAATTTACGCTATTAAGGTTGGGGATTTGTGCGATCGCAAATTGAGATAGGTCAATTTGGTTAAGTTTTGCCTGCGCTAGTTGCGGTACTTGTTTTATGGCTTGACCAATTGGCAATTGGGTGAGATTTGGGTTCACTCCGGCTATTTGAGAAAATAAAGAAGCAATTGGAGCAACATCACTCAAGGGGAATTGACCCAGATTCGGGACAATTTCAGCCAAGAAACCAACTGTTTGCTTGCCAGCTAAGGGAAATTCTGATAAGCTCAACTTCTCTAAGTTGATACCCCCTAATGCCAATTTTTCAATTCCTTGCAAAGAAAGAATTTCAGCTTTTAGATCGTTAATGTCCCCCAGCTTTAAGATTTGGTCAACAAAAGTGCCAGCTTGCCAGCTTCGACCGCCAGAACTTCCTGAATTAGCAACTGCTGGCAGGGAACTCAAGGTAATCTGATTCAAATCTGGCAACAAAACCCTAGATTGTTCTTTTTCCCAGATTTTAGTAGGTAAGGGACTGGCGCTAGCAATTGTTCCAAAGCTTAGGAAAGTAGCGCAGATGAAAGCAAAAAGTAGGCAGAGTGTACTGGCAGCTATTAAAGCAGATCCTACCTGGCTTGATTTGTTGAACTCCTTTGTACTGTTCATAAAAATCCTACGTTAACTAAACTTGGGGTAAAAAATCTGCTCTATTTTTAATGATTTTGCCAAGATATATACTGGTTTTAAAACATCACAAAAAATAGAGCAGCATCTCAGAAATAACCCGTCATCTAAATCTGCCTATCCTTATCCTTTCCCTCTCCACATCTTCCCTCTCTGTTTTTTTTACTCAAAGCTCCAGCTCAAACTGTGGATTCGAGCGGACTGCTGAATCTGTCCAAGGAGTATCTGCTAAGTTGGACAAGTCATAGATATTTTCTTGGTAAGCGTCGTCAAAATTACCTTGACGAACTTCCTTTGATGGCGAATAACCGACAGTCAAATCTGGTTCCGATTCGTAACCGGAGTTGGTGTAGCCAGAATTAGGTTCGAGCGAAGAATTGTGCATGGTTTTTCTTAGTTCGCGTGGTGAATACTTCCAAGTTAAATCGCATTTAATGCCTGCCGCCTCACCTCTATGAGCGATTTCATCCAGTAAAAATCACCCCCTCCATTTGGAGGGGGCAGCTTTATGAAGGTTGCCTAACGGCTCTCAGCACTGGGCAATGCTACCAAGCCGATAAAAATGTTTTTTAATAGGGAGAAGTGACTAAAATCTAAAGAATCCCCATGCTTAAAAGACTATACGCTTGAATTAACGTTGTTTTTTGGTCATTGCGAAAGATATAACACAGGTTGGCGTGCGTTCAAAGCTACCAAATTCCTTCCGCATTTTTATTAATAATTGTTCATCAAGTCCAAGGAAATCACTTGGTTTGGTGCGAGAACACCTCCGACTTTTATTACTTGCAGCTCTCCGGTTTCGTGGGGATATTGTGCTTTAACTTGGGCTATTGCTGCATCTAAACTAGATGCTTGAGCAATATACACCTTTTCAAGAGCACTTAGTACCCAAATAGGGTTGGGCCACTTATGTCGAGGTTGGAGAATTGTATAGTGAATCACTTGATGAGTATGCTGAACAATTTGCTCGATAGCAGTTTCCGAACAAAACTCCCCCAATTCAGACTCAATACATTGTTTGAGTTCCTTCGCAGGAATATGCTCTACAACTGATTCTAAGAGCTTTATTTCCTGTCTTTGATGCTCTAATCGAGTGTGTTCCTGCACGACTAATGACTCTACGAAGTGACTCACTTGGTTGATGATTGAGTCAAAATCTAGCTCCATCAATAAATGACGTAAATACTCCCTTAACAAATTTCTTAGCTTCTCATCAGAGATATTGATACCGCAGGTTTTTAGATAAACTGAAGGTTTATTGCCCAAATCCCGACCGCAGCCAACTTCTCCATTAGCTGCATCTTCTGCTTCTATTAGTTCCATTAAGCGCGGATAATGGGTTGTATCATCTATTGTAGATTTGGGCTGGAAAGGAATTGAGTTATTCATGATTTTTGTTTAAATGTTTCTCAGTAACGGATGTCAAGATGGCATCAACCACCTGTCGATCTCGAACTCGAAGAAGCTGGATAGGGCGATTCAATTGCTAAACCTAATTCGACAACTACATTATAGTCTAATACGGTTTATTTTAAAATAACAAATATCCTAAACTATGCCTGTATTTTTCGTAAAGTTATAAAATTAAATTTGTCTAAAATAGTTAAATTAATCTATTACATTATAGTCACAATTATTGAATATAAATTCAAATATTTTCCCACCCACCTCCCTGTAAAAGTCTTTTTTAAAGTCTAATCATTCCGAATTAAAGTCGCACTTAACAGTGTTGTATCGGTGAAGTTCACACATTTGAGTTCACCGTTATGAAAAAACTGATTGCTATCGCTATAACAAGCCTGTTGCTGTTAGTGACAATAGACGCTAACGCAGCCGTTTGTAAAAAGATTACAGATGGCAAACCAGGCTGTGACCTTTTAGACGGCAGTTGGGATAGCCAAAACAACTGTTGCCGACTTTAAAGTTGCCAACTTTTTTAAATCAAAATCAGGGTTGACCTGGTTTTTTTTAGACCAACCGCCATCCTTTATGTTTTTGACTTTACTCCTCAACTCCAAGACTTAAGTTGATTTGGAAAAAACTGACTCATAACTCCCCCACTTTCCTAAAGAAAATCCATGAATAACAAGCTGCGTAATGTCCGAGACATTATCAAATATTACTCAAACCCCCGTGTCGAGCGAGATACTCCAGACTCTTTCTATTCTTGGGAAGAAACCCAAGTAATGATGACCAATATAATAACTAAGAATGCTCCTAATAAATGTACTAAAAGCCTAGGGGAAAATTTGATCAAACCTGCATACGAACTGATAGATAATGCAGCAGACTTGAAAATAGCCCTCAAGCCTTTTCAATAAGCAAAAATTATCGGTATTGACTGCGAAACTGCTTTGGGAACTGACCCGTACCGAGCCAAAGTTTGCCTAGTACAGTTAGCAATTCCCGATCGCCCCGTCGCAGTCATCGATATCAGGGCGATCGCACCCGCCGATCTCAACCCCTTGCGTGCCCTATTAGCCGGAGAAGCCCTGAAAATAAGTCACAACCTCAAATTTGAATGGATGATGCTAACTCAAGCTGGATTGCCACCCAGCCGTCCCTTTTTCGATACCTATCTGGCGTACCGAGTGCTCGTTGCTGGACTCAAACGCAATTTATCGTTAGAAGCTGTAGCCGACCAACTACTCGGCGTTAAGCTAGATAAAACGCTGCAAACAAGCGACTGGGGTGGAACGCTGACACCGGCTCAACTGCAATATGCCGCTACCGATGCTGCAATTTTATTGCCGTTGCGAGAAACGCTCAAACAAAAACTGAAAATTTCAAAACTTTGGGAAACTGCAAAATTGGAGTTTGCCTGTTTGCCTGCGGTAGCTTCTATGGAACTAAATGGAATGCTATTAGATATAGAACAGTGGAAAGTTATGGGCAACAAACTTTGTGAAACTCGCGACTTACTTTTAACCCAAATTAATTCGCAATTGCATCGACCTAACCCTCACCAACAACTCTCCCTGCTTCCCGAATTTACAGAAACCATTAATCCCCGCTCTCCCAAACAAGTTTTAGCAGCACTTCAATCTGCTGGCATCCCTGTTAATTCCACCAATACTCAGATATTAATTTCTTTTATTGACAAACATCCAGTAATTCAAGCTTTGCTCGACTATCGCAGTGTGTCAACTCGAATCAGCACCTTTGTTGAAGGTTTGCCCCATCACATCCACCCCGTTACCGGAAGAATTCATCCGAATTGGTTTCAGATTGGAGCGAGGTCTGGTAGGTTTAGCTGTCGCCAACCGAATTTAACTAATATTCCTAGAGATGGGGAAACTCGGCAGTGTTTTATCACAGCACCCGGTTGTGTACTGCTCAAAGCTGATTACAGCCAAATTGAGTTAAGAATTATGGCTAAGGTTTCGGGCGATCGCACAATGGGGGCTGCCTACTCTCAAAGTGAAGATTTACACAAACTCACGGCTTCTTTAGTGCTTGACAAACCATTGATTGACATCACATTAGATGAGAGACAGCTTGGCAAAATCATTAATTTTGGTTTAATTTATGGCATGGGAGTCAACAAATTCAAGAACATGGCTCAGTCTGAATATGGCGTAATTTTAACTCTGGAAAAAGCCTCGCTGTTTCGCAAAAAGTTTTTTAACTCCTATTCAGGCATTAAACAGTTTCACGCAGCCATTCGCCGACAGTGGCAGAAAGGGATTAGAGAAAGCCACACAATGGCTGGCAGACGGCGACTTTGGTCTAAAGAATCTAAACCGCTGCTCAATGAAATGCTGAATCACCCGATTCAAGGACTGAGTGCTGACATTACTAAATTAGCATTAGCGAAGCTTTTTGTACCTTTGAAACGAACAGGAGCTCTACTTATTTGTGTCGTTCACGATGAAATTTTGTTAGAGTGTCCAATTGCTGAAATTGAGCAAGTAAAAACTTTACTTCAGAGTTGTATGGTGTCAGCCGGCGACAAGTTTTTATCGCCCATTCCTTGCGAAGTAGAAATCAAGGTTCTGACAAGTTGGAGCGGTTAATGTTTGTTTCTGAACTAAAATCTTGTTTCGGCACGTTCCACAATTAAATCTAGGACAAATTTTCAGGCATCGCGGTGCTACAAAATACTCGCGGCTTGGGTGGCGGTGGTGATGTCGTGGTGTCCGAAACGAGGGATGGCAACAGTCCAGATCGGCTAATTCTCGATCGACTGCGCGGAAAAAAGGCGTGATGCTGCTGGCTGCGACGGCCTGGTAAAACGTGGTGCGCCGCGTGTGGTTGATTCTCGCGATCGCGCTTGCTGGTGGATTTTCAGTGGGGCGATCGCAAATCCGGCCTATTTCCGTGTCGCCATCTGCTATAAATTAAACAGCATCACCTTCGCTCAAATCGTAAGTAGGGGGCTTATACTCAAACAGTTCTTGTTCGCAGGCTGCAAACCGGGAAGTGTCCGAACTGGCTGTGGGACGAGCATAACTAGCTTTGTTCCGAATCCCCTGAATGTCCTCAGAAGAACGCTCAGACGACAGCACAAACTGAGTTCTCTGATAACGCAAATGGGCCAATTCAATCGAACCTGGTCGCCCTTCACAATAGGCTCGTTCAGCACAGCGTTTAACTGCGATCGCAATTTCAGCACTCGTTGCCCCAGCATAATCTGACAGCAGCGAATACCACTGCCTGTCGCTCCAAGGGTTCTCTTTTCCTGGCCCAAACTGCTCCTTGAAATACTTAGCCAAATGTAAGTTGAAAATCTCATAGCGAGCACCGCTGTGTGGCAAATCCACAAACCAAATGCCGCCGTCGTCAAATCTGCGGATAAGTTCAGCCGGCAGCATTTCTAAGCGGTTGACAGTAGCTAACATTAACACGGGGCTTTCATGCTCCTGCATCCAAGTGAGCAATTTCTGCGACAGCCGCCTAGCTACACCGCCGTCAGCATTTGATTCCCACCCAGAAAAACCTTTGTCAAAATCGTCAAAGAACAACACGCATCCACCCAAATTATCGGCTGTTTCCAGAATTTTGTATAAAGCGCGATCGGGATGTGAAGAACCTAGAATATTGCCCCAACTTGCTGCTAAAAGCGCTCTCCCAAGTTTCTTAGCAGCTAGTTTTGCACTCAAACTTTTGCCTGTCCCTGGCGGCCCCCACAGCAGCATTCCTTTGGGAGGTTTGAGGTGATATTTCTCAGCATTACTGTCCGACAACTTCCCCACATCGTCCAAATAAGCATCTAATAAATCTAAACCGCCTGCACAAGGCACGTCGGGATTCGCCATGAATTCTAAACCCTGGTCTCGAAGTTGCGATATTTTATGCTCTAATACCAACTGTGCGATCTGCACAACTGAAGTAGTCACCAACAGCGATCGCTCTAACACCAATTCAATTTCAGCAGTGGGCAGCCCTAGACTAGAAACAACCAGCCGCTTGAGGGCCGCTACCGCATCCAAACCAAAATCAAGGGAACAATTGCGATCGCAAAACTTATCTATAATCACTCCAACCTCAAGACTATCAGGTAACGGACATTTGAACCGGGGAATTAGTGGCCTTAGCTTCGATGGCAGTTGGATGTACTCGCCCAGCAGTACCCAATATTGCTCGGTTGAACGCCCTTTCAACTCAAAGAATGCGTTAGCCAACTGAGAATAACGGCGCACGAGAGATTGTTCGCTATCCCCAGACTCCAAAATGTCCTCTAACAAAAAGATACCGGGGCAGTCATTTTCTAGCAAAAATTGCAGGACATCGCTCTCGACAGATAGCTCAGTTTTGGAGAGGATGCAGTCATTATTATATTTTTGAGAAGAAGCATCTGAAACGCAAGTCAGGTTTGAGTGCACACCTAAATTTTCGAGATGTTTATTGGAACACTGCACCTGTTGAAGAGTTGCATAGCCTGTATTCCAATAATAAACAGGTAAACAACGCTCACTGGCGCAGTCATAAAATGATGACAATACTTTTAGGCGATCTGCACTATAATATTCTAGTGCAATTATCGGAGTTTGAACCAGTGCTAAGTTAGACAACTGTTTGAGAAACATCATGATTTATATGTTAGATAGTACAGCACAGTTTAAATTAATATTTAACTTATATTAATCAACTTAAACTTCCTCCTAATAAGTGAAACATACCCCCGCAAATGGAGGGGGTAATTGTGCCTAACGGCACTAATAAATTGATGTTATGTAAGTAAAATTGTCAATCATGGTAACAACGAAAAAACAAACCGCATCCGCTTCCAATCGGTCTGCGTCGTCTGTGCCGGCTAAATCTAAACCCTCTGAAAAACAGAACCGTCAAGCAGCCGGCAGTAACAATGGAGCCAAATCTAAAGCTCAACCTAATCTGAACCCCGAACAAGTTGCTGTTGAGCTAGTCAAACAGATTCGCAATACGATTCATAAGAAGTACGGTGTGACTATTCAGCGCCGAGATAGCCGCATTGGTACAAAAATTGGTCATGCAATGCGAGAAAAGTTGGGATTGGACGTGCAAGCTCAGTTGAACAAACGCAACGGCAATGGCAACGGCAAAAAGTTTGACTGGCAAGAGTGGAACAATACGATATTTCCCAAACTACTCGGCCGGCCTGATGAACTCAAATACGATATCGAAGTTGTCGCCTTAGCTATGAGCCAGCTTTACGATACAATTGCAGAAAACCCGCAAGCTGCCATTGCCGACTTAATAGAGTTTAATGCTCAAAGTTTGAAGCGTCGCAACGAGTTAGCTAAGTCTTCTGAAGAAGATACTGAAGAACTTGATGACGACGAACTCGATGATGAAGATGATGAAATTGACGACATACTCGATGAAATTGATGAGGATGACGACGATGACGATGATGACGAACTCGACGATGACGATGAGGATGATTTTAGTTTAGACGAAGACGAGGAGTTTGAGGAAGACGACGAATAATTGTTAAAGTCCGATGAGAAAGCTCTGCTTTCTCAGCAGAGCTTTTTTTGCCTTGAGCGAGCCTTTTTCCGTGAATCGCGATTCATTGAATGAAGCGGGAAGGGAAGCGGAAGGGAAAGGGTAGAAAAACTTGGGGTTGGGGACAGCACTGTCTTAACCCAAGCGTATTGAACTATACCCAACAAACTCACAACCAATTAAACCTTAACAATTAGTTGTGAATTTAATTGGAACCACCAACCTACCACTAATAATTTTTAAATTAATTCTAATTAGCGAACTGTCGTCGCTTTATTGGTGAAATAAATAACACCAGGAGTGTTAATCATGGCTACTCGCAAATCCGCTCCAACTCCCATGCAAAAGCAATTTGCCGAAACTGTTGAAGAACAGCGTTTTGAAATGTTTCTGCACGTTGCCCGCGAGTTAATGGGACGCGCCAAACAGCGACAATTGCCGAAAGGCAAAGCCCTTGACTGGGAAGCGTTTAATAGTTGGTTTAATAAGCAATATGAAGGTTCTTCGGCTGACGAAATGCTTGAAGAAATCCTGAGTAACGTTTATTGGCTTGCATCGGAGCAAGCAGTGATTGACCTGCACTTCCGTTACATCGAATCGGCAGTCAAAGCTGCTAATAAGAAAAAGACAACTAACAATGATGAAGAACTTGATGATTTTATCAAGTAGTCAATGAAAACCCCCAATCAAGGGGGTGCAATCCTGCTCAAAGCAGGATTTTATTGACCCGCCCACCCAC
>CASBQF010000321.1 GCA_949127775.1 Oscillatoriales cyanobacterium PMM_0080
AGCCCCCGGATTTATCCGTGGAATCAATCCAAAATCTAAAATCTAAAATCGTACAAGCCCCCGCATTTATCCGTGGGGTCAATCTAAAATCTAAAATCTAAAATCTAAAATCGATTGACTGTGGCACTATTGCCGAAACTATTCGCCACATTTACCGGAATCAAACAACAAAGTGCGATCTAACAGTCGCCTTAGTGTTTAGCTTGACAATTGCTAAAACAATTGGTTTTCTAGCATTTCCTTTTTGCCTTCTGCCTTCGAGTGACGCCCCATCACCCCCAACTCATTTCCATCTAAAGGAAGAGAGTAAGAGACGGAGGTCGCCTACTGCGACTCTGATTTACTCAAGCCCTGGATTCGGTTCTAAACCCCAGTGGTGTTTGAGAAAATGGCGGTACATGGTTTCCCGGAGCATCATTTGCTCGTAAAGCTTGACCAAAAACTCTTGAGCTTGCTCGCGGCTCATGTCACTTACCTGTGTTTTGAAAGAACACAGGCTAAATTGCTGCTCCAAAGACAATTCTGCTGGTTGGCTCATGACTTTGATTCCTCTGTAAATAAAGGTGACTGGAAAGTAAAAACCTGAATTAACCAGATTTGTAAGTTGCTTCAGCGATCGGCCGTTGGCTTCAGGATGCCTGGAGGCTTACTTTACTTTATTCTATATTACAAAAGGTAACAATAGTTTGACAATATTACCATCTGTCTCAAGAAATAATCTATGGATAGAGATGGCGAGATGCCCACAAAAGTTCCTTCCGCAGACATATACAACTGTCGCTGATTATCAAGAAAAAAAAGGCTCAGTACGAACCAAAATAATTGCAGTTATTTATACTAAACTTTGGCAAACCGAATCTCCGCGAGGGGGACATTGGGTGAAGGAAAGATTGGGTGAGGGGGGAGATTGGGAGAATATTTTATTGATCTCTTTTTTTCTGGCTTCTTCCATCTTCCTTCTACCTTCGGAAGCCATATTTCTTCTAATTAATTGGATGGAACAACATTCTGCGATGGAGTGGCGACTCCAGGCCTGAAATTGGGAGCAGCGGGTGCTGGCGTTGCAGGAGGAATGCCCTGATTTGCCCCAGAGTTGGTAGGCTGCTGTGGAGCCGGGAGAGGAGATTGAAACTGATTGGGATTGAACTGCTGCTGCCTCGGAGCCGGGAGAGGAGATTGAAACTGATTGGGATTGAACTGCTGCTGCCCTGGAGCTACAGGATTTGACTGGGGTTGACCGGAATTGCCTGTCCCTGGTGCCGCAGGAATCACAGAATTCGGTAGCGAGGGATTATTCGGCTGCGGGGATACAGCCGAAGCAGGAACAGTTCCCAGGCTGACTCGGCCACCGAGCTCTCGCAATCTGTCTAAAACCTCGACAACTTTGGCGTACTTAGCATTTTGAGGAGCGTATAATACCGTCAACCCGGCAGGATTTTGGCTCTGGAAACTCTTTAAAACTTGATCTAGCTGTTGATAGTTAACGGGCACTTGGTCGATATAAGTTTGCCCGAAATCGTCAATGCTGACAATCAGCATCCCTGGGGCCTGCGTTTGTCCAGTCTTCGCTTTAGGCAAATCCACATTAATCGATTGCTGGCGAGTCAGTTGCAAAGCCGCCATCAAAAAGAACGTCAGAATGCAAAAAATCACGTCAATTAAAGGCACCAGTTCAATCCGAGCCTCTTCAGCAGAAGTATCTAGATGAATTTTCATTGGTTCTGAAGGTTTTAATTGTTAGAACTTGAATCGATATCAGGATCGGAACCTTTCAATTTCGGTTTCGGCTCCCGATTGCGTTCTTCAGATTCTGGTTGAGAATTTAAAGAACGTTTGTTCAAGCTATCGGAACCAAAGGAAGAATTGCTGTATTCTGCATCCTTCGATCGACCTTTAGCATTAGCCGTCGGCCAGTATTGCCTGTAAAGCAATTCCAGCTCATTTCCAGCTTTGCGGAAAATTTTCGCCTGATTGAACAAAAAAGCTTGAAATATTCGATAAAACACCAAGGTAAAAATTGCTACTGCCATCCCAGTAGCCGTGGTAATCAGCGCCGCGCTAATCCCCAATGTCACTCCTTTTGTTGCCTCAGTACCGATGCTCCCGAGATCGATCGACTCTAGGGATTTCATCAAACCTAAAACTGTTCCCAGCAACCCCAGCAAAGGGGATATAGCGATCGTCGCTTCTAACATTTTGTCACCACGGCGCATCGAAGCCAACTCTTCATCAGCAGCAGCTTCGAGTGCGAGTCGAAATAATTCTGGTTCAGGATTGTATAGCCGCAGGGGTGCAGAAAGGAATCGCCCTATAGGCTGCCGGTTAGCTTGTCTAGCAATCTCGTTAGCCGCGCCCCAATCGCTGCGGGCAGTATCGAGGATGCGGTTGACTATCTGCTTTTCCTTGGTAAGGAGGCTCGCCCAAAACCACAATCGCTCGATAATTGTACTTACAGATAGAATCGATAACAGCAACAGCGGCCACATGGCGGGCCCACCTTTTTGAAACAGTTCTTGAATATTCATAATTTTTACTCCTGCATAACCCGAATCAGCTTTGCTTCTGTTGTACTTTTTTTAAGAAATTTAAGGCCACTCAATTTTAGCTATTAATGTACTGTGTTCCGGTGCCGATCGACCGATCGCGATCGACTATTTAATCATTCTCTTCCAAGTCTTCTTCACACATCTCTTGCAGCGACTGGTGTTGAAGGCGACGGGAAGAGCGGCGATATTTTTTAGTTTGCAGCTTCGGTTCGTATTGCTGCGTACCATCCGACTTAGTTTGCTGCTTCAAACTCGCCTCCGCACTACTAGAATTTTGCTCTTGTTGCTGGCGGACCATCGCCTCTTCCAGGAACTGCAAGTAATACTCATAGCGCTCCCAATCGCCCCGCACAACACAATTAGGCTCACTTCGGTGGGAGCAGTCGCTAAACTGACAAGTACCCAAAGCAAGCCTGCGCCGAACTTCCGGGAAATATCGAGGTAACTCGGACGGATCGCATTCAAGTGCCGGCTGATTGAAGCCTGGAGTATCTGCCAAAAGTCCGCCACCCGGGAGATCGAATAGTTCTACGTGGCGAGTAGTATGTCGTCCGCGGCCGAGTTTGCCGGAAACAGCGTTCACTCGAATATTCAGTGTCGGAATCAGTTGGTTGATCAAACTCGACTTACCAACCCCTGAAGGCCCGCAAATTACCGTTATTTTGCCTTGCAAGTGAGTTTCGATAGAGGAGGAAGAAGCCATTTCCTGACTCTCCACCAAGGCAACCCCCCGCTCAACCCCTCCAAGAGGAAGAAGGGAGCTATCTATTTCTTCTGATAAATTTGGGTTTGTGGCAGAAACTTCATTTTCACTGTTATTAGCAGCTTCATGGTAGATTCCTAAGCCACTACGGACACTAATAAACATGGGATCGTATCCCCATCCTGTAAGCCGATCGCGCCACTGTTCTAACTCTTGGGTAGTGACCAAATCGCATTTGTTCAGGCACAAACTCACCTCTAAACCTGTAGACTCAGCCTTGACTAAAAACCGAGTTAATGATGCGGGGTCTAAGTCGGGTTCAGTGAGGGCAAAAACCAGGAGAATGCGATCGGCATTAGCGACAGGTGGCCGATTGAGTTCTGTTTGGCGGGGAAACACTTGAGAGATCACACCCCTGTGGTCATTCCAGTCAGGTTCTTCTACCATCACCCGATCTCCCACCATCACCTGTTGACCAATTTTTTTGAGTCGAGTGCGGCGAGTACACAGCAGACTCGGAGCATCAGCTAGGGGACGATTTTTCCCATCAATGCAGGCCTCTGGATCTAAACTTACTTGATAGAAGTTAGCCTGAACGGCGACTACAGTACCTACTAGCGAGGAGGAATTCAGGCTCATCCGGCTTCCTGATGTTCTGGGCGCTGCACTTTCATCGCAAAAAATCCCGAATCAGTCTTATCTTCAACAAATTGCGTTTCGAGAATCTCGTAGCCTTCCATTTTTAGACTATCAGGCACTTGTTCGATCGGCTCCCCAGCATCCAACCACACCTCTAAAACAGCACCCGGTGGCATTTGCTCCAAGCGCAGTTTAGTGCGGACAAAATTGATCGGGCAGGGCGTACCCCGCAGATCGAGCTGAGCATCTGGGGATTTGGGATTTTCTATTGTGGATGTTGAATTCATAATGCGTTTTTGAGTCTCAAATTTCCCATATCAAATCCTGACAGCCTTATTTTTTGGTGAACCAATTGCCAACGTATTATTCTACCGCCGATTTTTGAGACCAATTGGTCTCATTTTTTTGAGGACTACTCCCACCAATTGCCAACGTATTATTCTACCGCCAATTTTTGAGACCAATTGGTCTCATTTTTTTGATGACTCTTCCCACAAATTGCCAACGTATTATTCTACCGCCGATTTTTGAGACCAATTGGTCTCATTTTTTTGAGGACTACTCCCACCAATTGTCGAACAATTATTCTTCACTGGCAAAATGAGCGCAATTGCGCTCACTTTTTTGAGATATCATCCAACAAAACGCTGGCGAATCATGAAACAGGAAAATTTGACACCCAATGGGTGTCAAATTTTTGCTTATTTCTGAAACAAATTGCCCAAAAATCCTTCCAAGCCGCCTTTTCCGGTACGATCGCCTTTGAGCTTAGCAAGCTGCATCAGCAATTCCCGTTCCTCAGCCGTCACCTTAGTCGGAATATCTATCGACACTTCTATCAAATGGTCGCCACGACTGACTGGATTTCCCAATCGAGGCACTCCTTTTTTCTCCAGAGTCAGAACAGTATTCGCCTGAGTTCCAGTAGGAATCAACAATTCCGTCGGCCCGTCAACCGTTTCAACTTCCAACCTGCACCCCAAAATTGCTTGCAAGTAACTAATCTTCACTTCCGAGTTAACGTTAATGCCGTCCCGTTTAAATAGCGGGTCTTCATTCACAGCCAAGAACACGTAAAGATCCCCCGGCGGCCCGCCAAGTTTTCCCGCATCCCCTTCATTGGAAACGCGCAAACGAGTACCATTGTCAACCCCAGCCGGAATAGTGATTTTCAGCTTTTTCATCACTTCTTTCTGGCCTCGGCCGCCACAAGTTTCGCACTTGTCCTCAATCACTTGCCCCGTGCCGTTGCAAGTGGGGCAGACTGAAACTTGAGTAAAGCTGCCGAAGGGCGTGCGGGTAGCGCGACGGACTTGGCCGCTACCGCTACAAGTCGAGCAGGTTTGAGGTCTAGTTCCTGGTTTGGCACCAGTCCCGGTGCAAGTTTCGCAAGTTTCTAGGTGCTTGATGCGAAGTTCTTTTTCTCCACCAAACACGGCTTCGCGAAACTCTAGGCGCAAGTCGAGTCGCAAGTCGTCTCCGCGCACGGGCCCACTGCGTCTGCGACCTTGTTGTTGTTGGCCGCCCGCCCCTCCCTGAAAACCCTGAAAGAAGCTTTCAAAAATATCGGCGAAGCTGTCGCCGAAGTCTTGGAAGCCTGGAGCGGCTGCTGCACCACTGACACCTGCTTCGCCAAAGCGATCGAAACGGGCGCGGGTTTCTGGTTCTGAGAGTACCTCGTAGGCGCGGTTAATTTCTTTAAACCGCTCCTCGGCACCTGGTTCGTTGTTGACATCTGGATGATACTTGCGAGCTAGGCGACGGTAAGCACGCTTAATTTCCTCTTTGTCTGCGCTGCGAGAAACGCTTAATATTTCATAGTAATCACCGGCCATAGAGCTGCTTGCCTGGAGGTAAATAACAAAAAGTGTACGAAAAAGAAACGATCGACCTTTCCTGAAATTATCAATTGAAAATTAAAAATTATGATGATTAATTTTTAACTTTTAACTGTGAGATTTTCAGTTCTAAAGGAAAGGATTCATATCATCAACTTCAGGTTCGGGAACCTTCGGTTTTGGTTCTGACTTGGGATTTGACTGTGGATTTGAGGGTCGCTTTGACTGTCGTTCCGGTTTTGGTTCCGGTTTTGGCGCCGGTTTTGGCGCCGGCTTTGGTTCCGACTTTGGTGGAGCTGGCGGCGAAGATGTCACCACTAGCAACTCCTCTGTCAGCAAAATGCTGTCGTCGGCTGTAACATCTTCTAGCTCTGACATCAGCAAAATGCTGTCGTCGTCGGCTGTAACATCTTTTAGCTCTGACATCATCTCGCTTTCAATCTCTGCTCCCGAAGGTGCTACTCCACTGCGGGCTTGGTCGTAGACTGCTGTCCCGAGCGAGTATAGCAGTTGCTTGAAAGATTCGATTTGCTCGCCAAGTTCCTCGCCTGTGATGTCTGGGTTAGCCATCGCCCCTTGCAAGGCTGCTGCTGCTGTTTCGGCTTCAGCCTTGAGGTCATCGCCGAGCAATTGCGCGTTAGTTTTCAAAGTTACACCACAATTATAGACCAGGGTGTCGGCTTGATTTTTGAGTTCGACGAGTTGAGATCGTTTGATGTCCTCGTCGGCATAAAGTTCGGCTTCTTGGCGCATCCGCTCGACTTCCGTTTCGCTCAATCCGCCTGTATTGGAAATTTGGATGCTTTGTTCTTTTCCGGTTCCCTTGTCTTCGGCGGCAACTTTGAGAATGCCGTTGGCATCGATTTCAAAGGTAACTTCGATTTGAGGTACGCCACGCGGGGCTGCGGGAATGCCTTTGAGCAGAAACTTACCGAGACTTTTATTGTCTTTAACCAATGCTCGCTCGCCTTGGAGGGCGTGAATTTCCACGCTTGTTTGCCCGTCTGCCGCTGTGCTGTACATTTGCGATCGACTGGTGGGGATAGTTGTATTGCGCTCGATGACTTTCGTGAACACCCCGCCCAAGGTTTCGAGTCCCAGGGAGAGTGGCGTCACGTCTAGCAGTAGCAAATCTTTGACCTCACCACCCAACACCCCGGCTTGAATTGCCGCGCCTACGGCTACAGCTTCGTCGGGATTGACGGATCGATCGGGAGAAACGCCCCCAAAATATTTGCTAATTGCCTCTTGAACTGCCGGAATCCGAGTTGAGCCTCCCACTAAAATAATTCTGTCTATATTTTGGGGAGTCAAATTTGCGTCTTTGAGGGCTTGAGTCACCGGATCGATCGTCGCTTGCACCAAATGAGCGACCAGTTTTTCAAACTGAGCTTTGGATAGATCCATTTCCAGATGCTTTGGCCCTTTGGCATCAGAGGAGATGAATGGCAAGTTGATCGAAGTCGATTGGGACAGTGAAAGTTCTATTTTGGCTTTTTCCGCGGCTTCTCTGAGGCGTTGTAATGCCATTTTATCTGTTGACAGATCACTGCCTTCTTGGGTCCGAAAAACTTCTACCAGCCACTGGACTATGCAGTCGTCAAAGTCGTCTCCTCCAAGATGGTTGTTGCCGGCGGTAGCGTTGACTTCAAAAATTCCGTCTCCGAGTTGCAGGATCGAAACGTCGAAAGTACCGCCGCCGAGGTCAAAGACCAAGATTTTCTGTTCGATATTTTGCTTGTCGAGCCCGTAGGAAAGGGCTGCTGCTGTTGGCTCGTTGACGATGCGCAGAACTTCTAAACCCGCGATCGTACCGGCGTCTTTAGTAGCTTGCCGCTGGGCGTCTGTAAAGTAAGCTGGCACTGTTATCACAGCTTGGGTAACAGTTTGTCCCAAATAAGCTTCAGCATCTTGCTTCAGCTTTTGGAGTACCATTGCCGAGATTTCTTGGGGGGTGTGAACCTTGTTCCGAATTTGGACGTTAACAGTGTCGTCTTTGCCTTTGATACAGGTATAGGGAGTCCGGGTTCGTTCTTCTTCCGTGTCGTCCCACCTGCGCCCGATAAATCGTTTGATGCTGTAGACAGTATTTACAGCATTAGTTACAGCTTGCCGCTTGGCTAGTTGACCGACTAAGCGATCGCCCGCCTTGCCAAATCCTACTATGCTCGGAGTTGTGCGGCCGCCTTCGGAATTGGCGATCACGACGGGTTTACCGCCCTCTAAAACAGCTACGCAACTGTTGGTCGTGCCTAAGTCAATTCCAATAATTTTTCCCATAGCGCCTCATAAAACTTTGTGGGATGTTTGGAAACCTCCAACTACAAGTTGGGGGATGAAAAACGACTCAGCTTGTTTTTACAAGCCTTACCCGACCGAATTTGTAGGATCTAAAATTGATTTCCTAAGACAAGATCGAAGACGGGTAAAAACATTTTTCAGATTTTTTGAGCAAGCGCCTATCTGCTTTTATTCCTGAATTAAAAAGTTGTTGAGTCTAGCAACTTTAGTCCCCCGAATTCTATTCGGGGGTCAATAATTTCCAGGAATGCAGTAGCTTGTATACCGATTAACTTTCCGAACTCTCGGGATTTTCATCTGAGGCTACCACAGATGACCCAGCAGCCGCAACTTTCACTTTGGCGTGTCGCAAGACGCGATCGCCCAGAATGTAGCCACGTTCTAGTTCTTGGATAATGGTTCCTTCCTCGTGTTCGTCTGTTGGCTCACTGAGTAGAGCTTCGTGAAGGTTGGGGTCAAACTGTTCGCCTTCAGGGCGCATCGGAGAAACCCCGATTTGCTTAAGACCCTCTACCATTTGCTTATAAACGCTTTGGTAGCTTTTGTGAATGTTCATTTCGCCGTCGGTTTGCGGCTTAATGTGCGATCGAGCCCGCTCAAAATTGTCGATTACTGGCAACAGAGGTTTAATCGTGACACATCTTGCCTGCAAATCTAACTCTTCTTTTTCCTTTTGGGTACGCCTGCGGAAGTTGTCAAAATCGGCTGCTAAACGGAGATTTTGATTTTTCAAGTCTTCTACTTGAGCGGATGCGACTTGCAACTGAGTTTTTAAGCCCTGTTTTTCATCGACTGCTTCCGCCAGTTCTCTTTTTAACAACTCTTGAGTATCAGTCATCGGGCTGATACTGTCATTAGGCGTACCTGAAGCCCCAGATGTAGCTTCTGGCGATCGATCCTTTTGAGCACTTTCGTAAGCTTGAGCAAGTTCCAGTTCCCAATCGGCTACTTCGCTGGAACTTGCGGATGAGTTGGCAGATGGCGGATTTTCGGTTGCCATTGTAGAACTCTCTGGGGTTTCCCCAGTTGAGTTAGGATCTGGATGTTGCTGTTTTTCCTCGTCAATCATAAAAGCTGTGCGACAGAACCCTATCAATTCTAGCAGATACATTCAACCCGGCAATTCCCGGATGTCCGAGATTACTGAGTATGGCAAGACTTGGAAATCAGCAAGAATTCCAGCCCTGGAGGTATCTCTCAAAGCTTTCAACAAAATATTGAAAGCGCCATTTAAGTCACGACCTAATTTGTGACCGCAAGAAGGGCAAGTAAAACACTTGTTGCCTTCTAATTTTCTATGGATATGTCCACATTTTGAACAAGTCTTGGAACTATAATCTTCAGTTACGTCTACTACAACACAACCGTATTTGGCTGCTTGATGCTTCAACTTTTGCTTGAATTTATAATGACTTAGCGTCACCATCGCTCTCGCCGTTTTTGTTGCCAGCCGACGCTTACCTTTTTTGACCATTTGCTGAGTATCAAAAGTCGGTAAAAAGATTACCTTGTATTTGTCGCAAAAATATTTTGCTATTTTTTTGTCTAGCTCTGAAACCATGTTTTTAATCTTAATCCTGATTCGAGATGCAGCTTTTCTTAGACGATAGCGAAGTCGCTTAAAGCACCTCCCCTTGCTTTGACCAATACGACTCATCTATCCCAGTTTCCCTATCCCCTGGCAACGATGTTGATTGCAAATGGTTTGATGTACAGCACATTGCTAGCCCCTGAAGAATTACCGCCATTGCTACAGGCGATCGCCCAGGGATGGCAAATGGGCCAAACAACCAGGTCTTTGTTTGCTCAAAAATGGGAAGAGGCATGGGATAAGCCCCTAGCACTTTTGAGCAAGCAGAGTTAAAGATTCAACCTATCTAGAATCGTTAATTTATGCGTGCCAAAGACGAAGTAGGTCGCTCGAATTGAACGTAAAACGATCTCGCGATTGAGAACCCCGACTTCTTTAAGAAGCCGGGGTTCTGGGTATTCTATTTTTTCAGTGGCCTGACTTAATGGCAATGATTAATGGAGAGGAAAAAATTTATGCTGGCCATTATACCAGTTAAAAAACGAATTACTATCAGACTACCTAACAAAGGTTGGAAGGCATCAAGCGAAAAATTAAAACGCGGATTATAAAAATCTTCCGAAGGATTTGCGATCGGCGCTGACGCAAGACGATACTGCTAATATTGCTGGAAAAGTAGCCACATAGCTAAACTTAAGTTCAGCTCAAGTACCTAGGGCACCCTTGACACTGCCAAAACAAGTTGATTTCTTTGAGGCATTATCCAAATCTTTTGGCAACATAGACTTATCCAAGGATAGCGACACACCCCGCCCCGCTTTCCTCTCCCAGTACGGGCAATCCCTCTGTGGTGTGCCCTGACTCTATAACGGGAGTATCCTGCGGGTTAATTAGGTAAATGACTAACACATCCCAAGGGTTTCGCTCCACATCGATAGTTGCTGTGAGCGCTTTCACCCCGGCTCTCAACAAGATGATTCAGTCGGGTTACGTCAATGGCGACCAACTGAAGCAGGCTCAAATTGAAAGCCGGAAGTCGGGCAAACGGTTGACGGAGGTATTAGAAGCGCTTACTGGACAGCAGTTGCCCCCAGAATTGCTGCGGCTTTACAAGAAGCAGCAGATGTTTGAACGGAAGATAGTCTACGGGGTTGAAGCATTTGACCCTGAGATGAGCGAAATGTCTAATGAGCAACTCGGAGTTATGCTCGATGGGTTGAAGATTTCGATCGACATTTGTCACCAAGGTCGGTTTTTACCCGTAGCAAGGACTGAAACAGAGCCTCCGGCAATTATGGTGGCAATGGTCGATCCCGACAACCTGAACGCCGTAGAAGATTTGCGACGGATTTTACAGCCTCACGGCTTGGCTTTGCAGCGACGGGTGATTACGCCAGACGACTATCAGGACATAACTTCTACCTATCAAGACGACCAAGTTAAGGTAGCAGCCAAAGTAGCTGAAGCGGAAAAGCAGAGAAAGATGGATTTAGGGGAGGGAGATTTTGGCGAACTTACCCTAGCAGAAGATACTGCCGACCAAGAAGACCTAGCTAACACCTTGGACGATGCTGAGGCGGCTCCGGTAATTAAGGCTGTCAATATTATTTTGGCTAAAGCTTTGTCGGAAAAGGTGTCTGATATCCACGTAGAACCTCAAGAGGAGTTCATGCGGATTCGGATGCGGAAGGATGGGGTGCTGCAAGAGTATTTCCGGTTTCCCAAGCAGGTAGTCGCATCGATTACCGCTCGTTTCAAGATTATTGCCAACCTGGACATTGCCGAGCGCCGACAAGCTCAAGATGGTCGCATCCGTCGGGTTTTTGAGGGACGTACGGTGGATTTTCGGGTGAACAGCTTGCCTTCGCGGTACGGCGAAAAAATCGTGCTGCGGATTTTGGATAGTTCTAGCACTCAGTTAGGTCTGGGTTTGTTAATCTCCGATCAGGAAACTCTGGCTTTAGTGCGAGAGACGGCTAGCAGTCCGTTCGGACTGATTTTGGTGACGGGGCCGACGGGTTCGGGTAAGTCAACTACTTTGTACTCGATTCTGGCGGAACGGAACGATCCGGGGATTAATATCAGTACGGCGGAAGACCCGATCGAATATGCTTTGCCAGGAATTACCCAATGTCAAGTAATTCGGGAAAAAGACTTGACTTTTTCCAACATTCTACGGGCATTTTTGCGGCAAGATCCTGACGTGATGCTGGTGGGGGAAACCCGGGACAAAGAAACGGCAAAAACTGCTCTGGAAGCTGCTTTGACGGGACACTTAGTGCTGACCACGCTGCACACGAACGACGCGGCTGGGGCGATCGCGCGTTTGGCCGAAATGGGTGTAGAACCGTTCATGGTTTCGGCAGCTTTGTTGGGGGTGTTGGCTCAGCGTCTGATGCGGCGCGTTTGTGACAAATGCTGCATTCCTTATCAGCCTAGTGCTCAAGAACTCGGTCGATACGGTCTGTCGGCATCTGGGGAAATGGATCTGAGTGTTTACAAAGCCAACACCATACCCGTGGAAGAAAGAAAGGAACTGGCAGACCGCGATCAACTTTGTGCCAAGTGTGGTGGCATAGGCTACAAAGGACGGATAGGGGTTTACGAGTTCCTAAAAAATACTGAGCGGCTTCAAGCGATGATCACTCAAGGCGCTCCCACAGAGCAAATTAAGGAAGCCGCAGTAGAAGAAGGGATGAAAACGTTGTTGGCTTACAGCTTACAGTTAGTGCGAGAAGGCGCGACTACTTTTGAAGAAGTCGAGCGGGTGACATTTACTGACTCAGGGCTGGAGGCGGAAATGAAAGCCAAACGCAAGCAGGGACTTACCTGCAAAACTTGTCGGGCGGAATTGAAGCCGGAGATGCTGGATTGCCCGTACTGCTTGACGCCGCGCTTTTTGGATTGATGCGACAGTTAACAGTTGGCGGTTGACTGTCAACTGTTAAATGTATCTGAGCTAGATTAGTCAGTAACTATCAACTCAATCTAGGAGAAGTATCTATGGGTCTGATGATTGAAGACGTACTGGAGTCCCTGGTAGAGCAAGGGGGTTCGGATATACACATCCAAGCAGGCGCTCCTATCTTCTTCCGCGTCAACGGGAAACTAACTCCTCAGTCGCAATACGGCGACATTCTTTCTGCTGAGGAAGTGCAAATCCTGATTTTCCAAATGCTCAACAATATGCAGCGCAAGCAGTTGGAAATGGAGTGGGAACTGGACTGCGCTTATGGCGTGAAGGGATTGGCTCGGTTCCGGGTGAATGTTTACCGGGAACGGGGTTGCTGGGCTGCTTGTATGCGGGCCCTGGCTTCTAAGATTCCTAACGTGGATGCTTTAGGCATACCCCAGATTTTGCGGGACTTGACGGAAAGACCCAGGGGTATGATTTTGGTGACGGGACAAACGGGTTCCGGGAAAACTACTACGATGGCGGCTTTGTTGGATCTGGTCAACCGGACGCGGGCAGAACACATTCTGACTGTTGAAGACCCGATCGAATATGTGTTTCCGAATGTCAAGAGTTTGTTTCACCAGCGTCAAAAGGGCGAAGATACTAAGAGCTTTGCCAATGCGCTCAGAGCCGCTCTGCGGGAAGATCCTGACGTGATTCTGGTGGGGGAAATGCGCGACTTGGAAACGATCGCTCTAGCAATCTCGGCTGCGGAAACGGGTCACCTCGTGATGGGAACGCTGCACACTAATTCGGCGGCTGCAACTGTCGATCGGATTTTGGACGTGTTCCCCCCCATTCAACAACCGCAGATTCGCGCCCAGGTATCTAACTCTTTGGTGGGAATTTGTAGCCAAAATTTAATACCGAAAATTGGAGGCGGCCGTTGCAGCGCTATGGAAATCATGGTGAATACTCCTGCTATGGCTAACTTGATTCGGGAGGGGAAAAGTCCAATGATTTACTCCCAAATCCAAATGGGGTCAAAATTGGGGATGAGGACAATGGAAATGGCCCTCGCTGAACTTTACAAAACCGGTAAGATCACTTGGGAATCGGCAATGAGCAAGGCTTCTAAGGCTGATGAACTGGAACGCTTGATCGGCCCGGCACCGGTTGCTCCCGCCAAAGTAGGGGCTCGTTAATTCATTCAGCAGTCATGAGTTATTAGTTATTGGTTACTCAGGGCTGTTTCATTCTCAAAAAAAAGATAATTCTGTAGGGGTCGTGTCCCCGTGCCGACCCTCTTAATCGACGATTTTGCAGTTGTTTCAGAGCTCGGGCGGGCACGGGGGCACCGCCCCTACAAGAGAATGAAACAGCCCTGATTGGTTACTGGTTCTTAGTTATTGGTTATTCGTAGTAATAATCAACAGACGACTAATACCTAACAACTACGAGCCAATAACAGCTAACAAATAACAACTGGTTGCATCTCAATTTTGTAAGATCGAAGCATTCTAGCAAACAATTTATTAGTGAGAACTAGAGATTTACTGCCAGAATGCTTCACCCTACTACGAAGATATTTGAAAAAAGAGGTGCACCAACTGACTACTGACTACTGACTACTGATTGTTAATAATTTTTCAGAGGTGAGCTGTGGCTACCAATGTAATTCGTCAAAAACCAAAAAGTGGATTTGATCTTAGTACGATTCAAGAGCAAATAGAGTATACCCTTACCAGTCTTACTGTTAAGGATATGGCTATTTTTTCTCGTCAGTTTGCGGCTATGTTTAATGCAGGAGTACCGATCGTTAGATGCCTCTCTGTGCTTTACGAGCAGTGTTCTAATGCTAAGTTGAAGCGAGCGCTCAAAAGCATGAATGCTGACGTGCAAGAGGGGATAAACTTGGCAGAGGCTATGGCTAAATTTCCTGATGTTTTTGACCAACTGTTTATCAGTATGGTGGCAGCGGGAGAAGTCGGGGGGGTACTAGACGAAACCTTAGAACGTCTGGCGATTATGATGGAAAAAAATCACAAGACGGAGGCAGAAATTAAGTCGGCGATGTCTTATCCGAAGACTGTGTTCTTTATTGCGATCGTGATTTTTTTCGCAATGACGATATTCTTGTTGCCAACTTTTGCTAAAATCTTTAAGGATATTGGTGCAGAATTGCCAGCTTTTACGCTGTTTATGTTGGGCATTAGTGCATTTTGTACGGCTTGGCCTCCCATCCAACAGCTCACAGTTCTTGGGGTGATTGCGGCGCTGAAAATCGCTTTCGATATGTACTACAAAACTCCAATAGGTCACTTGCAAATCGATCGCATTGCGATGAAGCTGCCGATCTTTGGAGATTTGATCGAAAAATCTGCTGTGGCTAGGTTCTGCGTGATATTTGGATCGCTGACGCGATCGGGTGTGCCGATTCTCAGTTCTTTGGAAATTGTGCGAGATGTCGCGGGAAATCAGGCGATATCTAATGCGATCGAATATGTCAGACAGGAAATTCAAAACGGCGGCATGATCAGTATTGCTTTGCAAGAACAAGCTATTTTTCCGTCTTTGGCAATTCAAATGATTGCCATTGGGGAGGAAACTGGGGAACTTGACAAAATGCTAATGAAAGTTGGCTCTTTCTATGAAACGGAAGTTGAAGAAGCAGTAAAAGGACTTACCAGTATGCTAGAACCTCTGATGATTGTTCTAGTTGGTGGTATCGTGGGTTCTATTTTGCTGTCGATGTATCTGCCGATGTTCTCAGTGTTTGAGAAGTTGTAAAAAATAGTCAGCAGTCAGTTGGCACTTGTCAGTTGACTGTTGGCTGTTGACTAATTACCTATTACTTAATTTAAAATGTCGGTTAAACAATCACATTACGAAGCTTTACTAGCAGAATACAGCGAATCTTCTGCCGCGATCGCCCTGCTAAAAAAATATCGGATTTACATGGAAATGATTCCGAGTATCCGCCGCGCTAATGATAGTTTAATTACCATTCCTTTGCCAATTGCGCGCTTGCGGGACGGCGTTTCTTATGCGGGAAGTGGGGGGACTAGCATATCGCCGGGACAGGCGGTTTGCTTGCCTTGCGATTTGGCAATTTTGATGTGCGATCCTGAGTGGAAGGTTAAAATTGGGGTGGAAATTCTAATTTTTATTCATCGCCCGGGCGAGGATTTTTCTGGATTGTTGGGCCGCTGGCGGCAGTGTCAGGTTTGGTTGGATAAAGGTTATGAGTGGTTGATGCCGTACCGCTACAGGCACATTTACAGCGATGAAGCTGAGGCTGTTCATCCTTTGTTTGTGTTGTTTGATGAAACGCCCGATCGCATTCAACGCGGTTTGAAGCGTGCTGGTTTGCCGTTTATCGTAGAAAGTTTAAGTTCTGTTAATGAGGACGAATTGCCAGAATCAGAAACTTTAGATGCCCAAGAGGACGGGAGTATGGGTGAAGAAAGTTATGAATTGTAGGGGAAAGTGCGATCGATCTTCGACTAAATAATTAAAAAATTGAAGAATTCAGCCAAAGGATCAATCCGTTTCTATAATAAAATCATTAACAATAACTCCGATCGCCCTAAAATTATGTCGGAAACATTAATGGATGTAGATATGCCTCCCCAATTTCCAGTTCATACGCAACTTCCTGAGTCTGACGGTACTTTCGTGAAAAAATTTTCAGGAGCATCCTCAAAGCATAATTCTAACAGACTCCATCGGGTAGAGAAAACTATTGAGTTTCGTTTAAGTTAAACCCCAAAAGCTTGTTTTACATCCGGCTTTAGTAGATAGTAAATACAGGCAACTGCAAAACCCAGAATTAAAAAGTTTGCCCCAGCGCCTGCGGTTCCAAACAGTTTGGCCAACTGTGCTAGTCCGGCGATCGCATGGACGATTAATGTTCCCATCCAAGCCCAACTTTTGAGTTCATACAAACCCCAAGTTAAAATTAAGGAAGCAATTCCAATAATTAGACTGATTGCAGCAAAAAGGGCGATCGCCCCGCCGATGACTGTCCCCACTTTTGCCCCACCGAGGACACCACCGATCCCGCCAAAAATACCCGCAAAAAATAAGATGACTAAGCCGTCGAACAGGCTGAAGATGGCGCTAAGTAGCTGTAAAATGGCTAGGATTGTTACACTTTGAGGACGATTCATTTTTGTTGATTTTCCATTTTCAAAGGATTTGAAAAATATTTTACCTTGTCGAGCTGTATTCATTCTCGCCGATCGCACTCCCGAAATGCCCCAGTCTGCCAAAAATCCAGCCCCAGCGATGGCTACGCCCCGGCTTACACGAACTTGTTCACCTGTAGCTCTTCTGGCTGATAAAATTTAACATTTTTTAATAAATTGCAATCATTAGCTATAATTGTTGATAGGTGCTGGTTGGGGAACTTTTTTAAAATCACCCGATCGGATGAGTCTGAAAGACGATGCCGAGCATCAGAAAAAATTTTACCTTAAAGGTAATCCTGAGATTAAATTAGGTGAGTCGGTATGATCGTTAGCCCTAAAAAGGAAACTGCTCAGGTCAAGGTGGATGATACTCAGACTGTAGACACCAAGACCGCAGAGACTAAAATTGCAGATAAAAAACCCGCCCAAAGTCTGTCTCCGAAGAAGCCCGCGCCGAAGTCGAAGCGGTGGGCGATTGGGTTGGTTGCAGCCGGGTTGATAGCTGTACCGACCACCATATATCTAGTAAATAGTAAATCGCAACCGAAAGTAGATCCGATCGCCACTCTGACTGTGCCGGTAGAAGCACAAAACCTCACCGTGCGGATCACCTCTAGTGGGACGGTACAGCCCGTACAGCGCGTAAATCTCAGCCCGAAAGGTTCTGGGCGGATTGCAGAGTTATTTGTCGAACAGGGCGATCGAGTCACCGCCGGACAAATTATTGCCCGCATGGAAAGTCGCGACGTAGAAGCCCAACTCGCTCAAGCGAAAGCTCGCGAAGCCAGCGTTAGAGCCAAACTAGCCAAAATCGAAGCTGGGAATCGATCGGAAGACATCGCCAGTGCCCAAGCGCGCTTGGATCAAGCCGAAGCGAGTCTCGCGCAAATGCGATCGGGGAGTCGCTCTGAAGAAGTTGCAGCAGCCAGAGCCCGTTTGCAGCAAACTCAAGCTGGCTTGGATCAACTGCGCGCCGGTAGTCGTGTAGAAGTAGTCAATCAAGGACGAGCTAAATTAGCGCAAGCTCAGGCTCGGTTAGCAGATGCTCAAACGGGTAGTTCAAAACAAGAAATTGCCCAAGCACAAACGCAAATTGATTCGAGTAAAGCCCAAGCCGAACTAACCGCTAAACGGGTGCAACGCAATCGGCCATTGGTACAAGAAGGTGCTCTGGCTAAAGATAAGCTGGATGAATTGATCAAAGAAAATCGGACTGCCCAAGCTAAAGTCATAGAATCGCAAAAACGCCTAGAACAACTGAAAGAAAGTCGGCTGTCACAAATTCAGCAACTGCAAGCTGCTGTGGAAGTTGAGCAGCAAGCATTGAAGCAATTGCAAAACGGGACGCGATCGGAAGAAATCACTAAAGGCGAAGCAGAAGTTGCCGAAGCTAAAAGCAAATTAGCGCAAGTAGAAAGCGGCAATCGTCCAGAAGAAATCGCCAAAGCCGAAGCAGCAGTTGCGGAAGCAAAGAGCCAATTTGCTGTCCAAGAAAATGGTTCTCGCCCAGAAGAAATAGCTCAAGCAAAAGCTGAATTAGCCGAAGTTCAAGCTCAAGTCCGCTTTCAAGAAGTGCAGTTAGAAGATACGAAAGTTCGCGCTCCCTTTGCTGGTGTAATTACCCAAAGATATGCTATTCAAGGAGCTTTTGTGACTCCGGCAACTTCGGCGTCGGAAGCTACTTCGGCAACTTCGACATCGATTGTGGCTCTCGCCAGAGATGTGGAAGTTTTGGCGAAGGTTCCAGAGGCGGATATTAGCCAAATCAAACCGGGCCAAGAAGTTGAAATCGTCGCTGATGCTTATCCAGATAAGGTGTTTAAAGGCAAGGTTAAGTTAATTGCACCGGAAGCTGTTAAAGAACGGGATGTGACGCTGTTTCAGGTGCGAGTTGCGATCGAGACTGGCAAAGATTCGTTGCAGTCTGGGATGAATGTGGACTTGAGATTTGTTGGTCAAAAGTTGAGCAATGCTCTAGTTGTACCGACGGTGGCAATTGTGACTAATAAGGGTCAAACTGGTGTGTTGGTTCCTGATGAGAGAAAACAGCCGAAGTTTCAGGCTGTGACGGTTGGATCGACTATTGGTAATAAGATTCAGATTTTGGAGGGTGCGAAGGCGGGCGATCGGGTTTTCACTGAACTTCCTCAAGGTAAAAAGTTGGAGGATATTATCAAGAATCAAAAGTAGCTTCCGAAGGAAGAAGGAAGAAGGAAGAAGGAAGAAGGAAGAAGGAAGAAGGAAGAGATAAAGAAAATTTTTCTTTCCAATTGTTTATTCCAAATTCTCAATTGCCCAATCTAAAGGCGAGAAACCGGGTTTTTTCGATAATACTTCGTTGCAAGCAGTAGATTAGACAAAAACCCGGTTTCTTTGGTTGTGATGAGTAAGTCCTGCAATCTAAAATCCAAAATCTAAAATCCAAAATAGAATCATGGATATTGTTGAAAGCGTCAAAATGGCCGTCACAACTTTGACGGCAAATAAACTCCGCAGCAGCTTGACGATGTTAGGAATTATCATCGGTAATGCTTCAGTGATTGCGATGATTGGCATCGGTGAAGGTGCTAAAACGTTCATTGCGGGACAAGTTAACTCTCTGGGGTCAAACTTGCTATTTATCATTCCCGGAAGTCCTGAAGCCCAAAGCCGCCCGGTGATTCCACCGCAGACGTTGGTGGTGGAAGATGCAGAGGCGATCGCATCTCAAGTTGCTTCTGTTGACGAAGTTGCACCAACTCTCAATGGTAGTCAGCTTGTTACCTATCGCAACAAAAACGTCTCATCTTCTATTGTTGGAACTACACCAGAATTTTTGACTGTCAGAAGCTTTGATGTTGGTCAAGGTCGATTTTTAAGCAAGTTAGATTTACAAAGGGAAGAAAATGTAGTTGCTTTAGGTTCAGAAGCAGCAGAACAATTATTTGGTAATACTCAACCGATCGGCCAATACGTCCGCATCAAAAATTCGACTTTTCAAGTAATAGGAGTGATGCAGCCGAAAGGTTCTAGTTTTGGTGACAATCAAGATATGAACGTTTATTTGCCGCTGACAACAATGGCAAATCGCATCGTAGGTCGCTCGTCTCCCTATGGTACAAATATCACATTTATCTCGGTTTCTATTAAAGACGAAACTCAGATGAAAGCCGCTCAGTTTCAAATAGAAAACCTGATCAGATTACGGCATAAAATTACTAAGGAGGATGATTTTACTGTCCGAAATCAGAAAGATTTGATGAAGACTTTGGGAACTATTACTGATGGTTTGACGTTGATGCTGGCTTTCGTGGCGGCAATTTCGCTGTTTGTTGGCGGCATCGGGATTATGAATATTATGCTGGTTTCTGTGACGGAACGGACTAAGGAAATTGGGCTGCGAAAGGCGATCGGGGCTTCTCCGCAGGATATCCTAATCCAGTTTATGATTGAGTCGGTGATTTTGTCGGCTGCTGGTGGTGCGATCGGTACTGGATTTGGGATTGGCGGTGTATTTTTGGTGGCTGCTTTTACTCCTTTGCAAGCTAGTGTTTCTCCTGTGGCGATCGCACTTGCAGTCGGTGTTTCCGGTAGCATCGGCTTATTCTTCGGCATCGTACCCGCAAAACAAGCTGCGAAACTTGACCCGATTGTTGCACTCAGAAGTGCTTAATTAGTTTGTTGACGGTTAACTGTTAACTGTTAACTGTTGACGGTTGACGGTTGACGGTTGACTGTAGTAAAACCAATAACCAATAACTAATAACAAATTATGAATTTTATTGAAAGTGTCAAAATGGCAGGTCAAACTCTAGTCGCGAACAAAACTCGCAGTAGTTTGACCATGATTGGGATGATTGTGGGAAACGCTTCAGTGATTGCGATGATTGGAGTTGGAGAAGGTGCTCAAAAGTTTGTAGCAGGACAAGTTCAATCCCTCGGTACAAATGTCTTGATTGTGAGGGCTGGAGTACCTAGTGCTAGGCGCGGTGGACTCAGTAATACGCCTCAAACTCTCGTGCTACCAGATGCAAAGGCGATCGCAACTCAAGTCCCTTCCGTTCAAGGTGTTTCCGCAGAACTTAATAGTTCGGAATTAGTTCGCTATGGCAATAAAAATGTGTCGGCTCTAATTTTTGGCACGATTCCAGAGTTTCTCAGTGTGAGAAGTTTTGAAATGGCAAAAGGACGGTTTTTGACTGAAGTTGATGTTAAACAAAGTAATCAAGTTGCGGTTCTTGGTTCGGAATTAGCAGAGAAACTTTTTGGGAATGCTAACCCTTTGGGTGAACAGGTACGGATTAAGAATGTCAGTATGAAAGTAATTGGAGTTTTGGCACCGAAAGGTACATCTTTTGGTACGAATTTTGATAACTCGGCCGCAGTACCGATCGCCACAATGGCCAATCGCGTCATCGGGCGCACATCTCCCTACGGTTTAGCTGTCACCTCGATATTTATTTCGATTAAAGATGAATTGCAAATGGATGCGGCGCAATTTCAGGTAGAAAACTTGCTGAGATTGCGGCACAAGATTACCACAGAAGATGACTTTACGGTTAGAAATCAGAAAGATTTAATGGCAAGACTGGGGGCGATTTCTGGTTCTCTGAGTATTCTGCTAACTGCTACTGCTAGCATTTCGCTGTTAGTTGGTGGTATTGGGATTATGAATATTATGCTGGTGTCTGTCAGCGAACGTACTCAGGAAATTGGGCTCAGAAAGGCGATCGGCGCATCGCAACAAGATATCCTATTTCAATTTATTGTGGAAGCTGTAATTTTATCGGCTGCCGGGGGCATAGTCGGTACTTGCGTAGGTGTCGGCGGTATCTTGCTTGTAGGTAATTTTACGCCCCTACAAGCTGGCATCTCTCCCGTGGCGATCGCCCTTGCTGTCAGCGTGTCCGGCGCAGTCGGTCTGTTCTTCGGCGTTGTCCCCGCGCGTCAGGCCGCCAAACTCGACCCGATCGCCGCCTTAAGAAGTGCTTAATCAATAGTTATACGTACACCATACTTAAGTAAATACTTACTAAGTAAATACATAATTTTACAGTTTGATGCTAACCAAGATATATATACATTTGAATATTAATAAAGCCGCTGGAATTGTAAATATTTAGCAAAGTTTATGTATTTTGGCGGAGCAAAAAATTCCTAAACTTTATAAAAATAAGTAAAAGATTAAAGATTTAATAAAGTTGTACTCAGGGGATTTACTTACTAACGGGAAAGTCTAATAATGTTGATCAGCAAACAGACACGAGCATCGCTCAGTGCTGATGTTTGTTTGCTATTTAATCAAAAATATCAGATAAATACCAATGGCATCTCTTACCAGTAGTCCTAAATTCGACTTTCTAGAAGGAACTTCAGCCGCAGACACACTTAACGGCTTGGATGGCAACGACATACTTTATGCCAACAGCGGAGATGACTTTCTAGGAGGCGATCGAGGTAAAGACAAAATCTGCGGCGACTCCGGCAACGATACAATTTTCGGCGGCGCAGACGAGGATATCATCTGGGGTGGCAAAGGTAACGACCTAATTTTGGGCGACTCTGGCAACGATACAATTGTCGGCGGCGCGGGTAGCGACACTCTCACCGGTGGCGAAGGTGATGACATATTTGCGATCGCCAAAGGCAACGGCGGCCCAACTGTAGCCACGGCAGATTATATCACCGACTTCGAGAAGGGTAAGGACAAAATTCGATTGCTCGACGGCCTGACATTTGGAGATTTAAACATCCAGCAAGGCACAGATGGTAACAGCAACAGCACCGTTATTCAAGACAAACTCACAGGGGAATATTTAGCAGTATTGCCAGGAGTCAACAGCAACACCGTTACCCCCGACAACTTTACAACTCACCTATCGGGAAACCCCATCAGAGACTGGAACGGAACGATGCTCGACGCCATCCGCACAGCCAGCACCGCGCCTCCGGTAGCCTCCCGCAACATGGCAATAGTTCACGCAGCCATTTACGACTCTGTTAACTCTATTAGCAAAAAATACAGCCCTTACCGCGTCAGCATCGATGCACCCGCAGGCGCGTCAGAAGCAGCCGCAGCCGCAGCCGCAGCCCACCGCACCCTAGTCAGCCTCTACCCGGCACAAGCAAGTAAATTCGACGCAGCATTGCAATCATCTCTAGCAAAAATTCCCGACGGTAAGTCTAAAGAAGACGGCATCGCTCTGGGAAGACAAGTTGCTGACCAAATTATCACTTTGCGGAGTACAGACGGCGCGAACAAAACTGTTACCTACACACCTAAAAATGACCCCGGCAGTTGGCAGCCGACTCCCCCAGCCTTTGCAGCGGCGTTGCTGCCCCAGTGGCCGGATGTGACTCCCTTTGCCATGACTAGCGGTTCGCAGTTCCGCCCGTCGGGCCCGCCCGCCCTCGACAGCGCCAAGTACGCAGAGGAGTTTAACGAGGTTAAAGAAATCGGCAAAATTGACAGTTTGACGCGCACGGCAGACCAAACAGCGATCGCCAAATTCTGGGCCAACGGCGGAGGTACTTTTACTCCCCCTGGCCACTGGAACCAAATCGCCTCAGAAGCATCAGCCCTCGCCGGCACATCTTTGGAAGATAGCGCCCGCTTGTTCGCCCTGCTGAATTTTGCCCTGGCTGATGCAGCGATTACTTCGTGGGATGCCAAGTATAAGTACGATTTATGGCGGCCGGTGACAGCTATTCGTCAAGCTGAGAGAGACAATAATCCGAACACGACGATTGATTCCGGGTGGACTCCGCTGATTACAACTCCGCCGTTCTCAGAGTACACATCGGGCCACAGTACCTTTAGCGGTGCAGGAGATGCAGTTCTGAGTTCTGTATTGGGTGCGGATTTTGGCTTTGCAGATAAGGGAGACAAGTCTGTTAACAGTTTGCGAACCTATGAAAGCTTCGCCGAAGCTGCTGACGAATCGGGGATGAGTCGGATTTATGGAGGCATCCATTTCATGAGTGCTAATGTGGATGGTTTGAGTTCGGGTAGAAGTGTGGGGAACTATGTTGTTCAGAATTTCTTGAAAGCGTAGAAATTAGGGGCGGGTTTTGCCTGTAGATTGTTCGTTATTTCATGATTTTAGGGCTAAACCCGCCCGTACAGTACAGTGGAGGGCGGGTTTTGCCTGTAGATTGTTCGTTATTTCATGATTTTAGGGCTAAACCCGCCCGTACAGTACAGTGGAGGG
>CASBQF010000322.1 GCA_949127775.1 Oscillatoriales cyanobacterium PMM_0080
GCTGAGTGGACTAGCCGCAGGGTTCTGACTTGGGATTCGTCACTGCTGCGAGTTCGATCGAGCTCTAGGAGCTCCGCAGAGATTAAAATCGCGTTGAGCGGGTTGCGCAATTCGTGAGCAGCCATTGAAATATACTGGTTTTGGCGGTGCGATTTTGCTTCCACCGACTCTTTGGCTGCTTCCGAAGTTTTGAGAGCTTCTCGCATCTTGGTTTCGATTTCGTGTCTTTGCAGAGCAATCTCGATCGCGACTCGCAAATCATTTTGTTGAAAGGGTTTTATGATGTAACCAAATGGGTTTGTAAGTTTCGCTCTTTGCAAAGTTTTATCGTCGGCATAAGCTGTTAAATATACTGTTGGTATATCAGCCGTACTTCGGATTTTTTCGGCGGCGGTTACGCCGTCCATGTCACCTTTAAGCACGATATCCATCAGCACTAAATCTGGCTGATTTTCTGTGACTTTTTGAATAGCCTCTTCTCCTGAAGCAACTGTCGCTGTTACTATATAACCTAGTTTTTTTAATCTAAATCCTATATCTTCTGCGACAATTATTTCGTCTTCTACAACCAATATTTTTATAGGGTTCATATTATTTTTTTAAATGCGCCGCCGATAGTTCAACTCAAGGAAAGTAATATGGTAACAAGTTCCACACTGACTGTCAATAACCAGAGTTCCATCTAATTGGTGAGTCAACATCCGTACTAATCTAACTCCTAATGTTTCGGCATTTTCTACGTCGAAACCCGTAGGGAATCCGCTGCCATTGTCTTGAATACTTAAGTGGAATTGCTGAGGATTTATTTGATTAAAATTAATATTGATTTCCCCTCCTGAATTTTGAGCAAAAGCATATTTTAAGGAATTAGAAACAAGTTCGTTGATAATTAAACCGCAAGGAATTGCTGTTTCTATATTTAAGTAAATGGGATCAATATTGAGATTGAATTGGATGGAAGTGTTGCAACAACCAAAAGATTGATACAAATTAGCAACCAAGTTTTCTACATATATCGGGAGGTCGATCCGATCGAGATTTTCGGACTGATACAGTTGCTCGTGAATCAGGGCCATTGAATGGATGCGGGTTTGGCTTTCTTCAAATAAAGCTAGCGTCCGTTCGTCTTCAATATATTGAGCTTGAAGTTGTAGCAGGCTGGAAACTACCTGCATATTATTTTTGACTCGGTGGTGAATTTCTTTGAGCAATATTTCTTTTTCACGGAGTGCTGCTTGGATGCGGGACTCGGTAAATTTGCGATCGCTGATATCTTCGCAAATACCGGCGATGCGGTAAACTTTGCCCGATTCATCGTAAATGGGAAAAGCTCGATCGCACAACCAGCGAATTGTACCATCTGGTCGAATAATCCGATATTCGGTACTGGTAGACTCGCCCTGTAATACTCGCCGCATTGCCTCTTGTAACAAATGTTTATCTTCCGGATGCACGGACTCCATACATTTTAAAGGCTCAGCATACAATTCTTCACGACTGCGCCCCCAGATTTGTTCGTAAGCTGGACTAATATACAATAAATCGGTTAATTCAGCAGAAACTAGCCAGAAAGAATTTTGGATGTTTTCTGCTAGCTGCCGAAAGCGTTCTTCACTTTCGCGGATGGCTTTTTCTGCCTGTTTGCGTGCGCTGACATCTTCTGCAATGCCAACAACACGGTAAACTTCACCAGCTTGATTTCTAATCGGAAAAGCCCGATCGCGAATCCAGCGAATTTCGCCATCTGGTCTGACTATTCGATATTCAATTTCGTCTTCAGATACAATTTTTTGAGTAAAAGTAGACATGACACGATCGTGGTCTTCTGGATAGATTGAGTCTGCAAAAAAGCGCCCGTACGCATACAAATCAGCGCAGCTTCTTCCCCAAATTTTTTCGTAACCAGGACTGATATAAATCATTTTCTGAGGTTGAACATTTACCATCCAAAAGACGCTTTCAATATTTTCTGCTAACTGTCGGAACCTTTCTTCGCTTTCTTTCAGTGCAGCTTCTGTTTTTTTGCGATCGCTAATATCGCGCTGTACGCCAAAATGTCCGACGATTCTGTCATGATTGTCGTAAATACAAATATAATCTCCTTCAACCCAGATTTGAGTGCCGTCAAACTTGCGTTTGTCAAATTCAATATGTAATCTACCAGCCTCAAATAATTGCCCGATTACCTCTCTACCAATATCCAAATTTTGGGACAGAAAAGAGTTAAGCGTTAGCCCGATCAATTTTTCCTTAGTAGCTCCATATTGAGCACTCAAAGCATCATTGGCCTTCGTTACCCGCCCGTTAGCTAATACATAATCCAAAACTTTTTCTTTGTCAATCGTATCATCCCACTGCACTGGTTCGTCCAGCATTATAAAAAAAAAGCCATATAAAGATTGAGAGAAAAACAATTCTAGCTGTTGCTTGCTTTCCCGCAAAAACTCTTCGACGCGCCAGCGATCGATAATTTCTTCGCGCAATTGCTGGTTAGCTATTTTTAAATCCTCAGTACGCTTTTTATATTTTATTTCTAGCTGATTTTTGTTTTTTTGCAGCGCTATTTCTGCCTGTTTATTTTCCGTAATGTCTTGGGCAACTACCATGCCTGCAAAAATCTCTCCTTGGTCATTTTTGACTGGAGTAAGTGTTATTGAGTAAATTCTATCCTGGTATTTATATTCAAAAGTATTCTCTGATCCTGCCAAAGCCGCGCGATATTTGGTCTCAAAAAGTGGCAAATCTTCAGGTGGCGTTACTTCCCACAGTGTTTTGCCTTCCAACTCTGCTTTATCAAGTCCAGCTAGTGCTAAACCTTGACCGTCAACCAGAATATATCGCAAATCGCGATCGAACAAAAATACCGAGCCATTTGGATAATTTCTGATGAGAGTTCGATACATTTCCTGGCTTTTTTCCAGGGCTGCAATTAACTGATTTCGCTCTAAGTCCGATTCCTTGCTGTCAGTAACACCTACAAAAATAGCCGAAATCGAAGAGTACCATTTATCGATTGATTTGAGTTTTGCCTCTAATTCCAAACGCAATGCTCTTTCTTGCTGCAAATGCTCTTCGAGTTGCTGAATTTTTGCTTTTTGCTCTCCTACCAAGGTTTCGCAGGTAGGTCGGGATCGATCGCTCTCTGTGGGCACACTACACATAGTTAGTCCTGAGTTAGCAGTTGCAGATTTAAGCTGTTTCCAGCCTAACATTAGAAAGCTACGTATTGATGGCAAACCCACAGGATATTACAGGAATTTTACAAATACATGACTTACGCAATGCTTATTCTACATCGTTGTGCATGACGGCTGCGGGCGCGCTGCCAATTTTTGCCATTAACTGTTCGCGTTCCACAGGCGGTATTCGCCCTTGGTTCGTCATTAGTTGGTGGCGCTAGAAGTTTTGATTTCGCCATGTGCTCCCTGTGCACCCTACAAATATTGATACAAGCCTAAGTCGGATCGATGTTATTTTATGCTCATTCGATCGCCAATTTGCAAGTATAGTCAATCAACCGAGACAAAGAGGAGTTACTGCGATCGACTTTAGTCCATCTCGGATCGAAATTCGACCAATTTTCGCCATCTTCGCTTACTCTGACAGTTCTAAACTCTCGCTGGCGGCAATTAACTTCCATCTGTGCCAGCATTTTTTCGTTACTAAACTGCTGAGTTCCTACAATAGTTCTGACGGGATAAGAGGGAGCACCGGGAATATCTGATCTACTTAATTCAATGCTGCTGGGATCGATGCAAATATTTACAAAACATTTTAAATTTTCGGCGCGGGCACTAAAAGTTATGCCAAAAATTAATGTTGAAATTACGCTCGAACAAATCGCTGAATTCTTAATCATTTAGTTTTTTTTGACTCGGCGGTTGAAACCGCTAGTACACAAATAAAGTCCGCTGGCGCGGACTGAATAAATTCAACCCGCGCCAGCGGTTTTTGTCTCTGCGTAGCAGCGAATTTTATTCGCCCTGACTTTTTAAAGCTGAGGAACGTATTGTTCTTTTTCAGGAACAAAAGTGTATTCAGAAATAATCAGTCGCAACTCTTCGCCGTCGATGGTTTCTTTTTCGATCAACAAATCGACTAGGCGATCGATCACGGTGCGATTGTCACGAATAATTTGGCGCGCTTCGTCGTAGCAACGATCGACAATCGCTCGAACTTGTCCGTCAATGCGAGAGGCGATTTCTTCGGAATATTCCGATCGCGCGGTGTAGTCGCGGCCGAGGAAAATTTCGCTTTGTTGAGCTTCCAGGGCGATCGGGCCCAAGGTAGACATCCCGTAGCGAGTTACCATTTGGCGCGCCATACCGCTGACTTGCTGCAAGTCATTGCCGGCACCGGTGGTGACTTCAGCATCGCCGAAAACTATTTCTTCGGCTGCGCGGCCGCCCAAAGCACCGCTAATCCGGGCTAAGATTTGCGATCGAGAAATCAAACCTTGGTCTTCGCTAGGCATAAACCAAGTTAAACCACGGGCTTGTCCGCGAGGAACTAAAGTAACTTTTTGGACTGGATCGTGGGCTTGAATCACAGTACCGACGATCGCATGACCAATTTCGTGGTAAGCAATCAAGCGCTTGCTCTTGCTGTCCACCAAAGGAGTGCCTTCCATACCTGCGACAACCCGATCGACTGCATCGTCAATTTCGAGCATCGTAATCGCTTCTTTGCGACGACGGGCAGTTAAAATCGCAGCTTCATTCAGCAAGTTGGCCAAATCAGCGCCAGTAAAGCCAGGAGTGCGACGGGCGATCGCATCCAAAGAAATATCAGCACCCAATTTCTTATTGCGTGCGTGAACGTCCAAAATCTCCAATCTGCCCTTGATATCCGGCGTATCAACGCTCACTTGGCGGTCAAAACGTCCCGGACGCAACAACGCTGAGTCGAGCACGTCAGGGCGGTTTGTAGCAGCAATGATGATAATCCCAGTATTGCCCTCAAAACCGTCCATTTCCGTCAGCAACTGGTTCAGGGTTTGTTCCCGTTCGTCGTTACCGCCACCGATACCGGCGCCGCGCTGGCGACCCACTGCATCGATTTCATCGATAAAGATGATACAAGGAGCATTTTCTTTAGCTTTTTTGAACAAGTCGCGGACGCGGGAAGCGCCGACACCGACGAACATTTCCACAAATTCCGAACCGGAGATGCTGAAGAAAGGTACGCCGGATTCGCCTGCGATCGCTTTTGCCAACAAAGTTTTGCCGGTTCCAGGAGGGCCAACTAGCAGCACGCCTTTGGGAATTTTGGCTCCTATAGCGGTGAAGCGTTCGGGTTTTTTGAGGAATGTTACGACTTCTTCGAGTTCTTCTTTCGCTTCTTCAACGCCTGCTACATCGTCGAACAGTACGCCTGTTTTAGCTTCCATTTGAAAGCGAGCTTTGGATTTGCCAAAATTCATGGCTTGACCAGGGCCGCCTGGAACGTTGCCGCCGCCACGCCGGAATAGGAAAAACAGTCCTCCTACTAATAACAGAGGAAATACTAGATTGCCTAAAACTCCCCAGACAGCGCCGTCGTTGCGCAGGGGGTGGGTGTCGAAGCTGATTTTGGAGTCTCTGAGTCTAGAAACCAGTTCCGGGGCATTTGAGGGCAAGTCCACGCGCCACCGCTGTACGTGATTGTCTAGTTCGGGATCGACTGCTTCGACGATCGCCGTCCGGCCTCCGTCATAAAGGTCAACGCTGGTGACTCGATCGGCGTTTAAGTAATCTAAGAATCGACCGTAGCTCAGGCGGGTGCTAGCGGTGTTCTTGCTCATTTCTGCGGAGGATGGCGCAAAAGCCCCTTGCCACAAGAAAAAGCCAATGACTACGGCGGGTAAAGTCCAAAGTAGTATAGTTTGCCAAGAAATTTTCATAAATGCGGGTGCCTTGAATTGGTGACAGATCGGGTAAATTAGCGGTGTCGGCGGAGTGCGACAAAAGTTTACACTCAGAATCTTTACTAAATTTAACTTAACAATGCACTCTCAGGCAACAGACATTATTGTGGCGATCGAGAAAAAGTTAGGTTAGTTACAATAAGGGCGATCGTCCCGAATATAATGTTTGGTGCTGATTTCAATACCGATCTAGGTAAAGTTAGAAGAATCGCCTCAAAACCCACTGTCTTTAAGCGCGGCAGTGTCAAGGGATAAGGCGTCAGGAACCTCAGCCCTGATGGTATGAGGCTTGAAAGAGAAATCTAGCAAGCCGTTCTGACCAGCTATCGTCTTAACTGACTACCTTTTTTGAGTCACGACACCCTGGAGAGTGCGAAGTCCCTGAGAGTGTCATTTGCAGTTAAACAGTTTCCAGGTAACTGAAACAGTGCTGCAAGTCTAAAAAGCTCAGAAAACATTGACCGACAAGCTAACTTTACCCCGCTTTCGTAGGATCGCGAGCGCCAGCAAAATGCTATGCGTACAGGATTGCGAGGCTTGAAACGGTAACTGTCCCGTTGAGAGTGCAACACAAAAGCACACCGAACCAACCAATCCCAAGTTGCTAAAGTAAATCCAAAACAATAATAAAGCCGTTCTATAAGGACGGGGTTTCTACCCATTTTTCTGATGACAACTAGACAGCTTGTTCCTAATTCGGCTATGCTGACGCAGCAGACTAAGATCGCTTCTCACAAATCGATTATTAGCGCTGATTTGGGTCGTACTGCAACCAAAGCCTGCGCGAGTCGCAACCCAGATAGCGTTGTTTTCATCCCTGCCAACGTGGCTACTATGCCCGTGGAAAAGGTGAGAGGCGGCAGCTTTGAGTCTAAAGCAACAGACCCTCTGTTGGATATGTGGCTGGAGTACCAGGGCAAAGGGTACGCCATAGGCCAACTGGCTGCGGACTTTGGCGCTAGTCTTGGCGGCGCAGACCAATCGAAAGTAGTAGATGCTTTGGTTAAGGTTTTTTCCTGTGCTGGATATTTCCAGATGAAAGGCGAAATGGCAGTAGTGCTGGGTTTGCCTTTTTATTCGCAGGAGCAGTTTGAGAAAGAAAAGGAAGAGATTATCAGCCAACTGCGCTCTCCCCACGTTGCGATCTACCGCGGCGAGCGTTTGGAAATTGACATCCGCCATGTTTGGGTGATGCCGGAAGGATTCGGCAGCCTGATTTGGTGCGAGGCTCAAGACAACAAGGAGTTTTCTCCCCAATTGCCCGAACTGTCAGTGGCTGTTGTCGATATCGGACACCAAACTACGGATTTGTTAATGGTCGATCGCTTCCGGTTCGCCCGGGCAGCTTCTAAGAGCGATTCCTTCGCCATGAACAAGTTCTACGAACAAGTTGCCTCAAAGATTCCGGGGGCAGACCCTCAATCTCTGTCTTTACTTGAAGCGGTGAATAAACCAGAAGGCCAGCGTTTCTACCGTCCGAGAGGAGCGACTAAGCCGACTAATTTAGATCCGATTATTAAGGATTTACGCGAGGCTTTCGCTAACGAACTATCCGAACGTTTGGTGCAGTGGCTGCCTGAGCGGGTGACGGATGTGGTTCTGACTGGCGGCGGCGGCGAGTTTTTCTGGGAAGTCCTGCAACCTTTGCTTAAAGATGCCAATCTTAAGGCTCACTTGGCTCAGCCTTCTCGGAAAGCCAATGCTTTGGGACAGTTTATTTATGCTGAGGCTCAACTAGCCACGATTAAGTAACGAATTAAGGCTTGAACCCTATGGCACTGTGGGCAAAAAATAAGGCGAATTTCTCGGTGGCGTTTACGGAAGATGCTGCGGATCAAACTTTGCTGGCGGCTATTGAAAAAGAGTTGGCTTTTACGAAGTATCAGACTTTCAGCAATCTCTGTAAGCAAGCTTTGTGGCAGTTTTTGTCCATATCTGAGTCGGGATCTGCTAGCTCTACAGATAGCTCTCACCTGTTGGAACAGCGTATTGCTGAACTTGCGGTCAAATTTGCTGAGTTCGAGCGTCATGTTTCTGCTGAGGAATTAAGCCGTTTGGAGGGACTGGAACATCACCTGAGTCAACTGAGTGCGCAGTTGCATCAGTTGCAGGGAAGTGTTGACAGTAACTTTGCTCAAGTTTCTTTTGCCCAAGTTTCAAAAGTAGTAGAGCCTGATTCGATTGCGTCTGAGTCTATGGTTGACGATGATCGTGTAGTTTCTGATGCTCAGGTTGCTCCTTATCAGGAATCCGATCCGTTGTTGGAGCGTTTGAGTTCTCTGTTACCGCAAGATTTCTAGAATGAGGTAGAGCCAGGTTAAAAAGCAATACGGTTTACTTAACACTATTTATACCCGGAGATCCCCCTCGCATCCCCCGAAAGCAAGGGGGACTTTGAGAGCATTCTTATCCCCCCCTTATTAAGGGGGGTTAGGGGGGATCTCCCTTAAGTAAACCGTATTGGGTTAAAAAGCATGGAGATGTGATGTTAGTAGCCCGCTGTTGGCAGCGGGGACTGAATAAATAAACGAAGCGATCGCTCTTTTGAAAAAAAAGGCGATCGCTTTGTTATGGAAGAAGGAAGAAGGAAGAAGGAAGAAGGAAGAAGGAAGAATTGCCCAATTCCCAATTCCCAATTCCCAATTCCCAATTACCAATTCCCAATTACCATTATTCTATTAATCCTAATTTTTGCAATCGCAAACGAATGGCAGCGGGCTGTCGCTGAAATTTGTTTACTAATTCGCCAATTTGTTGACCGCTAGCATATTCATTCTGCAAATTCTCGTCTTCATCCCGAGTCCACTTGACATAGGCTCTGGGATATTTCTGGCGAATTTTCTCATTCTGGTTTTTAGGTCGATCGGCATTATTCTCAATTTCAGAATTCTCAGCTTGAAAATTGCGATCGCCCACAGCCTCCTGCACCCGGTTGGGAATAGCAGCAATTTCTTCAGATAGCCGCCCTAAAGCATCATCTACTTTTTGCTGAAGCTCTGTTAGCTGGCGCTGCTGCAAATTTCCCCACTGCGGCAGTTCGTTGATAAACTGCTGCAAATCGAGCATGATCGCTGTCAAAGTTTCAACTTGTGCTAACTCCGGTCGCTGTTTGAATTGGCGGCCAGTAAGTTCGATCTCGCTTTGAATCATTTTAATAGTCTTTTCCAAAATTATTAATCGCTGGCGCAGGTTCTCAGTTGCTGAAATTAGAGAATGTGCGTTTTCTCCTTGCGTAGCATTCAGATTTTCGCGAGATGTTTGGGAAAAAGCTTCATCTAAAGTATTTACAGCAAGTTTCAATTGCTCGATCGCGCGATCGGTAGTAGCTGCTTGTTGACTTACGCGATCGAACACAGCCACTGTACTTGTTTTAATTTGTCCGCGCAGCTTCTGCCGGTTTACAAAATTCAACACCAGCGAAATCACTACAGGAGTTTCGACATAAATGCTCTGCTGCAAAACCAAACTAGCAGCCAATCCCACAGCAGAGGCAGCAAGAAAAACCAATTCAGCAGTTTCTAACAAATTGCTCGATTTTGGATTTTGGATTTTGGTTGATGAATTGGGTGAGGACATAGGTTATTAATTGGGAATTGGGAATTGGGAATTGGGAATTAGGAATTGGGAATTGGGCCTCATAGCATAGGAAGGCTTTCCCATCAGCGAATCGAAAATTACTATAGTTTTTTTTGTATGTCACAATCTAATTAAATAGATTAAATCTGCAAAATTAGTCGAGCTAAAGTGAAATAAATTAAGACTCCAAGGACATCAACGGCGGTGGTAATAAAAGGAGCAGACATTAAGGCCGGGTCTAAACCCAAAGAACGAAATAGAAACGGCAGAGATGAGCCAGCAATAGAAGCTAAAATTGCGATTGCTAACAAACTCACGCCCACCGCGATCGCCACTGCTAAATTCCCTTGCAGAATATAAGCCCAGCCAGTCGCTACCGTCCCCAATATAGCTCCTAGTAGCGCTCCCGCCATCCCCTCCCGCACAATTATTTTCATCGGCCCCATTGCTGTAATTTCGTCAGTGTTCAAACCGCGAATTACAACTGTTGAGGACTGAGCTCCGACATTACCTCCAGTGCCAGTCAGCAGGGGAATAAAGGCTGCTAGGGCGACTACTTGCTGCAAAATATCTTCTTGAGCTCTAATGATTGCGCCGGTGACAGTATTGGTTAAAAGCAGAATAAACAGCCATACGACCCTTTTGCGAGCAACGGTGATCAAATCGGTCTGAAAATAATTGTCACCACCAGACTGGACGCCACCCAAGGCATAAATATCTTTGGCGGCTTCTTGTTCTAAAATGTCGATCGCGTCATCAACTGTAATAATGCCAACGAGACGCTGTTCGCGGTCTACAACGGGGACTGCTAAAAAATCATAACGCTGGATTAGCCTAGCTACTTCTTCTTGATCCGTTCCAGTCTGAACAGAAACTACGTCACGGGTCATAATTTCGCCGACAGTTTTGTCGAGGGGGGAAGTGACTAAATCCCCCAGGGATAGAATGCCGGTCAAGCTGCGGGCGGCATCGGTGACGTAAAGAGAGTAAATTGTTTCCGTAGTTTTAGCCAAAGAGCGAATTCGGTCTAAAGCTTGGGCGACGGTAAAGCTTTCTTTGAGAGAAATATATTCTGGGGTCATGATCCGGCCGGCGGTACTGGCTTCGTACCCCAAAAGTTGGGCTGTAGCTTCACGTTCCGTTGAGCTCAATTCACCCAACAGGCGGCGGACTAAGATTGCCGGCAGTTCGTCAAACAGTTTAGCTCGATCGTCCGGGGACATTTTATCTACAATATCAATAACTTCTTGGCGTTTGAATTTTTCGCAGAGGGACTGCTGAACGCTGGAGTCAAGATATTCATAAACTCCGATGGCTTCGTCTTTCTTCAGCAAGCGAAAGGCTATCACCTGCATGGTTTCTGGTAGGCCTTCGATAGCTTCAGCGATGTCAGCTTCCTGCACCGGCTGCAAAATCGCTTTTGCTGCTTGAAAGTCTCCTTGTTCCAACAAAGCCTTTAACTGCGATCGAACTAATTCCCGCAGTTCTTTTCGCGCGTAGGTGGGTAGCGAAGAGGATTGATAATTTTTTTCTGTCACTGATGACCCTCCTAAACCTGTGCTGCGCGCCTTCCTGAATCCAGTTTAGAGCCTATTGACACCAATGGTTACAGTTATCAGACTTGCCCTGACAAGATCCACACCTTACCAAAAACTTGGGCTCAGATACATTTATCTCGATCGGCGATACTCATTGGTAGGAAAGGAGAATCGTCCCCGAACACTTCTTCCAGCAGATGCGTCGAACTTTGATTTGCGAGCGAAATCTGGATGGGAGGATTTTCAAGGATTGTATATAACCCGCATTTTAGGTAAATACCCTTGGCTATTGACGCTACGGAATATTAAAAATATGGCTATAAATACTGTGTATTTGGGTAGTCTAATTGTTGTGGTTTTTTTACAAAAATTTTAGTAGTATTTTTGCGGTTTACCAGAAATAATTGGTTGAAAGCCTCTCCCCCTTTAGGAAGAAATTAAAATCAGACTGTTCATTACGACCATCCTCTTCCTTCTAGGGAGAGATCGCTCTTAAACTATCAACTATCAACTGTCAACTATCAACTGTCAACTGTCAACTGTCATGGGTAGCTTAGAGTCGCTCAAACTTAATCTATTCTATCTCCCAAGCAGACTGAAAAAAGTCCCATTCGCAAACCATAGCATAGCGATAGGTTGCTTCTATTTCTGGAGTGAGTGTTGCTGTATAGCGATCGAGCAAACTTTCCAGTTGTTTTGCTAAAATCTCAAACTCAGCGGTGCTATAGGTAGAAATCCAATCGCTAAAGGCGTGTTCTGGTATTTCAGGTTTAGCTAGCTGCTGTCCCAAAAAAGCATATAAGCGCAAGCAAGGAGTCATCGCTGCTGCTGTCAAACCTATATCGCTGCCCCAGGCTGTGGCCAATAAAAAATCTGTGTAGCGGCGGGTAGCGATTCCCGGTTTTGCCTCCTGCAAGTTTACACCCCATTTGGCTGCATATCTTTGATGCAAGTGAAGTTCTTCTAAAACGCCGCTACCGAGATTGTGCAGGATTTCAAACCCCTCCCAATCTGGTGCCTTCGCAGCAGCGATACTATAAGCGCGAGCGAATGCTAAGAGAAAAAATGCGTCTTGTGCAACGTAATATGCAAAACTATTTTGGGGGAGGCTGCCGTCAGCAATGCCTCTGACAAAAGGATGTTGCAGACAAGCTTCGCTTAAGTCTTGATTTGCTTGCCAAAGATAGTTAGAATTTGTCATGGGATTGTGAATCTAGTGTGAATCTAGCGGTTATAGTTGTAATTCTTAAGGTTCGGCGCAACATTTATGATAACAGATATATTCGGTTTGATATCAATTCCGGCTGCGCCGGAGTGATCAGCGAGCATACGGAAGTGCCGTATCCCTACGCCAGATTAATTGTAGGGGCACGGCACTGCCGAAGGGTAGAACCATTGCCCAATAGAGTGAAACACCCCTACAAAATCGTGGATGAAGAGGATAGGCATTCTTGGCACTACTTCTACATATTTGTACAACTGATTTAGAATTGTTATAGTTACAAACCGCCACTAAAATATCAAGTATGATCGACAGCACACCGAAATATTCCTTTGTCATTCCTATTTATAATGAAGAAGAAACTCTAGCTGAACTTTATCGACGAATTAGTGGGGTGATGGCTCGTATGGATGGCCCAGTAGAGTTAATTTTAATCAATGATGGCAGTCGCGATCGCTCTTTGGAGCTTTTACGAGAATTGCACGAAAAAGATTCACGCATTTGTTACCTCAGTTTTGCCCGAAATTTCGGACATCAGATAGCTGTAACTGCTGGTTTGAACTTTTCGACGGGTAACATTGTAGTAGTGATGGATGGCGATTTGCAAGACCCGCCAGAGTTGATTATAGATATGGTAGAACAGTGGCGGCAGGGTTATCAAGTTGTTTACGCTCAACGCACTCAACGCCGTCAAGAAGGTTGGTTTAAGCGGTTGCCAGCTTATATGTATTATCGCATTTTGCGCCATCTTGCGGATGTTGATATTCCCATAGATACGGGAGATTTTTGTTTGATGGATCGGTGTGTAGTCGATGTACTAAATGCGATGCCCGAACGCAATCGTTACATTCGGGGACTGCGGGCTTGGATTGGTTTCAAGCAAACGGCGGTTAAGTTTGAACGAGATCCGCGTTTTGCTGGCGAGGTCAAGTATACCTTCAGAAAATCTTTGAGTTTGGCGATGAATGGTTTAGTATCTTTTTCAAAGGTTCCTCTCCGACTTTCGATTTATCTGGGATTATTTGCTGCATTTGTATCTATATTAATGGCTTTTTTGATTTTGTATTGGCGGATTTTTTATCCAAGTTCGGCATTAACTGGTTTGACAATTGTGATGATGGCGGTTTTCTTTTTGGGTGCGGTACAGTTGGTCAGTATTGGGATTTTGGGTCAGTATGTGGGGCGGATTTATGAGGAGGTGAAGGGCCGGCCACTTTATACTTTGGCAGAAGTTGTTGGTTTTGGCGATCGACATTCGTAAAATTTTTTTATGTCAAATACTAGAGACTTGTTAGTAGGCGAATCTATTCAATTGAGACGAGGAGCATTGTTTCAAGTTTGTTACACACCGGGTAAAGCTCCCTCACTTGTATTTGTGCATGGTGGTTTAGGAAATCGATTTAACTGGCGATCGCAATACGAATTTGCGGTTGCTCAAGGATGGGAGGCGATCGCCTACGATCTGGCTGGGCACGGTCAATCTGAACCATATCCCCGCTATTCCATCGGGCGACACTGCCGCGATTTGTCGCGTTTGCTCGATCGATTTCACATCCAGGTTCCGATATTGTGTTGTCACAGCTACGGAGTGCCGATCGGCTTAGAGTGGGCCAAGCGCCATCCAGTCAGCGGACTGATTTTGATTTGTGGTGGCACTCATAATTTAGATCCTTGGTGGGAAATTCCACTGATGAAATTCCTGACTTGGGGCGGCAGACATTTTTATCGACTGCCTTTTGTGAAAACATTCACAGAGCAGATATCGAGTACCCATAGCCATGAAATAATACAGCAATTTTTGGCAGAAGCCCCCATCCCAGTTGAAGTACATCCCTATCTAGCGCTGGAGCCATTTTGGGGCTACAATTTTTTTGATCGGTCTTCTTCAACTAAGTATCTTGATATTCCTATCCTGGTGATTACAGGCGGACAAGATACGACGTTTACGTATCAAATGGGCGAAAATTTGGCGAATCATTTTCACCACAGCCAACATTTACATATACCTCATGCAGGTCATTTGGTGATTGCGGAGTTTCCAGAAATCGTCAATCGGGCGATCGCTGAATGGATTATAGAAGCAATTTCCGCAGCGGAATCGCAGATACAACTGGGCGATTGAAATTGCTTCTTGTCAAACGAAGTCCACTCTAAGCGGACTAAGACTCTTTAACCCGCCGGGGCTTCTGGGCTATCCTCCCCCTGGTTTCAAGTAATCCCACAGTCGATCGCCCGAATCAGCGCGGACAAGCGCCAGAACCACTGCTGGTAAATCAGCCAACCTAGGATAAACAAAATAGCGTGACTCCCAACGCGGATGAAATTTGTTTTTGTACTCATGCAAGCCTTGAAAATTGTAGAACTTATTAAAGTGTTGATAAAGATAGTTAATTTCTTTTTCTAACCGTGGCGCTTCTACAGTTTCACCAACGCCAGCAAGAGCAGACAACCCCAAATTAAACCCATCATAACCTTGCTCCTTGTAGTGTTCAAAAAGAGAAACAAACAGGAAGTCCATCGTACCATTTTCGCTCTCTTGCTTCCGACGCATCAAATCGATTGTTGTATCGTTAGACTGATATTCTGTTACCATGTTGGCAAACGCACTAATATCTCCTTCAGGCGATCGCACTACAGCAATTTCGCCGTTCCGCAAGTAGTCTTCATTAAACCAACCCAACGAGAACTTTTTCTCGGAACCGTGCATCATCTTCAACCACTCATCGCTAACCAATCGCAGATCATAAAGCAGTCGATCGGAAATAGGCGGTTCGTAAAACTCCAGTTTGTATCCTTCTTTAATCATGCGATTAATTCCCGTTCGGAAGTTTCTTCCCGCCTTACCTTTAGTCGTAAAGGTATTTAAATCTACGATCGCCTCTTCGCCAATGCAAAGCGTCTCAAAGCCAAGTGACTTATAAAGTTCTAAATTATTCGGAAACACCTGGTAAAACGCTGGAATCCAATCTTGGCGCGCGCAAAATTGCTGAAAGCCCACGATCACCTCGCGCAGATCGTCTAATGCCCCGATCGGATCGCCCAAGACGATCGCACCTCGTCCTTGGGCGACATAAGCAATGACGCTGCGCCCAGAAGCACTGAAGTAATAAGACTTATCATCCAATAGCGTGAAACGGGCAAGTGACGAACGTCCGTATTGCTGCACGATTGCTGTGGCTTTGCGCCGCTGTTGAGACGTTGCAGGCGATCGCACCAACACCGGACGCAGTAACATCGAGAATGCGTAAAGCAGCGTTAGTATCCCCATCCATTCTACAGAATTAACAAAAAATTGATCCCATCGATCTCTCGGCTCTAAACCGCCATTGTCGGCAGTAAAAAATAGCGCTAGCGTCTGCTGAAACGACTCCCAAAAATTGAATTTCTGATTAAACTGAAGATCCAGCAGATAGAAGCCTAACGTCCCATAAGCCAGCACAAACAGCAGCGCCACAATCAGAATTTTGATGCCGCGTGTCAGAGAAGGGCGATCGGACTGGGCATTAAAATTATGGCGCATCAAAAGCAACTGTACAAGCAGCACTCCTGCCAGAATTGCCTCTTCGTAATCAAAGCCTTTCACCAGGTTACTAATGATAGAGACTACCAGTAGGGCGATCGTCAAAAGCCACGCAACTCGTTTGCGCCGCAACAGACTCGTCGCCAACGTCAGCAGCATAAACGCCACCATAACTGCAAATAAATGAGCTCCTGCACGCACTTCAAACGGAAAAATGCCTCTCAGCCAATTAATGCGCGCTGGAATGCCCGGTGTAACGGCGGATAATAAATTGACAATTCCCACAATGGCTGTGAGAATTGCTGCTGTCCAGATGCTCAGTTGCGATCGATCAGATAACATAATTGTTCTTCCTTGCTGATTCATTGGAAAAAGAATGATTTCGATCGCCAATTATTAGGTATATCCATACTTTTTGATAAACCAAGTTTTGACAAATTGAGTCAAGACGCAATAGCAAGTCAGGATTGCAGCTAACCAGAGAAAATAAACCGCTGGCAAAGGAACAAATCCTAAACTATGTGCGATCGGCGAAAATGGCAGATACATTCCAACCGCCATCACAGTTGCAGTAATCAACAGCATTGGTAAAGAAGCCCGACTCTGGAAAAAAGGAATCTTAGCCGTGCGAATGACATGGACAATCAGCGTTTGAGTCATCAAACTTTCCACAAACCAACCCGTTTGGAACAAAGCTTGATGGTCTATAGAAGTCGCCCCAAATACAAACCACATCAAGGCATAGGTGCAATAGTCAAAAACCGAGCTAATCGGGCCGATGAATATCATAAATCTGCGGATATTATCAATTTTCCACTTCGGTGGCTTAACCAAATCTTCTTGATCCACATGATCGAAGGGGATACCCGTTTGCGAAAAGTCGTAGAGGAGATTATTGATCAATATCTGCACTGGCTGCATCGGTAAAAATGGCAGAATCGCACTCGCACCCAAGACACTAAACATATTACCAAAATTAGAACTCGTACCCATTCTGATATATTTGATAATATTAGCAAAAGTCTTGCGACCTTCGATTACCCCAGACTCCAGGACTAACAAGTTTTTTTCTAACAAAATGATGTCTGCCGACTCTTTGGCAATATCAACTGCCGTATCAACTGAAATGCCCACATCGGCCTCCCGCAAAGCCGCTGCATCATTGATACCATCTCCCATGTATCCCACCACGTTGCCTGCTTTTCGTAGCACCTGAATAACTTTTGCTTTTTGGGTTGGAGAGAATTTGGCAAAAATAGTTGTGGTTGCAGCAGATGAAGCTAATTCATCATCCGATAAAGCTTCAATATCGCTACCTAATAAGACTTTTTGGATAGGCAAACCAACATCTTTGCAGATTTTACGAGTAATGATTTCATTATCCCCGGTTAAAATTTTCACCTCGACTCCATTGCGCTTGAGAGCTTTAATCGCTTGAGAAGCTGACTCTTTCGGCGGATCTAGAAACGCAATGTTGCCTAACAGAACCAAGTCACTCTCATCGGCAATGGCGTAATGTGATTGATCCGGTGGCATCACTTTGTATGCCACGGCGATTACTCGTAACCCCTCAGAGTTGAGTTTTTGTTGTAAATCGGCAACCTTGGTATGGACTGATTCATCCATAGGTAAAACCTGGTCATTGACTTTGAGTTGGGTGCAGGCTTTTAGAACTTCTTCAACTGCACCTTTGCAAATCAGCACATGATCTTTTCCCATTTCTTCGACCACAACAGACATCCGACGACGCACAAAGTCAAAAGGAATTTCATCGAATTTCTGGTAGTTTTTCTCAATATCTAAAGATTTAAGTTCTTGATGGCGATCGAGAACGGCGACATCTAGTAAATTTTTTAAGCCAGTTTGGTAAAAGCTATTGAGATAGGCATATTTTAGTACATCTAAACTCTCTTGACCGTAGGGATCTAAGTGCCTTTGCAAAACAATTTTGTCTTGAGTCAGAGTGCCTGTTTTATCAGTACACAGAATATTCATCGAACCAAAGTCTTGAATCGCATCAATGTTTTTGACAATCACCTTTTTGTCAGACATGGTAATTGCTCCCTTAGCCAAATTTGCTGTCACAATCACAGGCAACATTTCTGGAGCAAGTCCCACAGCAACTGATAAACCGAAGGTGAATGCCTCAACCCAATTGTGTTTAAATATCCCATTGATCAGAAACACCAGTGGAGCCATGATCATCATAAAGCGCAACAGCAACATAGTTACGCCATTCACACCTTTATCAAAGCTAGTTCGTGGTTTGCGTCCACTCACAGTTTTAGCCAATGATGCCAGATAAGTATGACTACCAGTTTGTGCGACAACCGCTGTTCCAGAACCACTGACTACCGAGGTTCCCATGAAACAGAGATTGACTAATTCCAGTGGGTTTTTCTCCTTATTATCGGGGAGGTCTACGTGTTTTTCAGCGGGTAGAGACTCCCCGGTAAGAGTTGACTGACTGAGGAATAAATCCTTCGCAGCAATCAGCCTGACATCGGCGGGAATCATATCTCCGGCTGACAGAAAGATGATATCACCAAGCACCAACAGCTTTACCGCAATTTCTTTTCCTGCTGTGATTCCCTTCTCTTCTTTAGGTGCAGAATCTTTAGTGGCATCCTGCCGATTTACCGTTGCCGTTGCGCTGACCATTTCCCGCAGCTTTTCGGCAGCTTTGTTAGACTGAAATTCTTGGGAAAACCGCAGCAACCCACCAAAAATTACCATGATAAAAATAATCAAGGCGGCTGTCGGACTCCCAGTTAACAGCGAAATTACTGCTAAAACAATGAGTAAAAGCGAGAGGGGATTAGTTACCGTTTTCAGTAGTTGGACATACCAGGCGATCGGTTTTTCGCGGGCAATTTCATTCGGTCCAGATTTGCTTAACCTGCGCTTAGCTTCAGTCTCAGTCAGCCCCTCCAAAGAAGTGTCGAATAAGTGCAGAACTCCATCGACATCACGCTGAGCGATATCGATCAGCACAATGAAGAAAGAATCTGATGAATCTACAGACTGGTTAGAGTCCCTTTTAGGCTTTTTGGATGAATTGGGAGTCTTATTTAATGTCTTCATAATTTAATTTCTACTAATTTCCGACAATTTTGGTTTAATATTGTCGTCTGCTCTGTAATTCCCGCAGTGGCTTCTGAATCTAGTCTGCTAGAAATAGCTGACAAGGTTAGTTTTTGCGTTTCTTCCATCCTCGCCATTACTAAGAAGATTGCCGTAGCCGTTTCTAAATTCTCAAAAATTTGTTTTGTGAAGTTGTCAATTGTAGTAATCATGATTCGTCCTCGAGTATATTGAGTTTCTGGGAATTATCGATAGTGTGATTAACTTTAAATTTTCGATGCAATCAGAGCAACAAGCACAATTAGACCTAATGCTCGACGAAAGTAGTTAACGCCTTGAAATAGTTCTTCCCAAGCCCAAGTAAACAAGGAGCCAAAAGCTACTAGCTCGAATCCTAGATGAATTTTACCTGTGGTAAAAATGAGGGTTGATAAAGTAGCTACAATCCCGACAATCAGTGGTAGATTTGGCGGTTGAGCTATGACAATGTTGCCTTCGCTGTCGCGGAATGTGCGATCGAACAAAGTATTTTCTCTGATTTCCATGAGTTTATGCTCTAAATGTAGTAAGAGGTATGAAGTGATTTGCGATCGATCTTTTTGCTGCTTAGCGCTAATCAGCAAAGTGCTGTCGAATCTTCGCCGCAATCTGACCATCCGTCATCTTGTCAACTGTTTCAATACCTACGATGCGTCCACCGAGGTTATTTCCTTCAAGACGTTTTTTCAGTTCATCCTTTGCCTCACCAGGCCCAAATATCAGAATAGACTCTGCATCACCAATACACGCAATGACCTCATCATAGTAAATATTGAGCTGTCCGGTAAAAGCTCTCTGGCGGCTATCATCTGCGGGTACTTGAGATGATTCATAGCTACCCTTAAGCGGTGAGTCACCCGAACGCCGGGGCTGTTTTTCTACTTCCGATACTATCTCTTTCCTCTCTTCCCCTTTCTCCCTAATAGTCAGGATACTAGCCTTGCGATGGTCAATCCACAGCCCTATTTTTGTGTTCATTGGGTCTCCTTTGTTAACTATTTTTACTGTATGAAGGCAATACCTTCTTATACTTTGGCAAGCTACAGAACAAATGTATTTAATTGTTAGCTTACTCTTTAAAGTTGGCGAAGGTATTGTTCTTAAGGAGGAGTTTTTATGAAAGCAGGGTTTTATTTATGCGATCGCTCTAAGCCCGCCCTCTTAGTGGAGGGGGTAGGCGCTCTTGGCACTACCCTACAAAATCGCGGTTTTTCCAAGAATAAAACAGCCCTGTCATATCGTTTCCGGTTGCACTCCTTATGATATATAGGAGACGGCAGTGCCTTTGTCCCTACGCCAGATTAATTGTAGGGACAAAGGCACTCGCGGTCTCCTAATTTGGGCTACTTACCGGATTTGAGATCATTTCCGCACAAACCAATCAACGGGGCGGCGTAGCGAAACTGGTTCTGGGTAATTCTTCAAATAACCTACTCGCAAAATGAATTGAATATTTTCGCTGATTCCAATTGATTGATTTAGCGTTTGCCGCGTTGATAATTCTTCCAATATCTGTGTCATCGGATGAATGGCGATACTTTTTTCCCACACTTTCAGGAAAAGTCGTTGCATTCTTCTACCAGTTTCGAGCAAAGTCGCTACTGAATTTTCCTTGCTAGTAATTAAAATCCAACCAGCAGATTCCGACACTTCCTTTTTGATTTTATCAATACCTACCTCTCGAAAATCCTTTTTCATCACATTGTCTTTGTTATAAAAATTCCGCACCACCCAACCAGGAATTCCTTCTATTTCCATACTTGCGGTTGTCAGTCCGTCGCGATATTTTTCGGCATTTTTAGTAGAGAATCTGATCCAGTCGGCTAACTCTTGCTGTGCCGGTTCGCGATCGGCTTGCAGGCGGTTAGCTTCAATGGTTTGTTCGTTGATAAATTGACTTTCTTGGCTCGTGTTAGGTAGATAATGAATAAATTCTGCTTCTGAATTGACAAGATATTTGAGGTCTTCTGGTTTCAGTACATCACTTAGAAAGTCGGAACGAACTGTTCGGCGATTTTTGATTTTTGCAGTATCAAATGGATTCTTTGATGTTTGTTTGATCAGTTTTACTGCCATCACCCGATCGTCCTGATTGGTTTTAGCGAGTAAATTCCAATCGCAGAGGTAGCCAAAAGCACCAGCGGCATATTCTAGATTTTGGATGAAAGTGCCGATCGATAATATCGTTTCTCTCTGAGTCGGGTCAACAGCAGGAAGCCATTTAGTGCGATCGTTGCCGATAATCCAGTGGTAAGGTTCGAGATATTGGACAAACCACGGCTGTGTGTTGTGGCCGCTTGGCGCAAGCGAGGCGAGAAGCAAAATCTCTTTTTCGTCTGGCTGGAGAGTTTCGGTGCGATCGCGTAAGCGCTGCCTTGGCAGGTCGTCTGACGGTTTGATATCCGCCCTGGAAAGATTGCTTTTATCGCTCAACAAATAAGATGTTGTCACGGCTGCAATTATTGTCCCGCCAGCAATGCCTATAAACTGTTCTCTGTTCATAATCAGCATCCTTTTATTTCAATATTTCTGCTTTGTTGCTCACGATGCGAACTCATAGTTAATCTCTGTGGTTCTTCCTTTAAAATAGAGCCGAGTGCCTTCTGGATACTCCCATCCCACTTCACCTTCTAAAGGAATCAGCATCCCATTGCGAACTGAATATTCCCACAATCGACCGCTCCAAGGCATCGCAGTCAGTTGGTCACGATAACGAGCATCAGCTCGCATAGTGGCGATCGTCCCTTCAGCATTAAACTGAAACACGAGGGAGACAGTGGTTGCACCATCCGTCAAAGTAGCGCGAGCACAGGTGTCATTAATCGCTTCCCAGCGCACACCTTGACTGGGTAATAGTGCAGTAGGATACCAAGGAGCCTCAGCAAAAAACCGCAATAATTCACCTTGGTTCGCTTCAGGCGTACTGGGTACTTTTGCAACGGTAAAAAGACCGAGTAATGATGCGTGTAAGCTGCCTTCTCCTAAGAGATAGGTATCATGAACAAA
>CASBQF010000323.1 GCA_949127775.1 Oscillatoriales cyanobacterium PMM_0080
CAGCAAGCTCAAACCCAGCTCATTCAAGCCGAAAAAATGTCGAGTCTCGGTCAGATGGTAGCAGGAATTGCCCACGAAATCAATAACCCAGTCAGCTTTATTTTCGGCAATCTTACCTACACAGAAGAATACACTGCAAGTATCATGAAGCTGCTGCAAATGTATCGAGATGAATACCCAGAACCTGCTCCATCTATTCGGGAGGAAATAGAGCGGTTAGAACTAGAATTCTTGCTAGACGACTTGCCGAAAATGCTGTCTTCAATGCAAGTGGGAGCCACTCGCATCCGGGATATCGTGCGGAGTTTGCGAAACTTCTCTCGCCTCGATGAATCTGACATGAAAAATGTTAACATTCACGAAGGCATCGACAGCACATTGATGATTTTAGATCACCGTCTGAAACTTCAGAGCGATCGCGCAGCAATTCAAGTCATCAAAGAATACGGGAAATTGCCACTGGTGGAGTGCTACGCCGGACTGTTAAATCAGGTGTTTATGAATATTATCGCTAACGCTATTGACGCTTTACAAGAAGCGCCAGAAAATCCAGGAATTATCCGCATTCGTACAGAGATAGAAGGTAATTTTGCTGTAATTAGAATTAGTGATAACGGTACAGGTATTACCGATAAAGTCAAGCAGCGAATCTTTGACCCTTTCTATACTACAAAACCCATTGGTTCGGGAACGGGGATGGGTTTGGCGATTTCCCATTCAATTATTGTCGAGAAACATAAAGGCAAAATCAACTGTTTCTCAGTGGGTAAAGGTACTGAATTTGCGATCGAAATTCCGATTCAAAGAACAGAAAATTAAATTGGTTTGTAGTTGTAGCGCAATGCGCACCGGTTGACTAAATCGCAATGCGCACCGATTGATCGAGCCGACGGGATTGCGCCACAAACTGAACCGGTGCGCAGTGCACACCCTACAAACTACTTGATAGGGCTGGCAATGCGCGTCCTACGACTGAATTTGATATGATTTGCGGGTGCATCTCAGTTTGGCATTTCTAGTGCGAGCTTAAGAGCTCGCGTGCTATCTATATATAGCAAGCGAGCTCTTAAGCTCGCACTGTAAAAAAAACTTTTTTGCAAAGCAAAAGTGAGATGCTCCCGATATTGCAAATCTAAAATCTAAAATCTAAAATGACATTACCTCCAGGCAGTTTTGGTTTACCGCTAATTGGCGATACCCTCAACTTTGTACAAGATTCCGAATTCGCCCAAAAACGCCACCAGCAGTACGGGCCAATTTTCAAAACCAGCATCTTCGGACAACCTACCGTGTTTGTGTGCAGCCCTGATGCGAATTTGTTTGTTTTAAGCAATGAAAACGAATATTTTGTTGCGAGTTGGCCTCCCAGCACGAAAGCGCTTATAGGGTCACTTTCTTTGGCTATGCAAACGGGTGCAGACCACCAAAATCGGCGCAAGTTACTGTATCAAGCGTTTCAGCCGCGAGCTCTGGCTGGCTACATCGGCGGGATGGAAGATATCACTCAGCGCTACTTGCAAAGGTGGACACAAATGAGCGAGTTTGCGTGGTATCCCGAACTGAGGAATTATACTTTTGATGTTGCTTGCAAATTGTTAGTGGGCATTGATAATAGTTCGGAGACGGAACTCGGTCATTATTTTAAAACTTGGTCTGAGGGTTTATTTTCGGTTCCTTTAAATCTGCCTTGGACTCAGTTTGGTAAGGCAAAAAAGTGCCGCCAGTTGCTGTTGGCAGAAATGGAAAATATTATTCGCGCTCGACAGCAAGGAATTCCTAGCAAGAATGATGCTTTAGGTTTGCTGATTTGCGCTCGCGATGATGATGGTAATTCTCTGAGTTTGGAGGAGTTGAAAGATCAAGTTCTGCTGCTGTTGTTTACTGGACACTCGTCTCTAAGTTCTGCGATCGCCTCTTTTTGTCTTCTGCTGGCTCAAAACCCCGATGTGATGGCAAAAGTTCGGGCTGAACAGCAGCAGTTCCCCGCAACTGAACCACTAACTTTGGAACAGCTCAAACAAATGACTTATTTAGAGCAGGTGCTGCGAGAAGTGCTGCGGTTGGTTCCGCCGTTTGGAGGCGGTTTTCGGAAGGTAATTAAGGCTTGCGAGTTGGGCGGCTACGAAATTCCCCAGGGTTGGAGCATACTTTATCAAATCAATCAGACGCATCAGGATAGCTCACTTTATCCTGAACCAGATCGCTTTGACCCTGATCGATTTAGTTTGGAGCGATCGACAAATGCTAAACCTTTCAGTTACGTCCCCTTTGGCGGCGGTTTGCGGGAATGTTTGGGGAAAGAATTCGCGCGGTTGGAAATGAAGCTGTTTGCGGCGAGGATGGTTCGGGAGTGCGAATGGGAGTTGTTACCGGATCAAGATTTGAATTTGATCCGAGTACCGAATCCGCATCCGCGGGACGGTTTGCAAGTGAAGTTTCGGCGAAAAATGGTCAGTTGAGCGCAACCGCCATAACTCTCAATGTAGTGCGATCGTCCTGCTCGCGATAAGCGATCGCGAGCGGGGACAGCACTCGGTTATAATTCCGATGTAATGCGGATTTGGTATTACAACTTCATCGGCCCCAAATACTTAGTTAAATAAGGCGAAAACACCTCATAAATCAGCGTCAACGGCTTACCATGATGCCAAAACAAATAGTGTCGCCCCCAAAAAGGCCCCGGCTGTTCAAAGGCTGCTTCCAAAGCGGCAGAATTACCCAAATAAATGCCTTGCACATCCCGATACAATTCAGTCCGCAGTCGTGCTAAACTTGCCCAGATTGGCAAAGATTTATTTTGCAAATATTCATCTACATGACTCGCTTCCCACCAAGAAGCTGCATAGGCCAAACGCTGTCCAGAAGCAGTCCGCAGCCACACTTGTCGGCGCAGGTGCGGCCCCGGAAGCACCACAATCTGTTCCGGCGCGCCGTCTGCATCTGCACCTACTAAGGACATATCTATTACGTCAACTTCTGTAGGTTCCCTAGTCAACAGTTGCAGGTGACGGGTGGGGGAACCGTCGCCTAGGAGCAGTATTTGCCATGCTGGTGCTAGCTTGCTGTGGGGTAAACCCCCCTTTACTGCGTCTTCTGCTCCTTGCCACAGGGGGTTAAGAGCGTGCCAGGTGAGGCTGTTTTTGGGTGTGAGTGTTGCAGTCAAGGGTCTTTACAAAACTTAATTTTTTGTTTATTATAACGCTTCTGCAATTATCAAGTCAAAAGTCAAAAGTCAAAACTCTATTGCCGATCGCCCAAAAGTAGCATTTCTCAGTCAGATGAGCCATGACTGCGCTCAACTTTCATCAGGTACTCGCCAATTACCAATTACCAATTACCAATTACTAATTATCAATCTGTACCTCACTTGAGATTTTCTATATGCTAAGAGTAACTGAAATAAAACTCCCCTTAGATCATCCCGTAGATGCGATCGCGACTGCCATAGTCAAAAAGCTGCAAATTCTCCCAGAAGAATTGCTCGGCTATTCCATCTTCAAGCGCAGCTATGATGCTCGCAGAAAAGCAGAAATCCTGCTTGTCTATATTCTGGATGTGGAGACGACACAGGAAAAGCAAATTCTGGCGCGCCTCAAAAAAGACCCTCATGCGATCGCAACACCAGACATGAGTTATCGCTATGTAGCCGAAGCTCCCAGAAATTTGACGATTCGGCCCATTGTGATTGGCACAGGGCCTTGTGGGATGTTTGCAGGGCTGATGCTAGCACAAATGGGATTTCGCCCTATCCTGTTAGAACGTGGTAAAGCTGTGCGCGATCGCACTGCGGACACCTTTGGATTTTGGAAGAAAAAAGCCGAATTTAACCCAGAATCAAACGCCCAGTTTGGGGAAGGTGGCGCGGGTACTTTTTCCGATGGGAAACTCTACAGCCAAGTTAAAGACACTCAACATTATGGACGCAAGGTGTTGACGGAACTGGTGAATGCGGGTGCTTCACCGGAAATTTTATATATCAATAAACCGCATATTGGCACTTTTAAACTGGTGGGAATTGTCCAAAGTATCCGCGCTCAAATTGAATCTTTGGGTGGTGAAATTCGGTTTCAAAGTCGTGTGGAAGATATTCATATCGAAAATGGCAAAGTGCAGGGAGTTACCCTCGCTAGTGGAGAATATATTGCTAGTAATCATGTAGTTCTGGCGGTGGGACATAGCGCCCGCGATACTTTTGAAATGTTGTTTTCGCGCGGGGTTTATATCGAGGCTAAACCGTTTTCCATTGGTTTTCGGGTGGAACATCCCCAAAGTACGATCGATCGCTGTCGTTTTGGCGATCGCCCCAGCCATAAACTTTTGGGTGCCGCCGATTACAAATTGGTTCACCATTGCCAAAATGGTCGTTCTGTCTATAGTTTCTGTATGTGTCCGGGTGGATTGGTGGTGGCTGCGGCCTCAGAACCGGGGCGACTTGTTACTAATGGAATGAGTCAATATTCTCGCAATGAACGCAATGCTAACAGCGGAATTGTGGTGGGTATTACGCCGGAAGATTATCCTGGTCATCCTTTGGCAGGAATTGAGTTTCAACGTCGCTTAGAAGAACGGGCATTTGAGTTGGGAGGTGGCACTTACAACGCGCCTGGACAGCTTGTAGGGGATTTTTTGGCAAATCGACCTTCGACGGTGTTAGGCACTGTGCAACCGTCTTATACGCCGGGAGTTCGTTTGACTGATTTGAGTGAGAGTTTGCCGGATTTTGCGATCGAAGCTATCCGTGAAGCACTTCCGGCTTTTGACAAACAAATTAAAGGATTTGCGATGGATGATGCGGTTTTGACTGGGGTGGAAACGCGCACTTCTTCACCGATTAGGATTAAGCGCAAGGAGGATTATCAGAGTTTGAATACTGATGGCCTCTATCCTGCTGGGGAAGGTGCGGGATATGCGGGTGGAATTCTGTCGGCGGGGATTGATGGGATTAAGGTGGCGGAGGCTGTGGCTTTGAGTATTTTTCGTATTTCAGGTTGAAGTAGGGACACGGCACTGCCGTCTCCTAATTTCGGGTAATATTAATAGGGACACGGCATTGCCGTCTCCTCATCAACCAATTGCAAATTCGGTGTATTGTCGAACATCAGGTGCATGATAGGCTAGGACGATTTCCTGAGTTGGCACACCTCGTGCTACTAACTGATTGGCGATCGCCTCTTCGGTTCCGTCATGCTGCACCCAAATTTTCCCATCTTTAATATCTACATGAATTATACAGCCATAAATTCGAGTGCTACTGTTTTTCCAACCCACATGAACCAGTTGATAGCGATCGCTGATCAGATCGAAAATCGTCTCACTAGCAATTGGATCGTGAGGCGATCGCCTCCCGGCCCGTTCAGTTAGCAACTCCTGAATATGTTGACGATACAAACTTATTTTATCCATTGCAAATACCAGCTTTTAATGTCCTTGAATAACTGCCAACTTTTTTTAAACTATAGCTAAGCCCGATCGCACTTGAGTACCGGTATACTCCGGTGTCCAGCCAGTCATCGTGGTAAAATACCGCACAGCTTTAACTTTTCGGGCTGCTGTCAAATAAAACCAGTGCTCCGTATTCGCCGGTACATTGATAAATTCTTCGGGCTGTACAGTCACTTCTAATTGACTACCATCTGGGCGCACAAAACCGAAAATCCCCTCGCCTGCTACGATATAGCGCACTTCATCCTCAGCGTGAGTGTGGCACTTATCGAATTTGGACAGCAAAGTGTCCAGGTTGGGAATGTCTGGGTGCAGTACAATTAAGTCTCGCGATTGATAGCCTGCGCTTTGCTGGAGTTGTTGAAAGTAGCAGTCGAGGGCTTGCAGGACTTGTTCTTTTTGATTGTCGTCAAGAGCATCTTTGGCCAGCAATTCCCGAATTTCTGGGTTGTCTCCCACAGGCCAACTGTTGAGTTGAATGTTTAAGGGAGCAAGTTCGGGGGTAATATCGCTCAGTTGAGTGTAGGTTGTACCGTCTTCGAGTCGCAGGATAGCCATTTTTGCACGTTCCAATTGTTGAGTGAGGCGACACAGAGACACTTTGCAAGATGTTTGTCGATCGCACTTGTTACCGAAAAACCATTTTAACGTTAATTTGAACAGGCTCTCCGGCCTGTTCCACAAGAGTTCAATTTTGTCACGATAAGATTGATATAGCAACCGCCACATCGGTGAGGGCATAAATAACTTCATCAATAGGGCCGATACCCTTACTGCATCAATGGTTTGATTCCCGTTATGCAACCCAACGACTGCGTTTATCCTGAGCCAAGTCGAAGGGCTCAGGGCGAGCTGTTAACTGTCAACTGTCAACTGTCAACTGTCAACTGTCAACTGCACCGGGCAGCCAGCATACTGACCTTATTCATGTAACTTTTGCAACAATTATGCCAACTTATACTGGAATTTCTAGCGAAGCTTTTCAGCATCCGCTCGATCGGCAAGCCGAGACCGCATTACGCAGCGTACCTGGATTTGACCTAATTGCCAGCAAATTTGTCGAATTTGTCTACGAACGCCCTCAATTCATTTACCTAATGGGCAATAGCATCCAAGTTGGGCCACGCCAATATGCCAGCATTTATCACATTTTTAGAGAATGCGTCCAGGCTTTAGATGTTTCCCCAGAACCCGGTTTGTTTGTCTCTCAAAATCCCTCAGTCAACAGCTATGCTCTCGGAAAAAACCAGCCATATATAGTGTTAAATACTGGTCTTTTAGATTTGTTGGACGAGGCAGAAATAAAGGTAGTCTTGGCTCACGAGTTGGGACACATCAAATGTGGTCATCCAACTTTAAATCAAATGGCGATGTGGGCGATGAACCTTGCTTCGACAATTGGCGAGATGACTTTTGGCCTTGGCAATATTGTCGGAAGTGGTTTAATTTTTGCTTTTTATGAGTGGCGACGCAAGGCTGAATTATCCGCCGATAGAGCAGCTTTGTTAGTGACAGATGATTTGAATAGTGTGATGATTTCGATGATGAAACTGGCAGGAGTTAGCAGTAAATATGCTGATCAATGTAGTTTGCAAGAATTTATCCGTCAGTCTGATAATTACCAAGAGCTCGATCGCGACAATCTCAACCAAGTGTATAAATTTTTACTCTACAACGGCGGCCAAGGCGCGATGCTGAGTCACCCGTTTCCAGTAGAAAGGCTGCGGTATTTGCGAGATTGGGCGGTTTCCGAGGAATACCGCCAAATCAAGCTGGGGAACTATAAGCGGGCTGTCGCCGAGGGTGCGGTTGATGTGAAATCCCAAGCGCCTAACAGCGAGACGGATGCTTTGCGTCGTCAGATTGAGGAATTGCAGCGGGAGATCGATCGGCAAAAATCACGCTGAAATGTCAGATAATAAGGAGGACACGGCAGTGCCGTGTCCCTACCCAAAATCATACTGTAGGGACACGGCACTGCCGTGTCCTAATTTCTTACTCGCCTCCAATCTCAAAACTGTCATCTTCTTTCTGAAATCTGTTTCTTAGGAGGTGTAGTTTAAATCAAGATAAGCTTATAACTCAACCGGGCTCAGAAAAAAATGATTATTGATAAAACAATGAATACTCACAAGCCAACTTCTAATTTTTTCGGTAATGTAGGCAAAGTTGCGATCGCGCTAACTGTTCTGGCTGCTGGCATGGTATTTACAAATCCTCCGAGAGACAAATACCTAACTTATGCTTCCGGCGCGCTCGAAACCGAGTTTAAAAACACTGTGCGCAATGATTCTCGTGTACCGAAAGCTTTGAGTGGCGTTGCAGAGAGTTTGCTGACTTCGCAGCGGGACACGATCGAACGCTTACTTGACAATACAACCCAGCGTCAGAACTTAGGCGTTGTCAGCATTTACACAACTGAATTAGGCAAAAAAAGCTATCAAACCGTTGGAGCTTTTGGGAATTTTGTCACCCTGCCACCTAGTTCTAAAGATGCTCAAAAGTAGATTCAAATTAAGTTCAATTGTAAAAACCGGGTTTTGGAGAAAGCCCGGTTTTTACTTATGTAATTCTATGTAAGTAAATCTCAATAAGTAGGTCATTGCAAAAAAAACAATAGTATCTTGTAGGGGCGGGTTTAGCTAAGAATCTATGATACCAGCCAGTTTATCGAGGCAAAACCCGCCCTCCCCATCTAATGTTTATTTGTACCCACCTACTTAAATTCGGATACTGGCCGTCATATTTTTAATCCAGCCCGCGACTACAATCAAAATATTAAGTTTTATTAAACATAAAAAGTTATAGTCCCACTTAATATTAACATTGGCACTAGAAAAGTTTATATTTGATAAATAAGCAGATGACAATACAATTAAGTAAGGGCGAAAGATTTAATATCTCTCAAGAAGCGCCGGATTTAAAAAAAATGGCGATCGCCCTAGGTTGGCAGGTGACAAAGGCAGGACAAAGTTACGACATTGATGTTTCGGCATTTATGCTAGGTGCTGATGGCAAAATACCTAACGATCAATATTTTATTTTTTACAATAATCTGCAATCCTATGACAATTCGGTACTGCAATCGGTTCCAGACAAAAACAATCCAAGTCAAGAGAATAAGACTATTTACGGCATTATCTTAGACAGAGTTAGTCCTGAAATTGAGGAAATAACTTTTGTTGTCACTATTCATGAAGCACAAGAAGTTAATGCAAATTTTAGCAATATCAGAAATGGTTTTATAAAAATTTCTAATTTGGACAAGGGAAGCGAACTTCTGCGCTATGAATTAACAGAGGATTTTTCGCGAGAGACTGCTATAGAATTTGGTCGTTTGTACAGAAAGAATGGAGAGTGGAGATTTCAGGCAGTAGGACAAGGATATCAGGCAGGATTGCAGAGTTTTGTTGACAAGTATTGTACCTAAAATAGTAATAATCTTGCTCCAATTATTAACTTCTTTCTACTATAGAGACAAAATGTGCTTGTAAGCATCGATGGTTTGTTTGGCGATCGCCTCCCAATTATAATGCTTTTTGGCATATTCTTGGCCATTCAGTCCCCGCCGTTGACGCTCCTGTGGATCGAGGAGTGCTGATTTGATCGAAGATGCGATCGGCCCAACTTCCAGAGGCGCAACCCACCCAGCCTCTGCTTGCTGGATGTCGTCGGAGATATAAACGCGATCGGAAATAGCCACAGGTACACCAGCAGCCATCGCTTCTGCTACAGCAATCCCAAAATTTTCGTAATAAGAAGGCAATACAAATAAGTCGGCATTTGTCAAGAGTTCATTTTTGCGATCGCCACTCACAAAGCCAGTCATTGTTGTATATTTTCCCAAGCTGGAATTCTGTATTTTTACTTTTATTCCTGTTTCATAATCAGCATCTTGAGGATTTGAGCCAGCTAAAATAAACTGAAACTCTATTCCCGATGCCAAAATACTTTCTAATGCTGGAATTAGCAAATCCAGTCCTTTTTTGGGTTCAATTCGCGACATAAATAATACGATCGGTACTTGAGATTCTCGCAATCTCTTAGGAAACAAACCTGCTGTCACCCCCAATGGAATCACCAAATCTTGTGGCATCTTGCCTGTGCTATTTTGTACTCCAAAATCCTGTGGCATAGGCATCTTGCCTGTGTCCCCCAAACCAAATCTTTCTGAGATTTTAGCTTCTTGTTTACTTGTGAAATGAATTGCCGCTGCACCCGCCAAATTAGGCCGTTCTAAAAGTGCCGCATAAATCTGTTTTAACCGCTTTTTTTTCTGCAAATCGGCGGGGTCAAGCATACCGCAAGGACGGATAATATAGGGCAAATTCTGCCCTCTGGCAATGGTAGCAGCGAGGGTAGTTACTGGTGAAAAAAGAGCATGAATGTGAGCGAGATCAAATTGTCTTGCATTGGCATTTAACCACTGTAATAATGAGAGTGAAAACTTATATCTACGGAAGGGATAACAGCGGAAATAAATAACTTTATAGCCGTTTTGTTTTATGGGTTGATTTAGGGGAACATCTAAGGGAATTTGACCGATATCTCCATTAGAATCCGTGGTAATAATTGTGACATCTATGCCTTGGGAAGCGAGGGCGGCAGAAAGTCCGAGTACCATTTGACTTGGCCCGCCGTAGACGAGGGAAATTGAAGGGATAATTTGAAGGATTCGCATGATTAGTGCTTGGTTTTAAGATTAAATCAACCGCGAAGGCGCAAAGGACACGAAGAAGAGAAACAAGAAGATGCTGTTATTCTTTTATTTTTTAATACTATGAGTGTCTTTGCGGTTTAATCATATATAGCGGTTCTCAAGCGTGGTGAGGTATGCGGGCGATGCTTATGCCCTATGCCCACGGAGACCGTCACCGTACCGCACTGTTAGTGAGAAAGGCTATAGTTTTATTCTTAAATCTTAAGCTAACAACTCTTTATAAAATTCTAATAACTGTTCTGCTAAGGCTTGATTTGTATAATTATTCATAACTCGATGATAACCCCGATCGCCAAAATCTGCCACTAACTCCGGCCGCTCGATCAATTGCTGCAAACATTCCCGCAATTTATCGGCATTTCCTTCGGGAAATACTAAGCCCGCATCGCCGATGACATGGGGAATTTCCCCGCAGTCTGAACCAATAACCGGAACTTTGCAAGCCATCGCTTCGATTAAAACATGGCCGAATTGTTCCTTCCAACCCACAGTAGTCAAAGTTTTGAATTTATAGCTGGTTTGCGATGGCAATACCAAACAATTCATCAAGTTGATATATGCGGGAACCTCTTCGTGGGAAATGCTTTCTACCCAGATTATTCGGTCGCTGATGCCCCATTTAATCGATTTTGCTACAATTTGCGATCGCAATTTTCCTTGCCCTACTAACAGCCATTTCCAAGGCATTTGCTTCAACCCAGCCAAGGCTTTAGCTAAAGTTAGTAGTCCTTTTTCTTCGACAAATCTCCCTACAAATCCTACTACAAAATCGGTCGGTTCAATACAAGATTTACGCGATAAATCAGCATCTTTACAGGTAGGATAGAACAAGGTTTCGTCTACTCCCAATTGCGGCATGACTTTCAAGGTATTTTGATATCCACGCTGGCGTAATATGTTAGATCCATCTAGGTTGCCGACAATAATTCCGTCGGTGTGTTGAAGATTGCAATTTTCTAACACAGAAACAGGCCATTTCAATTCATAAGGCAGATTCCACCAGGTGAAGAATATATTTTTTGCTTTGAATTTCAGGATTTTATTTAAAGTAATTAACTGAGCATAAGCTAAGGATTTTGAACCCTGTTCGACTTGAATAATCTGTGGTTGAAATTCCTGCAACAGTTGAATTATATCTGTGCCAAATGTTAGCAATCCTTGATTATTTTGACTGAAGTTAGAAATTGGTACTACTTTAAATGAGCCTTGTTGATAAAATTCAGTTTCTATAATTTTATTTTGTACGCCTCCAGGTTTCCAGCGTTGTGGCACTACAACTGTTACTTCAATACCTGGTTCTAGTTTTGCTAAAATCTTGAATTTTGCCCGATTTATGTCTACAATGTAGGTGTGGCTGGCAACGAGAATTCTCATTTATTGAAAGAAGGAAGAAGGAAGAAGGAAGAAGGAAGAAGGAAGAAAGCCCTTCGACTTCGCTCAGGGTACGAAGAAGGAAGAGTGAAGAATAGATGTTGAAAATTTATGTTCGTTATGACATCATTCAGTTTTTTTATCTTCAAGGGTGTAAATTTGTCCATCATTCCAGAGGGATTTGATGAGTGTCATGAGGGCACTGATAAAACCGAGGAGATAAAATGCAAATCTAGTGATAATCTTAATGGGCGATCGACCTTTATAGCAAGGCGGGTTTCCCAAAACGTGGCAGTCAAACAGTTTGGCGAAAAATCGTAGGCATTGAAAGGCGGTTAGATTTTTCAATCCCATGAGGAAGTGGTTGTGATAAAATGTGATTTGATATTCGATCGATCGCGTGCTGACATCGTGACATCCGCCGCTCTCTTCTCCCAAGTGAACTAAACAGGCATTGGGATCGTACCAAATTTTCATGCCAGTCGATCGCAACTTCAAACAAAAATCCGACTCCTCCCGCACCGCACTCCCCGCAAATCGCTCATCGAAACTCAAACCGTGCTCAGTAAAAACTGAGGATCGAAACGACATATTGCACCCTCTAGCCGAGAGCACCTGCTGCGGTTTGACTGTATGCACCAAATCGATAAAATACCAAGCAATGCCCGCATCCATCGCTTCTGGTGGCAAAAAGTCGATCGTCAAATCGCCTCTAGAATCCCCTAACTTCATCCGATCAAACACCCTACCCGCTACACATCCGACATCCGGCTTTGCTAAATAGTTAGCAGCGTGAGCCGCCAAAAAACCATCTGGCAATTGTACATCATCATCAAGAAATAAAATAATCTCTCCAAATGCGCGCCTCACTGCATAATTTCGAGCAGCCGGCAAATTCGCCCAATCTACTCGAAACCACCGAATTTTTTTGCCATTTGCCAATTCCTCTAAATAAATTTGGGTTTCCGATTCATGGGTGTGAGTTTGATCGATTACCAGCACTTCAAAATTCTGGTAATTTTGCCGAATCGTATCAGCCAATGTCTCTCGCAGGGGTTGCTCACGGTTATAGGTTGGTATCACAACAGAAATCATCATTCGTAGTTGCCACTTTTGTTATCTCAATTCCGGTTGCACCGGAATGATGTTGACTGTTGACTGTTGACTGTGAATCTAAAAACTAAAAATTGCGCCGAGATAGGTGGTGACTTGTAAACATCATTCATGAATTGCCCTCTAATTTATAACCTGACGATGCAGTCGCAAACGATATTATTTCTCTAAACGCCAAAGCCAGACATCGCCCAGTTTGTAAATTGGTGTGATTTTATATTTTTGCACTTTTTCTAGTTCAAATTTTAATGCTTCGGTAGCTCGGTAGAGAAATACATCGCTAAAACCATCAGGGATTTTGACTTGCTCGGGTTTTACAGCCAGCAAAAGCTGTATTTCTGGCTTCAGCAAATAGCTGAAAGATAGTATTTTTCCTGTGAGGTTATTGCCTCCATGACTGATTACTAAAGGTTTTTTTGCTTGATTGACAATCGAGGCTACTGCGGGATTGTATTTAGTGCTAGAAGGATACTTGTTCCACCAAAGTTGTGACTGCGAGTTAACGGAGCAAGAAATTATTTCACTCGATATGATCGCGATTAAACCAAGTTGCCATAGTTTTTTTTTTCGGGAATTGGTGGCGACTACACTTTTAACTGTAAACAGGTAAGAAATAGCTAGTTGGATTTCCAAAATATAGGGAACCAGATAGCGATCGGCAACGCCTCCGACTGCTATTAATGCTATGGTTGTAATTCCAATTGCTGTTAAGACAAACAGCCAAACTCGTTTGGGGGTTGAGTGGCAGAGCAAGTATATTGAATGTGCGATCGCCAATAGCAGTATGCTGGCTACCACAAGCCTGATTAAATCTGTAGCAATACTGCTGGAACCCAATTTGAGTATTCCGCCGGCCCAATGCGTGTCGATAAATATGCGGCAGGTAATCAGAATTAAAGGTTTAAGTGAAGATATCAAAGATCGGGAAATGTGGGGTAAGCCCACTGTTGCCTCAATTTTTGATGAATTATTAATTAACACCCAAATCCAAGGAGTAAACAAAATTATTGCTACCGCTGAAGCTAGTAGGTAAGCAATTAATGTTTTGCTAATTTGCCATTTTTCAGTGATAATTACATAGATGCCGTGGGCAAATATTACTAAAAGAAATAATAAACTGCAATACAATCCTAAAGTTATGCCGATCGCATAAATGAACCAAACAGCCTTGCTAAATTTAGATGTAGATTTAAATGTGGAGGAATTGTTTTGTAGGGCGATCTTCTTCGTTGGCGCAGCCCCCGTAGGGGCGGGCTTCGCTAACGCCCGTAGCAGAATTGCATTCGACAGCAAGACGAGGACTACAAACATCATGTACGGCCTTGCCTCTTGCGCGTACAAGACGTGAAAGGGCGACACAGCGGTGATTATCACGGCTATCCATCCCGCAGGTGCAGAGCGAAATAATTCCCAACACAGCCAGTAAATGCTGGGAAAAACTAACAAACTCATCCAAGCAGAAAGACTTCTGACAGTCGCCACTTGCGGGCCGAATAATTGCACCCAAAACCGGGCTAAAAGAAAGTATAGCGGTGGTAGTTGAGGTTCTTCTGTCGCTAAACCTTTAATCGTATCCAACCAACTTTTTTCTGGATTTATATGCTGGTATTTCTGCTGCAAGTCTTCGACGCTAATTGTTTTGCCTTGAAAATCTTGCTGTACCATTTCTGTCCAGGTGTAGCCAGAAATTCGCAGCGAGGTGATAGATTCGTCGAAGGAGTAGACTTTGCGATCGAGGTTTGTAAAGCGAAAAAATATCCCCGTTATTAATATGAGGACAATTAGAATTTTTAATGAAATTCGATGCACCGGCCCATTTTGAATTGATTTGCTGTTCATACAATCAGAAATGGGAAAATCAAGAAATAAGGATTTAGTTATCTACTATAGAGGCAATAAGTCGGAGAAATAAGAGTGAGGAATTGGTTTCAATCTCCCTATATTTTACTAGATGGAATCGGTGTCAACTTAAGGCTAAAATCCTTCATAAATGTCGCTTTTAGCAGAGTCTCGATCTCCCTGGCACCCCCCTTATTAAGGGGGGGACAAGAAATTGATCAAAGTCCCCGCAACGATTCGGGGGATGCGAGGGGGATCTGGCAAGAGGCGATCGACTAGAAATACAAAGCATTTCAGACTTAAGTTGACACTTCTTTCTTCCCTATCACTTCTTCCAACTGTCAACTGTCAACTGTCAACTGTCAACTATCAGATAGCTATGTGTTCCTGAACGGCTAAGACTAGATTTTCAGTCCAGAAATTAGCCAATTCGGTACTGGCAGCTTCTACCATAACTCGGATTAGTGGTTCAGTGCCAGAAGCGCGAACCAAAACCCGTCCCTGTTCTCCCATTGCAGTTTTAGCACGATCGATCGCCTTTTGCATTGGTTCACACTCGTGCCATTTTAGGCGTTTTTCGCGATCGTTCACCCGCACATTTACCAACAACTGCGGATATGTTTGGAAACAGTCACTTACCAATTGTGACAAAGATTCCCCGGACTCGTGCACCAGCGAAGCCATATGCAAAGCTGTCAATAAACCATCGCCACTAATCCCGAAATGCGGACAAAGAATGTGCCCCGACTGTTCGCCACCCAACATCGCACCGGTGCGCTGCATTTCAGCATGAACGTGCTGATCTCCGACGTTCGTTCTAGTTAGTTTGCCGCCTAATTCTTCCCAAGCTCGCTCAAAGCCGAGGTTAGCCATTACAGTAGAAATAATTAAATTATCCGGTAACTGTTCGGAGGCGCGCAATTGACGGCCCCACAGATAAAGAATGTAATCGCCGTCAATCGATCGCCCTTTGTTGTCAACACCCAAAACTCGATCGGCATCACCGTCAAAAGCAAATCCCAAATCGGCATTGTGTTCCAAAACCGCCGCTTGCAAAATGTCGAGATGAGTAGAACCGCAGTTAACATTAATGCGAGATCCATCAGCAGCATCGTGCAAACAGATCACATCCGCCCCCATTTGCTCGAATACCTGCGGCGCCAAACCAACCGCCGCCCCCCAAGCCAAATCCAAAACCACCCGCATTCCGCGCAAATTTAGGTCTTGCACCGAATCGGAGAGTGAGGCGGCATAATCTTTAACCAATTCAGCCCGATGGTAGTGGTGTCCCCAACCCAAGCTAGCAACCGGAACCTTATCCCCCCGGATTCCGGCTTCGATTTGTTCCTGCAACTGCTGCGAGAGCTTCGAGCCGTTTGAGCCGAAAAACTTAATCCCATTGTCTTCTGGGGGATTGTGGCTAGCCGAAATCATCACTCCGCCAACAGATTCTGAAACGCTTGCCAGATAAGCAACGCAGGGAGTGGGACACAAGCCCAAATTCCATACTTCCAAACCGGCGGCTGTCAAACCCGCCGACAGTGCCATTGCCAGCATATCGCTAGAATTCCTGCTGTCTTGCCCCAAAATAACCGGCCCTTGGTTGGGGGAATTTTGGCGCAAAACTTGTCCAGCCCAGAAGCCAACTTGCAGGGCTAGGGGTGCAGTCAACAATTCTCCAACTTTCCCGCGAATCCCGTCTGTGCCGAAGAGTTTTGTATTTGGCAGGGAAAGGCTATTTCCCGACAGAATTGTATCGCGTTTGACTGGCTGTACTGAGTTAGTAGCCGAAAACTCGCTGCCACGATGGCGCGAAGGTGTCTGAACCATATTCACTCCTTTAAGAATATTCACACTCACACTTTGCAGTTCATGTTACAACTGAAAGATCTTTTTTTCAGCGTAAAGTTAATTTATTTCGCGGATTGCCTGGGGAAATTGCTCTGACAACCTACGCACTAAGCTTACATTCCTCCGAAAAATTTGTATTGTACTCAAAGCACAAACTTTGACGATCGGGCGCGCCAACAAGATCGTTCCGATCGCTCTTCAGAACGCTGGCACTGCACTATCATTCGGATCTCACCGGATTTGATATGATGCTGATGTCGTTTGAGCCTATCAGCAACTGCGCGTATAGAAGGTTAATGCTGTATTTCCGTATACTTTGTGGCGGCAAATTTCTAGACCAGAAATCGGTTGAGTCGATCGCTCCGGGCTATGTTCGATCGCGATTTCGCCATCAGGTGCTAACATTTCTTGGCTGGCGATCGCGTTTAAAACAGGTTCGTACAAGTCGCTGGCGTAGGGCGGATCGAAATAAATGCGATCGAACTGTTGTGGGACTAATGTGGCCAATTTGGTGATCGCATTTCCTCGCAGAATTTGGAATACTTGAGACTCGTCTGCTACTTGCTCCCAATTTTCGCGGATAATTGCACAAGCTTTCGCCGACTGTTCGATACCCGTGACACTCGCGGCTTGCCTACACAAAGCCTCTGCACCCATCGAACCGCTGCCGGTACAAATGTCAAGCCATCTGCAATCTGCGATCGATCCCTGCCAAATATTAAATAAAGCCTCTCTAACTCGTGCAAGTGTTGGACGAGTTGCCAGTCCTGGCAGAGTTTTGATTTGGCGGTTGCCATAGATTCTGATACTCATACAATTTTAGAATTTAGATTTTAGTATTTGTAGGGTGCGTCGCCATTAAAAATCTCTAAATTAAATGGACAATCTCATAGCGACGCACCTTACACTTTCGGCCACTTGAAACAAACTACCAACTCAATCAGTACCACTAATTTTTATAAATAATATTATAATTTGACTAAAAATGGAATTTGGAGCCGACAAAGCAGCTCCATCTTTTTTGACCAAGAATTTCTTGATGGTACAAGCCCCCGGATTTATCCGTGGAATCAATCCAAAATCTAAAATCTAAAATCGTACAAGCCCCCGCATTTATCCGTGGGGTCAATCTAAAATCTAA
>CASBQF010000324.1 GCA_949127775.1 Oscillatoriales cyanobacterium PMM_0080
AGTCTCAGAGCGATCGCCTTAAACCGATCGAAACCAAGGTTTTGAAGTTTGTTGAGCTCGGAGCGATTGTCGGAATTGCGATCGATCCTGATGCCGAAACAGTGAAGATTTATCGCTCTGCTGGCGAACCACAAATCTTACAAAATGGCGATATTTTAACAATACCAGAACTTTTTCCTGGTTGGGAATTGCCCGTTTCTGAATTGTGGCCTCCTATCTTTACAGAAGAAGAAACACAGGAAATATAAAATATAACCCAATACAGTTAACTTAACACTATTTATGCCCCGGAGATCCCCCTAAATCCCCCTTAAGAAGGGGGACTTTGAGAGCATTCTTGTCCCCCCCTTTTTAAGGGGGGTTAGGGGGGATCTCTTAAGTAAACGGTATTGGAATATAACCTTTCTCAGATAAGATGCTTTTGGGCCGAAGAGCATTGTTTTCTCCTTCTGTTATCCATCCGTTAAATCAGTTACAAAATCCGTTGCCGAACTTTATTCTACTTAAACTCTTTGAATTTCTATTGTAGAACCTTGCGGTGACTTGAACACTTTAACTTGTGCAGGCAATCTTTCGCCCAATCCTCGAACATGGGTAATCACTCCAATCAGCCTTTCTCTCTGTCGCAAAGATTCTAAAATTTGAGTAACACTTTCAAGAGTTTCGGTGTCCAAAGTTCCAAATCCTTCATCTAAAAATAAGCTACCTAACTGAGCGCCTTGCGAGAGTTTTTCTGACAAAGCTAAAGCCATTGATAAGGAAGTCGCAAAGGTTTCGCCACCTGAAAGTGTTCGCACTCGTCTGGCTTCGCCGCCATTCCAATTATCTGTTACCCAGTATTCACCTTCTTGGTTTTTTAACTTGTACCGATTTTCGGTTAATTCTTGCAAAATTAATGTGGCACTGCCGACTAATTCTGCTTCTAAATGTTCTAAAATGTAAGATTGAAACTCGTTCGATTTCAGATTTTGTGCTAATGTGTGGTAAGTTTGCTCTTGTTCTGTGAAATTTGTGATTTGCTGCGACAGCCTTTCGGCTTGTTCGAGCTTTTGGGCGGCTACTTGAATCCACGCTAAAAGTTCGGCGCGGTGGTTGTTGGCTTGTTTGAGATTTTGTTGGGCGCTGTGTTTTGTCGATCGCACTTGTGCTAAAGTATCTTCATCAGTAGTCCTACCTGCGATCGCCTCACTCAAATCCTTCTCCCGCGTCTCTAACTGAATTGTTGACTCGCGCGCACAGCGAATTGCAGTTTCCCATTCCGATTGTTTTTCAACTGTCACAACCGCTGCTAAAAAAGTCTCTTCTGTGAAATCAGCCGCTATTAATTTTGCTGAAATATCTAAATTTAACCGCTGTTTTTCAGCCGCTGCTTGTGCAAAAACCTCTCCAGCTTGTTGCTCTCTCTCTGCTGCTTTGATTGCAGTATTTAGAACAATTTGATAAGATTTTTCTGCAACTTTTAGCAGATTCACCAAGTCTTGCTTGTCTTGTTCTAAGGCTTTTGCTAAATTAGCATAAGGTTGATACTCGGTAATTTGATAAAGCGCATTGACACAACTTTGTAACTGCTGTTGTCGGCGGTCTGATTCTGCGATCGCATCTTGATATTCTTGCTGTTTAGCTGCTTGAATTGCCACTGCAAAATTAAATTTTTGTTGAAGATTTTCATATTCAAATGATGCCAGTTGGAATTGCTGTTCGGTTTCGCGGTATTGGCGATCGATCTCTTTTAGCATTGTCAACTCCTGCTGTAGTTGCAAGACTTCCCACTGAGAAGTTTCTAGAATTTGAGTGATTTGTTGCTGCAATTCGGCAACTTTTTCCCCGGTAATTTTCAATACTTGACCAATTTCTGACTCTTTTTGTTGACATGATGAAACTGCGCTTTTTGCCTCGGTGGCAACTATTTGAGCAGCTTGTAAAACTTGAGTTGCTGTCGTTAATTTTCGGCGTAAATTTGCAACGTCAACAATATTAGAACTCGGCAAAGGAGGGAGCCGATCGCTCTCAGGATGTACCCCGCCACACACTGGGCAAGTATCGCCAGAATTCAGAGACATTCTGACAGTAGCAACACTCTCTAAACGCGTAGATTCTGTATTAGCAGCTTCCGCCGCTTCTAACTCGTTACCGCACTTTTTTAGTTTAATTTCTGCCGCTGCTAAATTAGTGGCGACCTCGACATAATTATGTTGAACCCTTTCCCGATCTGCGATCGATTTATCGAACTGTTGCTGCTGAGTTTTTTGCTGCTTGGCTACGAGCTGGAATTCCATCAATAAGGGTGCTATTTGGTGCAACCGCTCCAAACGCTTTCCACCAGGCGAATACTGCTGGAGCATCGCAGCTACTTGAGTAACGCGAAAACCAGCACCCTGAAATTTATTATTAGCAGCTTGTAGTTCTTTATCTGCTGCTTGGAAAAAGCGGATTTTTTCCTGTTGAATTTTTTGGGCGAGCGCAACTTCAGTTTCTAATTGAGTCCGCTGTTCTTCGTATACCTTAGCAGCAGCCAGAGCATCTTCGCGAGCTTTAATTTGTGGCATTAACACCTCTGATTTTGCCTTTGCTGCGTCAAGTAGCTGCTGCTCTGCTGCCAGCTCTGAGTGAGCTTTGATTAACCGCTCTCGGGCTACGGTGGCGGCACTTTCGGCAGTTTCATATTGACTGCGAGCCGATCGCACCAAAGCCCAATCTCCCTGCAAATGATTAGCAGTTTGCGCTTTTTCCAAACGCTGTGCTAAAATTGTCATGTCAGCAGAACTAGCATTTAATTTAGCAAGTTCTTGTCGCAACTCGCTCCAGCGAGCGATTTGTGAAAATAGCTGTTCCTCTTCATCTAACGCTTTTTGAGCTTTGACAATTGCGCGATCGAACTCCGGTAACTGCTGCTCTAAACTCAAAAGTTGCGATCGTTTCTGCGCCACCTCATCCGCCGTCGGCGCGCTCAACTCAGCTAGCTGCCTTTCCACCATTTCCCGTTCCTGTTTCAGCAACTTAGCGAGCTCATTTGCTTCCTTCCGCATCTGCTCAAAAATCTCAAATCCCGCTAGCTGGCGCAAAATTTCCCGACGTTTTGAAGCATCCCCTTTAATAAACTCATCAAACTTACCTTGAGGCAGAATAATTGCTCGGGTAAAAGTATCAAAATCCATTCCTAAAATCTGTTCAATTGTATTTTGAACAGCAACAATACTCGTCCCCAGAGTTTCCCATACACCATTTTGCCAACTTTCCAAAATCACCTTATTCTCGGGAGATTTCGGGCGAAAACGCCACCGACGTGTCACGCGATACTGTGCCGAACCGACAGCAAAACGTAACTGCACTTTTAAATTTTCGCTACCTTGACTTGCCAAGTCGCTTACTTGTTTGCCGCTGCGAGTTGTCGTGCCGAAAAGAGCATAAGTCATCGCATCTAGCAGCGAAGATTTGCCCGCACCTGTAGCACCAGTAATTGCAAATAAATCGAGTTCAGAAAAATCTAAACGCTGTTCGCGGCGGAAGCTGGTAAATCCTTCGAGACAAAGTTCTAGTGGACGCATACTGATTTTAGATTGAGGATTTGGGATTTCTATTATATCAATTCCGGCTGTGCTGGAATGATATAGAGGAGACGGCAGTGCCGTTTCTCTACCGCGATCAATTGTAGGGATACGGCATCTTGAGAGGACACGGCAGTGCCGTTTCCCTACCGCGTTCAATTGTAGGGACACGGCATCTTGAGAGGAGACGGCAGTGCCGTTTCCCTACCGCGATCAATTGTAGGGACACGGCACTGCCGTGTCCTCCGCTTAGATAATTCCGATGCTAATATATTTGATATTACTCGTTACGGAGAGGCTTGAAACCAGTTAACCAGTTAATTAACTGGTTCCTTAAACTTCTTGTACAAATTCTGAAATTCCTCCAATACTGCTGATTTCGGGATCATTCCTAATCGGTTTTGATAATAGTTAGAAAACTCTGCTGCTGGATCGAAATTATTGGGATCGATATTAGTTACCTTTGTCGTTTCTAGCGGTTCATTTCGATAGCGCGGTTCAATTAACAGCGTTTGAGAACAGATGTTACGAACTCGATCGGCAAGTCCTATTTGTGGACTATCCAGCTCGACAATTACCTTCAAATAACCCGGATGATACTGATGAGCTTCTAAAGCTGCATCAAGATTGTCATTGTCACATTGAAGCACTTTTAACGGCTTGTGGCAAGCTACAGGTCTAAATTCTACTTTTGCCTGACTTCCCGGCTCAACTTCTATCAAGCAAAATCCTTTTTCTTGTTCCGCTTCTCCGAAATCTAACTGAATCAAAGAACCGGAATAATAAGCGGGAGAAGTCTTAGCAATGCGCTGGTGAATGTGGATGTGTCCGAGGGCGACATACTGAGCTTCTGGTGGCAGAGTTTGCGAGGATAGTAGGTATTGTTCTCGCGTGTAATAAGCGACTTCGGACTTAGCCAAGCGAGCGCCGTCAATGCTCATGTGTCCCATGAGAATATTCACAGTATTGTCTCGAAAATCTCTGGCTAAATCTTGCAGTAAATATGCGACGATTTCGCGGTAGTCTTTGCGGCGATCGGCATCATCAGATTGCCAGAGAGAATTAGCATCTAACAGTCTTTGTTCGGAAGCAAAAGGCATGGCTCCAACGCAAAGTTTACCACTTTTAGTGTTAAGATTAATTGTGCCGCCGTCTGTCGATCGCCTGGGTTTACCTAAAGCGCGAACACCGGCGAGGGAAAGCAGTTGCGCGATGCTGTCGATGCGGGATGCTGAGTCGTGATTGCCGGCGATCGCAATTGCGGGAATTCCGGCTGCTTGAAGTTCGCAAAAAAAGCTATAAGCAATGCGTTCAGCGTACGCTGGAGGGTTGGGAACATCAAAAATGTCTCCGGCAACCAACACGGCATCGACATCGAGGGCTTTGGCTTGTTTCAAAATCTGTTCAAGGGCGATCGCAATTTCGGAAGTGCGATCGATCCCTCGAAAACGTCGCCCCAAATGCCAGTCAGCAGTATGAATTATTCGCATAGTATGAGTGCATTCCAGAGTAGATGTATCCTATAACTTATAATCAACCCGACGGGCGGTTAACTCGAATCAGCATACCTCTTAATGTTTCGAGATTAGAAATAGCCTCATTAGTCCGCGCAGCCAGCCGCTCCCTATTTGAATCATCTTTACAAACAATGATACCAGCATGGTTTGGTTGTAATGTATGCAGCTTGATAAAATGACGGCGATTGAGCGTTAAAATAGCGCTGTCAATACTCAATGCAAAAGCTAATACTTCTTCGTCAGGAATTTTTTGATTAGCATTTCCTGCTTGCTGTACTGTCAGAACATCGTGACCAAAAGTCCTTAGAAATTCTACCACTCGTTTTGGGTATTGTTCATCTGCATATAAACGTGCCACTTTTCAATCATCCTCATTTTCTTGAATTGCTGTTTCAATCTCGTCAGGATATGCCTCAGCATAAGCCCAAGCATTCGCCAAGTCAGCGGCACGCAAAGTCGGATAATCTTCTAACAGTTCAGATTCAGAAATAGCTAAACGGCGAGCATTTACCAGTACCCAAACAGGAATGCGAGTTTGTCCGATACAAGCATCGCCACCACACACGCCGGGAGTCTTTTGAATTCCTGACCAAAAGTTGGTTAAACTTTGGGCTAAAAATTGGATAGCTTGAGTTTTTTCTTCGGGAGTTAACGCCAGGAGTTGCGGTTGTAATTCTTTTAGTGTCATATTCGTAATTAGTGAAGAAAATCTACACTTTGTCACCATCAAACTATTCTAACACTTGCCACCCAAATTATATTCAACATATTTAATGGCCAATCGTAGCGCAATGCGTACCGCCGAGTACAATATAACTCAAAACTTCTCTTCAATAGGCTGTACATCGTGAAACAGAGTATAATCAACCCCCCGCCCGCCATCCGGAGTTTTGAAAATAATATCGACAAACCGCATATTCCACATAATTTCAGAAGCCACAAAAGAATGTCGCGCGTGAATAGTTTGCGAAACAGTTTCGTCAATTCCCGTTAGCGTAATCACAATTTCTGCTTGACACTCGATCAACTCTTTGGCAGTAACTTGGTACAAAGGACTGCTTTCGTCAATTGCGTGCATAACCGTCCAAGTTAATGCAAAAATAGGAGATTGACTTCGGACTAATTGCAAATCGTAAAAACGCCGCATAAATTCTCCTTCCGATGTTACTTCATCACGAATCAAAGTAGCTCGCTGCTGTGCTTCTAAAATCTGGTTGAAGCGCTGATTTCCAGTGCGATACATTAGAGTCAAAACGCCATTGAAAGGAGCGATTGTAGCTACGCGGCTGAAGATAACTCTAGCAGTTGGTCGAGAAAATCTCGAAAAAGCCAATCCCGTCACCATTGCGACTCCCCACAGACCCAAAAACGCTTCGATCGCAACTATAGTATTAGCGTATTCCGTGCGCGGATACATGGCACCGTAGCCGATCGTCGCCATTGTTTGTACGCTGAAATAAAAGGCATCTTTGAATGAACCGGGCCGTGCATTCGCAATGCAATCTCCTCCCGCCAAGTAAGCTAAGGCAAATAAAGAATTTGTGAGTACATACGACAGACAAATTAGTAGGAAAAATTGTGGCCAAGAAAGAGTTAGCAGTCTGTGATATAAATCGGCAAAATGCAGGCGAGGTACTCCCAATTTGACAATATTTAAGGTGAATTGTCCTTTGCGACTGACTAAACGAGCCTGTGGCGATCGATTGCGGTGAATTTTCATTGCGATTTGTAACTGCGGCTGTGTCAAATTGTAACTATTGCTGGGAACTGGAAAAATTATCCTTTAGACTGATGTCTAATTCCAAAAATTCAGATAAAAGCGGAGTTTAGAAATGGTTGAGCTTAACTGGCATGACTATATCGTGATGATTTCTTTTGTGGCTGCCATTGCGGGTTTGTTGCTGCTGGGCGATATTCGCAACTCAGCGCTGACGGACGATTCCCTAGGGGATAGCTTCGCCGCGCGTACTTTGAGCGAAGAGATCCTGATTAAGATGAGCTTTACTTACTCAATAGTTTACTGTATCTCTGTTTTCGCCCTGAAACTTCACCTACCAGAGGAAAGTTGGTTATTGCACAGTTTAAAGCTGACTACTGTGCTTTCTTACTTGTTGACTGCTTCTAGCATACTCAGCCTGCCGCTGCAACGCATGACTGTCCGACGAGTCGAAGATTAGATATGATTATTTTGGTAGCGGTAAGTTGTAGGGTGCGTCGCCATAGAAAATCCTCGCATTCAATCGATGATCTCACGGCGACGCACCCTACAGATTTAATTTTTCATTATATTAGGAATGCGGACATAACGCACCCAAAATGGCTGTTGTGGCTTGTTTTCCTCCTGAATTGCTTTGGCTGCCGAAATCTCAGAAACTATTCTCATGCTACCGGCGATCG
>CASBQF010000325.1 GCA_949127775.1 Oscillatoriales cyanobacterium PMM_0080
GCCATTACCCCAGCAATCCAGACTTTCTCGATACCATACTTGCTAACAATCCCAATCAGGACTACGGCCATCGCTCCAGTCGGCCCTGTAATCTGCACCGGAGAACCACCAAACACGGCCGCCACCGTTCCCGCCACAATTGCCGTGTAGAGTCCTGCTTTGGGTTCGACTCCACTGGCTACAGCGAACGCCAGGGCCAGTGGAAGGGCAACCACGGCGGCGGTCAGCCCACCAGTCAAATCACCTCGCCAATGAACAAAAGTACGATCGAACCAAGGCCGCAAACCACCCATGAAACTATTGGCTACTGTCATTGAGTTATAGCTCCTAATGTTTTGGAATTTATATATATCAAAATTCTCAAAGTCTTGCGTAGATACTAGCACTCTTGCTAAATTAGTGAGTCGGGGAAACGTTTTATATCCCCGACTTTTTTAAGAAGTCGGGGATCTGAATCTAATTTACCGTGCCGACGGTAGCTGGATTTCGATACCTAGTTTATTGCTAAGGTCGATCGCCTTATCAGCAAAATCAACAGCACCTGCGACACCAGTTCCGAGCACACCAACCAATGCTACAAGAGCTGTTAAGCTCTTCTTTAACCTGGCTTTATTCCATTCGTTCTCGGGTTTCTTGATTTCTGTTTCGACATCTTCAATATCGATAATTACGCCCTCGCGGATGTCTTCAGAAAACTGCGCGGCACTTTCACGCATTGATGAAATTAGTTGCAGAAGTTCGGCGGTATTGGCGTTATTGTTTTGGATAAATGTGCTATTGGTCACTTCGGCTTTTTCGTTAGCCACAACACCAGATACCGGAGCATTGAATTGGTTTTTAGGAGAATCTTGAGTCATATTATTCTGGATGTTGATGTTGATTGGAGAACTAGAAAAATCTACGCGATCGGGTCGATCGATTCCCGAAAGTCTATCTTTTTCCTGCTGTTGCGAGTAATCCGGGAAATCCTCAATTAAGCCCCGCACATTGACTTTTTCATAAGACTTTTCGCATTCAACTTCGTACCTGCCCTTTTCCAAACGGCGACGCAAAGCATCAAAATCGTAGAGGTGAGGGTTTTGGCTGCCTTTGCATTCGGAACAGTTGCACGGGATTAATTCTTTGTATTTTAGACGATCGTCATAAGTAGCATGAATTTCCCACAATTTGTGGCGGATGCGCTCTAAAATAGATTTTCTCAGTTTCCCAGAAACTCGAATGCGGATTTCTCGTTTGTGGTAATCCTCGATGACTTCGGCTTTGCCATAACCATCGGTGAGGATGACTCCATCACGCCAGACGATACCTGACTTATCTCCTAAGCCAGACGAGTTAGAACGATAAATTAATCCGTGCATCTCTACGATGAAGCGAGTGATGATGCCCTTCGGCATGAAGTCGTATTCGTAGCGCAAAATTAGGTTATCGGTGTCGTCCCATTCGTACTGGGGAGGTTCGAGGCTGAGAAGGTGCGGGGCGATGTACTGTCCGGCTTTACCGGAGATTTCGTAACAAATTTTGAAATTCTTCATCAACTGAAGTAACTCATCGTGCAAGCCGTCGTATTCTTCGTCTCGCCAGATTTCGCTGAGATTTTCCTGGGTGAAGTATCCCCAGTGTGCTTTCACCCCATCGTTATCGGTGACTTTGTAGACGGCGTTAGTTGCCCATTCGGGACGGAGGATGACATGATGCTTGAGCGTGCCGTCTTCTTGGAAGTGGAGGATAATGCCTAAATCGTGCAAATACTTGCTCAAACTCAGCATGGCGCGTTTATCTGACTTGTCGAAACCTTGGGTAGCACAAATTTCGTAAAACTCGTAAACGTCAATGCGGGTTTGGCGTTGGGAGTAGTTTTCCAGGATATGGCGGACGTTAGCCCAGCGTTTGGGGATGGGCGTAGTAATGTGATCGAGGGTGATAATGCGATTTTGTAGGGCGCGCTGGAGAATTTCGAGTCCGCGATTGTCAGCGAGGTTGGTGGTGACAGGTTTTTCTATGAGGTTGTCAAAGTCACGGCGCAGTTGGGAAACGTTGATTTCGCAGCGACGGTCTTCTTTTTCGTTTTGGACAAGGAAGACGGGACTGCTGTTGCTGAGAAGTTGAATGATGTTCAACCAGTAGCAGAGGTTGGGGTTTTCGCGGCGGTTATCGACGAGGAGGATGTAGAGGGAACGTTCGGTGAGGAAGAATTGGTGGGTGGCGTGGTAGATTGCTTGTCCGCCAAAGTCCCAGAGGTTGATGCGGAAAGGTTTACCGTTGGCTTGTGTGAATTCCCAGCGGATCACATCGATGCCTTCGGTACTGGGTTCTTGTTCTTTGAGTTCGTAGTCGGGGTTGAGGAGTTTTTGGGCTAGGGTAGTTTTTCCCGCTTCGCCTTCGCCGACAATCAACAGTTTAGCTTCGTTGAGTTCTTCGGTATCGTTGGGATTGCGGGTTTGGAAGTAGAAGTCGAGAATGGTACGCAAATCACCCGGATCTTCATAGTATTTCTTTCCACCCAGGATTTCCGGCGGAATTGGCATCGGATTACCCCGCAAATCCAGTTGTTCCAGCTTCTCCATGCTGCGGATGACTTCTGGGATGACAGTAATCTGATTGCTACTGAGGTTAAGCCC
>CASBQF010000326.1 GCA_949127775.1 Oscillatoriales cyanobacterium PMM_0080
CCGCGTAAAAGTTCAGGAAATCTTAGCATCTTTAACGAATCATATCATTGGTTTTCTCACAGGATGGTCTTGGATTTTACATTCTTTATCTCTATCACATCTTTAAAAAAATGGTATTAGTTCAACTCACAAATACTGATCAGGTTTTAGTTTTAAGATTTCTTTTTTCTTTTCGCCATTTCGCCCTAAGTAGTAGAATAGAGTAGTAAGCTAGGCAATTGCTCACCTCATAAAGCCACTTAAGAGTAGAATAGATTTATGAAGTTTCAGTGGGACTCAAACAAAGCGAGTAACAATGCCAAAAAGCATGGTGTGTCTTTTGAAGAGGCTGTCACTGTCTTCGGAGATACACTGGCTATTACAATTTCTGACCCTGACCACTCCGTAGGTGAGATCCGTCTTTTGACGATAGGTCAGTCGAGCTTGCAACGTCTTTTGGTTGTTTCCCACACGGAACGAGAAGGTGAGGTGCGTTTAATCAGTGCTCGTTTAGCCACCCGACAGGAGAGAAGAAACTATGAGTCAGGAATCTGAAGAAACAGTCAATGACGAGATGAAACCTGAATATGATTTTTCAGGCGGTGTTCGTGGCAAATACTATGAAGCTTATACGCAATCCAGTAATGTGGTGATTCTCGATCCAGATGTAGCAGAGATATTTCGAGACTCAGCTTCTGTAAATGAAGCATTGCGATTACTTGCGAAAATTGCCAAGTCTGTTACGGTCTAATTAACTATTTTAAAATTCTGCTGATGAATCTGGGTGACTGACATTTATGGCGATCGCCCCATCCGACATATTCCCTTAACCCTCGTATCACCCCAACCTGTCTTTCCACCGACAATCCGCTCCATTTCCACCATCTCAAAGGGCGCTGATTGCACAGAGGGGACGCACGGCGCAGCTATCCCGTAGGGCGATCGCCGCAGCAAAAAGGGCGATCGCTCTTTCTGTCAACTTCTGACAACTTGCACTGTTTGCTCTACATCCAATCCACCCTCACCTAAAATATTACAAGAATTCCGAGAGATAAACTCATCTAACAATTCAAAAAATTTATCAAGTGCTTTACTTTCATCCTCACAATAAAAAAGAATAATGTTAGCCCAAGATTGGCTAGTCTGCACGTTAAATTTTTTGCGTATCCACTCAGGAAACTCCCTAAAATCGATGTCTTGTTTCGTTGGCTGTTCTCCCAACTCCTGTTTGGCAACGCTGTAACCCGATAAAAAAGCCTGAAGGCAAATAATCGAGTGTCTTCCCAAGTACATTGAAGGAGCTTTCTTAATTTTCTGAATCAGCGTATATAAATCGTGCATAATCCACCTCAATATTTTTCAAACAATTATCAGCTTTGCCGCTCAAAATTCCTCTTCAATAATCTTAAAACTTCCCATACCCAGTTCCAGAGTAGGAGATGTTAAATTTTGTAGCCATTCCTGGCGAGTTACGCCACTACGATCTATATTATCAAAAACAATTTCTTCTCCGTCAACTGTAATTGATATCCCGATGTGGTAGCCATTAGTAGCAATTTGCTGCCCTCGTCGTAAATCATAAATCACAGACCAAGGTAGGTCTTGCCTGTCTAAATCTAGCTTAATCTGCTTACCATGCACCTTTGTAATTGTCAATAACTCTTTGATTGCCTGACTACATTCAACACATTGAAAAACTCCATAAAGGCTAGCAATTTTAGCTATCTTTTGACGGATATCATCTAAACTACTCGGCTCTAAAATCAAAGTGGAAAGTTTACCTCCTACGCATAGATAAAAGTATATCTCAAAACAATTCCCATATCGCACCTCATATTAACTTTCAGTTTCCACCATTTCAAAGGGCGATGATTGCACAGAGGGGACGCGCGGCGTAACTATCCTGTAGGAATCTTGCCCTTTTGTATGAATAATGATACTATAATCAGCAAAAATGACCTCGCACCAATATTAGACCTCTTGCAAAATTCATTTTAGTCAAATTTTGTAACAGGCAAGATGCCTGTTCCACAAGAAAAAAACTTTTTGTGGGATGGGCATCTTGCCCGTCCTAGTTATTTTTGCAAAAGGTCTATTACAGAAGTTATCTATATTGAGACCAAGATTGTTCAAACTATCGTCAAGATGCCACAATACGTAAAGACAGAGATATTGCATTATACAAAATATCTACTCCTGGGAGCGATCGCACAAAAGTCGTTTATGAAAGCCAATGGTTGTCAGCCACATTTTAGCTTAACCAACCAGTTCGATCGCACTTCTTGCCAACTTCTGAGCCTTCAACCGACTTGCCGAATCCCATTCAGAAACTCATTTCTTGCCTGAATTCTTGAAGGCATCAAAACGCAGCTTACCAACAATGCTAAATCCAACTCTGGCAATAACTCACTTCTTAAAACTTGCTCGTAATCATCCTCGCGCAGCCGATACACAGCCAACTGATTATTTTCCCAAAACCAGACTTCTGGGATGCGAAGTCGCAGATATTTAGCTAGTTTATTGGTGCTACCGCTAGTAATCGTTACTTCTACGGCTAAATCGGGATGCTCTTTGATTGAGCCTATATAATAAGACTCATCAGGTTCAAATGATACATTTCTTGTCCGATCTCTGCGAGTTGCACTACCTACAGGAATATATTCAATTCCCATTTCACAAAAATAAAGTTGTAGCAAAAAATTAAGAATACAACTAATTGTCTCATGTGCTTCGCCCAGTGTCATAAACTCAATCCAGCCATCAAGATAACTTATCCGCAAACCTGAAGAGTCTGCCATTAAAGATTCGATCGCCTGAAATTGCTCCCAGCTATAATAACCAGGGAGAATCAATCGCTGTTCGGCAGGGGTAACTATTTCTTCTAAAAGTTGTGCTGTCATAGGTATCACCATCCTATTTTAAATATTATATCAATTCCGGCTGCGCCGGAATGATAGGTCGGACACGGCAGTGCCGTTTCCCTACCGCTATCAATTGTAGGGACACGGCACTGCCGTGTCCTGACTTCTGCCGTGTCCTGATTTCTCTTAATGAACTAATCCGATCGCCCTTTTAGTCAACGCCTCAGCAGTCAACCCATTAAACGCCATCAACTGACCAGCACTAGCAGTAGTTTCCCCCCGCTTCCAAGCGAAAGTATCCCGCGGGCAATTGCTACGAAGCATCACCGGTTCCAACATCCCAGAAGCACCGCCTGTCACGCCAATCAAGGCATCTCCGCCAAACATTTCGGCAAATTTCTCATCGCTCAAAAAGCCGCCGTCAGCTTCCGAACAAGTATCCCAAGCAACATCGCTTTGGCGGTACAAACGCCGGGGATTCACAACAGAAACAATCCGCACTCCAATGCCTTCTGTTTCCAAAAATGCCGCCGCTTCAAACACAGGCATTAAAGTCATATCGCCGACAACAGCAAACACAACTTTCTTGCTCTCCCCTTGATTGTGGGGAGCTTGGGGAGAAGCGACTTCGTGCAACACAATTGCACCATCTTCCAAACCTTGGCGAGTCTGTGCAAAAGTAGTGCGAATTGGTAGTGGCGACTTGCTCGCAGTAATCACAACTCCCTTATTTCTGGCACTCAAAGCCCAATCGTAACAAGCTTGAATGCTGTTCGCATCCGGTGGAAACAAAGGAAACACATTTCCATTCCGCATCATCGCGGCAAAATAAGCCTCAATTTCTGGGCGCTGGTGCGTCCAACCATTACGGCCTTGCTCTAAAGCACCTGCTGTAAATAAGGTGACAGTTGCCGGAGTTGGACGACGCAATTCTGCCATTGCTTGGGTGACTGTTTGCCAAATTGGTAAACCGTTGATGGCAAAAGATTCATAGGAACACCACAAACTCCGTGCTCCAAATAGCGACAAACCTACGGCTAAACCTGCGCAAGCATCTTCGCTCAAAGGTTCGTAAACTTGACCGTTTGGCGATTGATTGTAGAGGTCATCTGTGGTAGGGTGAATAATTTTCAGGGCTTGGTTGATGTTGGCAATTGCCGATGCTTCGTTTCCATCGGCATTAGTAACTAAAAAAGTGCGATCGCGCTCACCGACAGTTCCCACCAAACGTCCCATTGCAGTTGTCGAAATTTTCGCTTCTCCACCAACCGCAAATTCTTCTAAAGGCAATTCTCCCAAATCTGCCAGCGGCAATGTAAACTCAGTAACAACGGTTTTCGCAGCAGGCCCGCCACCAGCACGCTCGCAATTTGTCCGCACCAACTGCCACGCTTCAGCAGTCAAAGCCCGCTGTTTTAAAGCGCTAATAATGTGTGGAGCATCGAGGGTATCTTTCGGATAAAGGTTGTGAGATTTTGCGCCTAATGCGTGGACTCCAGCACCTTTCAACTGTTTGATAATAAACACAGTTAATTTGCCGCCGAGAGCAGATTTTGCTGCTTTGTCAACTCCTTGTAAAACAGCTTTGGTAAATGCCATCCGCTGTGCGAGGGAAAAAGCCGTGCTGTCAACATAAGCTTCCGGTTGATTTTTGTCGTCAAATTCCTTAGCATCAACTAAGATGACTTCTTCAAAACCGTTACCTTGCCAATAAGCAATCATTTCAGCATTGGTTTTAGTCGAAACCATGCTGTGATGTTCTTGGGAATATCCGTTCCAAACTAACACTGGCAAAAAGTTAGTAGCCTTCGGATAAGCAGTATGGAAATGCCCCATACTGCTCATCGGATAGGGTTCGCCCATGCCGCCGTCGCCCATGGTGAAAGGAAACAGTTTGTCGGGGTGCAAAAGCGCGCCCGCCATTGCGAAATGCTGCCCTTGTCCGAGGGGGCCTGCTGGTGCTAAAAGGCCGGGTATGAAGCCGGAAAGATGTCCTAATAAACCGTCTTTTTCTCGGAATTTATCGCGCACTTGCTGTACGTTGACAATTCCCATGTCTTCTAAAGATCGATCGAGAAACATGGCACTATAAAATCCTGGCGCGTGGTGCCCGACTTCGGTGACAATGTTCTTGTGTCCCAGCATCACCAAAGCAGCATAGGCTTCAGCTTGGCTAGCAAAACCCCCCGGATGTCCCGATGCCTTGCTGGCTGTGACTTGCAGCGTCAGGTAGCGCAGGGCGTCTGCTGCGAGCATTGTTTGAAAAACGGCGGCTGGATCGGCTGGATCGGCGATCGACTTGCTCCCGCTGGCGATCGCAGGTGTTTTCCCGTAAGTCTCAAAACCAGGCACTGTCTCGGAAAAATACTGAATCCCTTCGCAAAAAGCGGGCTTTGCTGAGGTTGGCTTCGGCGTAGTTGCAGTCATGCGTTGATACCTGAAAAATTTGAATTGGATTAACGTAACAGTAATTTTATAGCTTCGTTGTTGCAAAAAATCATCACTTCTGTTATCTCAATCATCAATAAGTAATATTAAGTCCTGTTAATTGCTTAGGATCGCGAATTAAATAACTTACAATTTTAATTGTTATTGTGAGATGTCCCGCCCGTTCTTTTGGGACGGGCGGGACATCCCACACACTTGTGGAAGTTATTTAATTCTCATTTCTTATAAATCCTGTACGGCCATAGAGCGCATAGGGCGTAGGGCATAGTGGAAAAAAATCATTATAACTATTCAACCCGATATGATATAGAACATCTCCAATTTCAAGTTGAGAGCGCTCTGGATTTCAACAATAGAATCAGGGCGAGCCAGTCGGAGTAAAAAAACATCAGGAACATCAATTAAGGTTCGCCAATAGTCAATTCCACCCGTTCCCGGACATCAATATAAGGTATGGTGCTGCTTTCAAAAAGAGAAGGTCTAGCCTTTTGATTAGCCAGCCAAACAAAGAAACTGCTGAGTGCTGGAGCCGGATCTTGATCGCGGCGCAGCGTGTAGATCAAACCTTCGCAAGGCCCGTTAACTCGGCTGCTGGTGCAAATCGCTTTTTGATTGTTTACTATGCCGACAGTGACATAATTTAGCTGTCGGTTGCGGCTGTAATTTTCGAGGCGCTGAGTTACTTGTTGACAGCGAGTCAGAGGATCGTAGCCAGAACCAGAAAAGAAATTAGAATTCCAGCGAATCCAAGGCTCCCTAAATCCTTGCGGATTTTGATACACAGTCACTGGCTCGCCCGTCGAGGTATCACACAAAAATCCCGCTTGACGGAGGCTCTGTTGGCTTTGGCTAGAGCTGCGGCCGATCGCAATATTGCTGAGAATATCCAACCCGTTAGGTAGGGTTTGCGATCGCAAAGCCGTAAAAGAATCGATCGGGATTGCCGCATTCAATCCCGTTTTAATCTCCTCACTCTGACCGTTCCACTGGCTCGTCACAGTGCCAACAGTATCTCCTTGACCGTGAATTCCCACAACTCTACCATCATCATCAAACACAGGCCCACCGCTCATCCCACGCCTGGTCACAGCTTGATAGCGCAGCCCGTAGCCCGATGATGCGCGGCCGAGGCGAGAAGAGACAATACCAGCAGTAAACTCCAGTTTTCTTTCAGATCCAGAGGCAATTGGCAGCGGATAGCCAGCAACATAAATAGTAGAACCGACAACCGCGCGTCCCGACTCCCCCATTGGCGCTACTGGATACGATTCTCGGCTCTGAAACTGTACCAAAGCTAAGTCTATATCTCGGTCGTTTTTCGCTAATCGCTGTATTCTGATGGCAGTATAATTTTTTTCCAAATGAGTGCGAATGCTGTATTCTTGGGCGAGACTTGCCACTACGTGATTCGCCGTCAGAACAGTGTAAACATTCCCCTGTTTAGCAATAATTACTCCCGAGCCACTACCAGTAAAACCCAGCGTATTGTTGACTTCAACCGTTGTGAACATCGCTAGCTGGGCAACTTCTTGGGCTGTTTTAGCATAAGCAGCAGATTGTTGGCTGACAATTACTGCCACCGTTACTGCACCTGTCAAGATGACTGTCAGCGCGTCAAATCGTAAACCCCACACATTCATCATTAAATCCCTACATGAGACGAGACGAACTGCAAATATGTACTGATAGGAATTCCCCAACTAGATTTAACCATCTTTTCCAATAATTCCGGCGTCGGTTCACTTCCATCTTCAAAAGCATAGACGCCAAAACCGGGATCTCGATGCTTACCTCGACCGTTAATCCCAACTAACAAACCTTTGGCATTAAAAATTGGGCCACCGCTCATGCCAATTTTAACCTCATTTGTATAACCCAAGCTATAGCCTTGAGGTAAAGATTTTGGTAGCAGGAGTTGTACGAACCCCTGCGCTAAGGCCAATTCCCCACTATCCGCAGGGAATCCGGCCGCCAGCAGTGGCTCTCCCACCGCTGCTGACTGCGCGCCGATGGGTGCTACTTGATATTCGATCGCACTGCGAAACTCAACAGTCGCCAGATCGGTATCTCCCAACTGCTGTGGTACTCCCAGCAATTGGTGGATCTGGCCGTCGCTCGTGATAATTGTACGATCGCCCTTGTCGAAGGCCACAACGTGCCAGCTAGTCAGCACAGTATACGTTTGTCCCTGGCGCCCGACGATCGCCCCAGAACCCGAAGATTTCGCCGTCTGGATGCGTACTGCGGTTTGACGCGCCAAGTTTGCCACGTCATCCCCCGGAATTGACGGTGAGATTGAAAATTTTCCAATCTTTACGGCATTTCCGAGGGCTGGGAAAAAGGGGGCAGTTCCGCCTCATCGGTAATATTTTCCCCTAGCTTTGCTCTGACATCAATGTAAGGAATTTGGCTGCTTTCTTCCGTAGAGGGCATCCCCACCTGTCCTTGGCGCCAAGCTAACAAATTATATAAAGAGCCGATCGGATCTTGGCCTGGCCTGAGCGTATAAATCAAATTTTGACAGATGCCATTGACTTGATTCGCCGTGCAGATGACGTTCTGCCCGTTCATCTGGCCAACGGTAATGTACTTTAGCATTCGGTTGCGGCGATAGCTTTCGAGGCGTTGGCTGACTAATTGACACCGAGTTGCCGGATCGTAGCCCGAACCAGAAAAATAATCCGAAGTCCACTCAATCCAAGGCTCTACCGCACCTTGAGGGTTTTGATACAACGTTACGGGCGCACCTGTCGAGGTGCTGCACCAAAATCCACTTTCCTTCACTGTCGGCCGGGCGTAACTGGCTTCACAGGCCACCGTCAGGGTACACAGGGCGATCGCTGTTGTCGCCAAAACTTTCGTTAATTGCTGTTCGATCATGTTTTCGCTCGATTTTTAGTAGATTTGTGACAAAAAGCACCTGATTCTGCGATAATACTCTTGATACGCAAGTTAATTAGAGATCAAGATCACAGTAAATTACAGCTCTATCGACTGCACATCAGAAACTCGGAATCATGGCCGACACTCACAGGTGCAGCCCACAGAAACCAATTTTTTTTGTACTTCAGTTTGCTGAAATTTTCTGCATCTTGTTCGCTACTTGCAGATTTCTTATCGCGGTGCTTTCGGCGCGGTTATTGAACCATGCCGCAATACGTGGCTAAGTCTAAATTCTGTCGTCATTACTACTATCAAACTCAAGCTTTCGCCAACCGGAAAAAGGTTGTTACCTCAGACCTTGGGATAGCTAAATTTGCATAGGCTACATCACACCACTGACAAGGTATTTGATATCACTTGCGATCTGGATCGCGAGCTTTATCTGCGGAGATACGGAGATGGCAGGGCTGCACCAATGAGGGGAGATACCCCTGTTATGCTATTTAACACTAAAACAAAGGTATTAGCAAGCAACTTTTCAGATGGTTTTTGATTTCCGACCGTAGAATCAGGGTTTAATTGCGATCCTCTGCCAAGCCTACGCTAACGAGGCACACAATATGCTTTCGCATAAATCAATGGTTTCAGACTACGATCTAAAAACTGTCCGGACTATTAAACAAAAACTCTGAACTTGTTTTCGTCTTCTTACTGCGGAAATATTTCTAAGTGAGTGTAATTAGGGATTAAGTGCTTGTTACCACCAAAATTTTGCCCTCCGTACACTGACGTTTAGTTGAGTATTAAAAAGTTATGAACCTTATCTGCACACAGTTCGGGTATTTAGTGATTGGATTAATTTTGATCGGCGGTAGCAGTTGTTCTAGCTACGATGCAGCAGCTAAATCAGCCGAAAACCAGAGCCAATCCTCAGCAAGCACTCATCAGTTCCCACACCTACAGCTAGCGGGCAATCAACTTGATAGTCGATCGGCTCCAGTAACGCAGCCCTCTAACTCTGTGAACTCAGTTTTAGCGAGTACCAAAATATCAGACACCACAGCGACAGTTACGGTTTATGAGGTAGACAATCTTTGTCAAAGTCTGAAGCCGGAAACAGTTACAGGCCCACAGAACCAGTTAATGTCATCGGCCGTTAATGAAGTATTAAAGCAGGAGATTTTCGCTAGTCTGGGCTTAGTTGGTTATCGGCTTAAAATCGATCGCGACCTCGGAATTGCTACCGTAGATTTACGGGCCTCGGGGAATTCGCGCCAGAAATTGCAAAATCTGTCAAGTTGTCAGATGTTAGGTTTGTTCGGGGGCGTGCGCCAAACCTTAACCAGTTATGCTCCTTGGCAAATCAAAACTGTTCGTTTTACAGAGCTTGGACAGGACATTGTGAGTACGGTTCGAGAATAAATAATCTCTTAAAATTATGGGAGAGCGTACAACCAGTTTCTACGTAATTCCTATGGATGTTGCCCGCGTCCTGTAACACCACCACCAAAATTCCTATGACACTACCTGACGGCCCCAAAACCCCCCGCTTCGTGCAACTAATTCAATGGATCGCCGATCCGTTGACATACATGGATGTAAATACCAAAAAGTATGGGGAGATTTTCACGACTCGATGGGGCAACCTTGAACCCTTCGTGATGATCCAAAACCCGCACGCGATCCAGGAAATGCTCAACAGCAAAGCTTTTGACGCTCCCGGTGATATCAACGGTATTCTTAAACCCATACTGGGAGAACAATCGATGATTGTGATCTCGGGAGAAAAGCACAAACGACAGCGCCAATTATTGATGCCGCCCTTTCACGGGGAACGGATGCGCAACTACGCTCAACAAATTTGCGATATTACCCAAGATGTTGCCAGCAAGTGGACGGTCGATCGACCTTTTGTCGCCCGCACAGCCATGCAAGAAATCACCATGCGGGTAATCTTGCAAGTTGTCTTCGGACTGGATGAAGGGCCGCGATTGCAGCAACTGTCGCCGCTGCTGGCCGCGATTATCGATACGATCGGCTCTCCTGTGCGATCGAGTATGCTATTTCTGCCTTGGTTACAGCAAGATTTGGGTTCTTGGAGTCCTTGGGGGCGCATGAAACAGCAGCAGCGGAAAATTAACGAACTGATGGATGCCGAAATTGCCGATCGCAGACTGCAACCAGACGCCGATCGTACTGATATTCTCAGCTTAATGATGGACGCCCGGGACGAAAACGGGGAACCAATGAGCAATGAAGAATTGCGCGACGAATTAATGACGCTGCTATTTGCCGGCCACGAAACCACAGCAACCGCCCTAGCTTGGGCATTTTACTGGATTCACAGTTTGCCATCAGTGCGCCAAAAACTGCTACAAGAATTGGACAGTTTGGGCGAAAATCCCGATCCGATGGAGATTTCTCGCTTGCCTTACCTGAGTGCAATTTGTCAAGAGACGCTGCGAATTTACCCAGTGGGAATGCTGACGTTTCCGCGAGTGGTGCGGCAACCCGTGGAAGTGCTGGGACATCAACTCGAACCGGGTACGGTGATTTTCGGCTCAATTTATTTGACCCACAGGCGGGAAGATTTGTATCCAGAACCGCTGCAATTTAAACCAGAACGGTTTTTGGAAAGGCAATTTTCACCTTACGAGTATTTGCCGTTTGGAGGCGGTAGCCGCCGCTGTATCGGCTTAGCGCTGGCGCAGTTGGAGATGAAACTGGTGCTGGCAAAGATTTTGCAAAATTTCGATCTAGTATTGGCCGAGAAAAAGCCTGTACAGCCAAAACGCCGAGGGGTGACTTTAGGGCCTGCCGGCGGTGTGCGGATGGCTCTGTTGGGGCGGCGGATGCCGCAGTCAAAGCCCGAACCAGTTGCTAGTGGGGTTTGAAGTTGCAGCAGTTGCAGCGGACGATCGTCCGCTGCAATGGTTTTTAGTAGCACCCGCTACGGATCAACAACTAGAATCCTTAACCTGTAACTATCGCCCGCCCTCAACTTTAAAATTTTTGTCTAAAATGGTATGAACCTTGCAAACATACCCAGAGAGCTAAAGTGGGTGATTGCAATAGTCCTCTTGATCTCTAGAAAGCTTGCCTGCCATACTTTAAAAACATATGCATACCCTGTTATTCAGCAAAGGTCGAAAGCGTGTTGGCAATGCCAGCAATCTTCCGGCCTCTTTATTTTTTAGAAGGAAGAGGGCACAAGGACACGACACAAATTCGGATAGAGCCCCAACTTCTTCAAGAAATCGAGGCTCTGGGTCTTCTGTTTTTGAGATGACTTGCTTAGCAAGTTTAAGGAATTACTAAGAAATAATTAATAAATTATTAAAGGCGTTCTTTCCGCCCTTCTCTCAATCTTCTGTTTTCAGAAATTCCGAGACGGAGACCGACTTGGGGAGGCTCTCGATATCTTGAATTTCGCTTTCATGGGCAAAAAACTCGACTTCTTTATCGTCAATTTGGATCTGATAGCTAGCGGTAGCAGTCACAATCCGCCGCTTTTTTTTATCTTCTATTAAAACCCAACACACGACAGGTCTTACCCACCTCTCAACGTGCTGACTTTGCTTCGTACTTCCAAAGGCATACCAGCCTTTAGCTTCAATAATTTGAAGCACTTTGAAATCGTTATTTGCCATAGATATCTCGATCGCGTTAACTTCACTATTATTGTTAGATAGAACGGTACGCTTGCTTTTTGGGGCTTAGCTTCTGGAATTCCGACGCAGCACTTCACAATCAGATTTTTAGTTTGGCAAAAGTGGGTTGGGATAGTATGGTATGCGTTGTTTACCGCTAAATTTAGTGCGATTTTTTTTTACTCTCCCACAATTACGGTCAAGTATTTATACCTGATCCTCAAAAAATAGTTTTGCAGTAGTCTCAACAGCCACTAACTAGACCTTAGCTAGCTGCATCTCAGTGGATGTTAACTACTTCTAAGACCTGCTTGGTGAAATGCTTGGCGAGAGCGATCGACATACAGTGCCGATCGGACTTTCTGCGGCAATCTCTAGTTAAGTTTGACCCGATGGAGTAAAACTGAACTAAAGATTACCGATTTCAATTCTAAGTCGGGAGCGCACCTAATTCCCAATTAATTGTATGGTTTAGTTAACAATTGCCAAAACATCGATCGCCCCCTTACTGCCGTGTCTAACTCTTCAATTACCGTCACCGTTAAACTATTTGCCGCCTTCAGTGAAGCCTACGGCGTTTCAGAACTTACACTAGAACTTCCTCCCGAAACCCCAGTGGTAAGAGTTCTCGAAAGCTCGATCGGTCAATATCCTCAATTAGAACAGTGGCGATCGCACACCCGCTTCGGCATCAACCTAGAATTCGTCTCCCCCGACACCATCCTCACAGACGGCGACGAAGTTGTACTCATCCCTCCCGTCAGCGGTGGATAATATTACCTGAGAAACCGGGTTTCTGCGGAAATTATTCGTTCCTGTCCACAAAAACTCGTAGAAACCGGGTTTCTAGCCCCCGCGAAAAAAAACTTTATAAAGTTTTGAAATTAGTTTTGCCGCTCAATCATTCTTGAGTTCGGTTAAACAAGAAAAAAATCCTCTCGTTTTTTGTGATTCAGCCGAGGTTATAAACCACTCAGACAAAGAGATTGAAGACGATCGATCTACCGCCGGTTTCTGGCAAAAAATTGCTGCTAAATCAATCCCGACTAAAAAAATCGGGTATGGTTGACGGGGTAAATTGACCGTGCTAATCTTCTTCTAAGACTCAGAAAACATCGCAGAACTAGAGAGTTAAGCTATGACCCAGGCGACCAGAACACAATCCACAGCAGCAACCTTCACAGCCCTTAAGTGCAAAGAATGCGGCGCAGAGTACGAACTCCAAGCCAAGCACGTTTGTGACCTGTGTTTTGGGCCGCTAGAAGTCAAATACGACTACGAAGCTATCCGTCGCCGCGTAACTCGCCAAACCATCCAAGCAGGCCCCAACTCAATCTGGCGCTACCGCGAATTTTTACCAGTCGCTACAGATAACGTCATCGATGTCGGCACCGGCATGACTCCTCTAGTAAAATCCCACCGCCTAGCGCGCAGGCTGGGTCTAAAAAATCTTTATATTAAAAATGATGCCGTCAATATGCCCACTCTTAGCTTTAAGGACAGAGTGGTGTCAGTCGCCCTCAGTAGAGCTAGAGAATTGGGTTTCACAACGGTATCATGTGCCAGCACTGGCAACTTAGCCAACTCCACCGCTGCGATCGCCGCCCATGCAGGCCTCGACTGCGTAGTGTTCATTCCCTCCGACTTAGAAGCAGGCAAAGTCCTCGGCACTCTGATTTACAATCCAACTGTGATGTCAGTTCACGGCAACTACGACCAAGTTAACCGTCTCTGTTGCGAAGTCGCCAACACACACGGCTGGGGATTTGTCAACATCAACTTGCGTCCCTACTACTCCGAAGGCTCGAAAACCCTCGGCTACGAAGTCGCCGAACAACTTGGCTGGAAGTTGCCAGATCACATCGTCGCCCCCCTCGCCTCGGGTTCCCTGTTCACAAAAATTTACAAAGGCTTTAAAGAATTCGTCGAAGTCGGCTTAGTCGATGACAAGGAAGTCCGCTTCAGTGGTGCTCAAGCCGACGGTTGTTCCCCCATCGCCCAAGCATTCCGCGAAGGCCGCGATTTTGTCACACCAGTCAAACCGAATACAATTGCTAAGTCGATCGCGATCGGCAATCCAGCAGACGGTATGTACGCCTTAGAAATCGCCCGTAAAACAGGTGGCAACATCGAATCCGTCAACGACACCGAAATCATCGAAGGCATGAAACTGCTAGCAGAAACCGAAGGCATCTTCACCGAAACCGCAGGCGGCACCACGATCGCAGTCTTGAAAAAACTCGTCGAAGCAGGTAAAATCAACCCCGACGAAACCACCGTCGTCTACATCACCGGCAACGGATTAAAAACCCAAGAAGCCGTCCAAGGTTACATCGGCGAACCAATCACCCTCGAACCAAAACTAGAAGCTTTCGAGCGTGCCCTAGAACGTGCTCGGACACTTGAACGCCTAGAATGGCAACCAGCTTCTGTTTAATAGTTATAGGTTATTGGTTGTTTGTTATTGGTTATTGGGATCAACAACTAACAACCAACAACCAACAACTAACAACTAACAACCAACAACTAACAACTAACCATGACTGTTAAAGTTTTAATTCCCACACCACTGCAAAAATTCACTAACAATCAAGCCACCATCGAATGCGGCGGCGCCAACATTTCCGAACTAATTGAATCTCTCGAAACAAATTGTCCCGGAATCAAAAAAAGCCTGTGCGATGAAAAGGGAGAACCCCGCAGATTTCTCAACTTCTACGTCAACAGTGAAGATATCCGCTTTTTGGACGGGTCAAAAACTGCCCTCCAAGATGGTGATGAAGTTAGCATTGTGCCGGCTGTTGCTGGTGGTTGATTGATTTTTAACCGCAGATTTAGGCAGATAAACACAGATGAACGCAGATAGTTAGATATATCTGCGTTCATTTGCGTTTATCTGTGGTTGAAATCTATTGATTCTCCAATCCAAAATCGATTAGCCTTGGCTGTTTCTATCGTCAAAGTTTTTTGTTACTCAAATTAAAAAAATCGACATTTTTTTTAGGGTAAAATGCTTGACTTTCAGCATTTAATCAAGTATAGTGTAATAATGGGAGTGGTGACTAAAATAATATTTTAGTCACCACTCCCATTATAAAAATAATAGCACGAGTAATTGCTAAAAGTCAACAGGTAATCTTTCTTTTTATGGGGAAGCAGTTATAGCAGAAGCAAGAAGTAATAAGAGCAATGGTTTCAGCTCTTAAGAATCGGATGAACTCACCTTTGTCTAAGTGTCCTAGCCGCTCTTGAAAGTTGCAACCGCAGATGAACGCAGATAGATATTAAACTTATCTGCGTTCATTTGCTTTGATCTGAGGTTGCAAAGGACGATCGTACTACGAAACGACAGAGGCTACTTTTGCAGCAGTCCGAGGACGGCGGCGGCCTGTTACTGTATTAACCGGGACTGGTACTGGAGATGGTACTGATGATGATGCTACTGATGATGCTAACTTAGGTGCTTCAATCGAAAGCTGAGTTTTTTGTACAACTTCCGATCGCACTGCTTCTTCAGGAATTTGCATCATGAATACCAACATCGGATTGCTTTGCAGTTGTCGGCGCAGCACTCGCCCAATGGCCTTCTCTATTTGCGTTTGCACTCCTACCCAGTCAACATTAACTTGTGCGTCAGCAGTTGCAGGTAGCACAAATTCCGACCAACGATCGCTCAAAACTGTTTCAATGGTTTCATTGATTAGTCCGATCACTTCCGCGCGATCGGCTGATGTTACCACACCTTTCAAGTGGACTTCTGGTTTAGCAACCAATTTGCCTTCCCAATTCAAAGCCGCCGCTACTGTTACAGCGCCATCTCCGGCTAACTGTTGACGTTCCTTGAGGATGTTGGC
>CASBQF010000327.1 GCA_949127775.1 Oscillatoriales cyanobacterium PMM_0080
GAGGAGCAGAGTTTTCGTCGGGGGGGGATTGGATGACGGTGGCGCGGGGTACGATGACGAGTTCTACGGCGCGGCGGAGGTCTTCGGCATTAACTTCTGTGCGTCCTTCGATGGCGGCGCAGGCTTTGGCGACTCGGACTGCGAAGATTTCAGCGCGGTGTCCTTGGACTACGCCGCGGATAGCTTCTTCTACTAAGTAGGCAATTTGTTCGCGACTGATAGTGACATCTTTGAGCCATTCTCTGGCGAGGATGATTTGGGTTTTGAGGTTGTCGGTGTCTTCGGCGTATTGACTGAGGAATTGTTGGGGGGAGCTGGAGTAGGATAAAGCTTGTTCTACTGCATAGACTCTTTCTTCTAGTTGGAGTGCTGCATCGGCTGAAAGTACGATCGCGATGCGATCGAGCAAATGTTCTCTCAGCGGCCCTTCTTCGGGGTTGTAGGTGGCGATGAATAGAGGTTTGCAAGGGTGTTGGAAGCTAATCCCTTCGCGCTCTATTTGGTTGCGACCTTCGGTTAATACTGTGAGTAATTGGTTGGAAATATTGTCATCAAGGAGGTTAATTTCGTCTACATAAAGTACGCCTCGATTTGCTTGGGCTAAGAGTCCTGCTTGAAATACAGTTTGACCGAATCTTACTGATTGTTCGACATCGACGGAACCTAAAAGCCTATCTTCGGTGACACCCAAAGGAATTTGAATGAAGGGTGTGGGAATTATTTCAGTATTTGAGGAATTAGTATCTGTGGAATGGGCATCTTGCCCGTTATTTTCTACTGTGGAACGGGCATCTTGCCCGTTATTTTCTGGTAACGGGTAAGATGCTTGTTCCACCAGGAGTTCATCAGGTTCGGCGTTGCAAAAAGAGTCTTTAACAATTTCAATTGGTGGCAGTAGGGAGTGCAAGGCGCGGGCCATTACTGATTTTGCTGTACCGCGGCGGCCTGCGATCGCAACTCCTCCCAATCCGGGATCTACTGCTGCTAAGAGTAAGGCTAATTTGATGGCTTCTTGCCCGACTACGGCGGTGAGGGGAAAGGCTGTGGTGGAAGGGCTAATATTGGCTGCGGGCATAGGAGTTTCGGATGTACAAATTTGAACTTAATGTTTAGCTTACTTCTTGAAGAACTTTGACTTCTAGGGGTAGAATCAGGGTAAAAGTTGAACCGACTCCTATTTCTGATACTAGCTCTATTTTGCCTTGCAGGAGTGTAACGAGCCGCGATACTATGGCTAATCCTAAACCGGTGCTTTCGGGGGGAAAGTGCTGTTTGCCAGCTTCTCCGGCTTGAAAGAAGGGGTCAAAGATGCGGTTGGTATCTGCGGGGGCGATGCCGATGCCGGTATCTGTAATTGCGATCGCCCAATTTGCTTCTCCAACCTGGTGGCAACTTAATTCAATGCTACCAGATTCTGTATAGCGAATGGCATTGCTCAGGAGGTTGGTCACAATTTGTTGCAGCCGCTGTCCGTCGGCGACTACTTGTTTTGGGGCGCAGTCGGTGATGACAGCGAGCTTTAATCCTTTAGCATCAGCCAGTGGCTGCATCATTTCTACTACGGTGTTAATTACCGATCGTACATTAGTTTGCCGCAGGTAAAGTTTAATTTTTCCAGCATCGGCGCGAGAAAGTTCTAGTGTGTCGTTAATCAAGCGCAGCAACTGTCTACCATTGCGCAATACTCGCTCGATATGTTCGATGCCGGGAAGGGTATCTTTAATTTCGGATTGCCATTTTTCTTGGCGCAAAAACAGTTCGGAATAACCGATAATTGAATTGAGGGGAGTTTTGAGTTCGTGAGCTAAATGGTAGACGTTTTCTTGATTGACGTTGACGAGGCGATTTAGTTCTTGATTTGTGAGTTGTAACTGAGTTTGGATTTGTTCAAGTTCCCGCAGCCTCTGAGCGACGTAGCTATCGAAACATTGGGTAATTGCTTCGTCTACTACGGCATCTATGAGCCGAAAAGCTCTGAATACGTCGGCGGTGGTTCCGGCTAGCAATTCGGCTTCTAAGTGGGAGAATATTACTTGACGCAATAAATGGTATTCCCTGGCTACTTCTGCGGCGTCGTAGCCTTGTTTGGCTCGCAGAAGTCCGTGATCTAAACTGGCTTCAATTATTACTTTTATCTCGCTCTTTTGATATTGGGAAAGCACAGTTGCCATCGCCGCCAACAGGTGAGGTATGTGATCTTGGATCGCTGAATGCGTTAAGGCGTCAGCGGTTTCAATTTTCCGATCCAAGCGTACTGCTTCAATCCAGTTTTTGACGATAGTATCGGTTTTGTCGGCGAGCACTTGGCTGTAGTCCATAATGTCTGCGTGGGGGTAAAGTTTGGCAGATATTGCCCATGCTTCATTGTAGTTGACCGATCGCCCGATCGCCATACCAAACTTCGGGCGATCGCGACAGAGCCAAAAGAAGTAGTTTTGATGTAATTTTTTCCCTATGCTGGAGTTCTATCGATGAGTTGATTCCAGCTTATTGTTGCCAAAACTAGCACTTAAATTTATTGACTTAAAAATTATAAAGTAGTATGATAGCTCCCGGCGCGAGTTTTTAATTATTAAGTTTTAATTTTTTCAGGGGACTAAATGGAAAACGTGCAAGCTGCGATCGCTGCGGCAACATTTATCGGTGTAATTTTATTGATAATTACAGAATGGATACACCTCACAGTTGCAGCATTTCTGGGAGCGTTGATTCTGGTTTTTACTCATGTGATGACGTTAAACGATGCGATCGAATATATCGGTCGCAGTCACGCTACGCTGGGCTTATTTTTCGGAGTTATGGTAATGGTCAGAGCCTTTGAACCAACCAAAGTCTTCGACTACTTGGCAACTCAAATGGTGCTTTTGGCTAAAGGAAAAGGCAAAAATCTCTTGCTAGGTATTGTGGCGATCACTACGCCAATTTGTGCAGTTTTGCCCAATGCTACGACAGTTATGCTGCTAGCACCGTTAATACCGCCAATGGCAGAAGAAGTCGGTGTAGATTTTGTGCCACTACTAATTTTAATGGTATTTGTAGCTAACAGTTCGGGACTGCTGACAATCGTGGGAGATCCGGCGACATTCATAGTCGGCGATGCGATTAACATGAGCTTTGCCGATTACCTGGTAAAGTTAAGTTTGGGCGGTGCGATCGCAGTAGCAGTCATATTAGTGATGCTGCCGTGGCTATTCCCCGAAATCTGGCACAAAGAATTAGACGATTTGGAACACTTGCCGCACCCAACAATCAATCACCCGCGAGTCTTAGCAGTGGGCGGCGTAATTATAGCTTTCGTGCTGACATTTTTTGTAGTGGGAGAGTCTTTGCCTGTGCCAATTTCACCAGCAGCCGTTGCTTTGTTGGGAGCTGCTTTGGCAATGCTGTTAGCTCATCAATCTAAAATTGATTCTGTTAACAATATTTTGCGGGATTTAGATTGGAGCACGCTGCTATTTTTTATGTCTATTTTTGTGGTGATTGGCGGTTTGGAAAAAACCGGAGTAATTGCTGGTATGTCTGGAATTTTAGCATTTATTTTAGGTAAAAATATCTTTTTCGGTTCTTTAACTCTGTTATTTTTTGTGGGTTTGATGTCGAGCGTGGTGCCAAATATTCCGCTGGTGGTGGCGATGGTGCCGCTGCTAAAACAGTATGTTGTGAATGTCGGGCTCGCACCGCCCGAGGTGCTGGCGCCGGATTTTGCAGGGCAGTTTCCACCTGCTGTGCTGCCGCTATTTTATGCGATGATGTACGGAGCAACTTTAGGAGGAAATGGTACTTTGGTAGGAGCTTCTTCTAATATTGTGGCTGCGGGAATTTCTGAGTTGCACGGGCGTAGGATTTCTTTTCAAACTTTTTTGCGCTATGGGTTGCCTGTGATGGCGTTGCAATTGGTGGCTGCGGCTATTTATGTAACTATTCGGTTTCTGATTTGAAGGAAGAAGGAAGAAGGAAGAAGGAAGAAGGAAGAAGGAAGAGGGAAGAAGGAAGAGGGAAGAAGGAAGAGGGAAGAGGGAAGAAGGAAGAGGAAAGAAGGAAGAGGGAAGAGGGAAGAAGGAAGAGGGAAGAAGGAAGAAAAGGTGGTTGCTAATACCAAAGTATCTCAATCGCCAATCTCTACTCCTCAAGACCTATTGACAAGATGAGACTCTCGTGATAATTTAGGTTAAATTGACTGCAAAAGTCAAGCCTAATTCAGCACTGCGCGATCGCACAAGTTGCACAGACTAGCGTATCGCTGGAGCGGAGGAACCAATTTTTGGGGCGAATCTCTACAGAATTAACACCAAAGTTAAAAATTGCCAATTTGAGTGTAATTTTTGATTCTGAAATCTTTAGAGAAGGACATCTCTCAGTCCTAGCCCGTCAGCTAACTTCGCAGGCATTGAGAAGAGACTGAAGAGTCAACTTGTCTTTAATAGATAGTTTGGCTTCGTCAGTGTCTCAGGTTGGTATTGTTCAAGATTCTTGTACCTGCCCTGACTCTGAAGGAGATTAAAATGTCAATTCAACTTAATATATCTGCGATCGCAGTTGCCGGAGTTGCAGCATGGAAGCGGGCAAAACCCGTTTTTATCCGAGATACGGTATTGTTGCCGGCGGCTGGTTTTTTGGGAATTATTGGTCTGTGGTGGATCATTGCCAGCTTCAAAAGCGATTTGATTCCAACTCCATATCAGGCGTTAATCGCTAATTTAGACTACATATTGCATCCATTTTACCAGCGCGGGCCTGGAGATTTAGGCATTGGCTGGCTGCTGCTAGCGAGTTTGCGCCGAGTGTTGCTGGGATTTTTGCTGGGTGCAGCAGTGGCGATTCCGGTGGGATTTTTGATCGGGATGTCGAAACCAGCGATGATGATGCTGAATCCGGTGATTCAAATCTTCAAACCGGTGTCGCCGCTGGCTTGGCTGCCGATCGCCTTATCGATTTTTAATTTAGCAGATCCGTCGGCAATCTTTGTGATATTTATCACGTCTTTGTGGCCGACAATGATCAATACAGCTTTGGGAGTCTCTAGCGTTTCTAATGATTATTTGGATGTGGCGCGAGTGTTGGAAATGTCGAGTTGGAGGCGGATTACGAAGATAATTTTGCCTGCGAGTTTGCCATACATTTTTACAGGTTTGCGGATTAGTTTGGGGATTGCTTGGTTGGTGATTGTGGCGGTAGAAATGCTGACAGGCGGTGTGGGAATTGGCTTTTTTGTGTGGGATGAGTGGAGCCGTTTGAATCTGAGTTCGGTATTTTTAGCGGTGTTTGTAATTGGTTTCACTGGATTGTTACTCGACGCGGCAGTTGGCAAAATTCAGGAATTGGTAACGCATCGAGCGGTTAAGAATAATTAGTCATTAGTCATTAGTCATCAGTCAACAGTTAACAGTTAACAGTTAACAGTTAACAGTCAACAGTCATGAGTTAAATTAAATATGAACGATAACTTTTCAAATGAATGGAATCGCCGAGAGTTTTTGCAAGGAATGGGAGCGGCGGCGGCGGGAATGGCTTTATCTGGTTGTGCAGTTAACGCGGATCGATCGGCAAAAGGACTGACTGAAGAAGCCGAAGCGGTAAAGCCGATCGTCGATTCTCAAACCTTAGAAAAACCTAATTTAACCATCGGATACGTCCCCGTTAATGATTGTGCACCATTTGCGATCGCCTGGAAAAAAGGATTTTTCCGCAAATACGGTTTAAATGTCAAACTCAACCGCGAAGCAAGTTGGGCAACCTCCCGCGACGGCCTGATCTTCGGCCGCCTCGATGCTTCCCCAGTTGTATCTGGCGCAGTCACAAATGCCCGCATTGGGGCCGAAGGAGCGCGCCACGCACCCATGTGCGCGGCAATGACAATTCACCGCCACGGCAACGCCATGACGATGAATAAAGCGATGTGGGATTTCGGCTTGCGCCCCTGGCACGAATATAACGGAAATTTAGAAGAATTTGGCAAACAATTTCGAGGTTTTTTTGAGAGTCAACCAGTAGAAAATAAAGTCTGGGCTGTTGTACTAAGTTCTGCTATTTACGAATACTTTGTGCGTTATGTATCGGCCGCTGCCGATGTCGATCCGTTCAAAGAATTTCGGGTAATTATTGTGCCGCCGCCTCAAATGGTAACTAATATGAGGATGGGAGAAATGCAAGCTTATATGGTAGCAGAACCTTGGAATACGCGGGCAATTCAAGGTAACTTGGGCATCGGGTTTACCTTTGCGCAAGGTAAGGAAATTTGGCTGGGACATCCCGATCGCGTTTTGGGAGTAATGCAATCATTCATTGACGAAAACCCTAAAACTTATTACTCGCTGGTTAAGGCAATGGTGGAAGCTTGTCAGTATTGTAGCAAGCCGGAAAATCGCAGTGAAATAGCCGTATTACTCACAGAAAGGTCGTTTACGGGGGCGAAACCGAAAAAAGGGGCGATCGACAAATTTACGAGGCCCGGAATAGTAGGGGAATATAATTACGGTGGATTTGATGATAAAGACCGCACTATAATAGCGGAAGATACAACTATTTTCTATGACATTCCTAAGAATATGCCTCAGATACCGGGGAATCATTCAACCTTTTTGTGGCAGTCTCATAGTATTTGGTTGATGACTCAAGCCGCCCGTTGGGGACACATCAAGGAGGTGCCGAAAAATGCAGATGAATTAGCTAAGAAAGCTTGGAAAACTGACCTTTATCGTAAGATTGTTGCCGAAATGGCGATCGATTGTCCCCAAGAGGATTACAAAGTAGAACCTGCGGAACTATTTATAGATAAAAAAGCATTTGATCCAAGCGATCCGGTGGGTTATCTCAATAGTTTTGAAATTAGAGCCAACCGCCCTGAATCTTTTTTTATGTCTTAATATTTGACATCTGCTATCTTCCTTCTACATTCCTCGCATTCCCCCCTAATTATGTAGGGTGCGCAGTCTGCACCCTACATAATTAGGTTATACGTTCAGCACTAATTAACAGGAGCGTCACATGACTCAACATACTGCTACTTCTATCAATACTAATAACCAAGTCCCTAACCCCTCTAACTTTCTGCAAATTGACAACTTATTCAAGTCGTATAAAAATGGTGACGGTAGTGAATCTAGCATTCTGGAAAATATCAACTTAAGTATTGGAGAGAACGAATTTATTTCAGTAATTGGTCACTCTGGTTGTGGCAAATCAACGCTGCTGAAAATAGTGGCAGGTTTGGAGCAACAAAGTAAGGGAATAGTTACACTACAAGGCAAAGAAATTCGCAAACCGGGAGCCGATCGCATGATGGTATTTCAGCACTACGGATTGCTACCGTGGTTAACGGTGCGGGAAAATATTCGGCTAGCAGTTGATGAAGTTTTGCAAGATATGAACCGCGCCGAGAAGATTAGCCTTGTCAACGAACACCTAGCAATGGTAAACTTAACAGCAGCAGCGAATAAATATCCCGATCAAATTTCAGGGGGCATGAAACAGCGGGTTGGGATTGCGCGAGCTTTGGCACTTCGCCCGAAGATGTTATTAATGGATGAACCGTTTGGAGCGCTGGATGCTCTGACTCGTGGTAAGTTGCAAAAACAGGTGCTGGATATCTGGGAAAATCACAGACAAGCTGTAATGATGATTACCCATGATGTGGACGAAGCTATCTATATGTCCGATCGCATTGTGTTGATGACAAACGGCCCTGCGGCGACGATAGGAGAGATTTTAGCAGTGCCGTTTTCGCATCCGCGCGATCGCCAGGAGTTGCGAGAATCTCAGGAGTATTACGAACTTCGCAACTATGCTTTGAATTTTCTGGATCGCTACTTTACTCAAGACGAATAACGCCCCAAAAACAGACAAAACAATTCACTTAAGAGAGGTCAAGCCTGTGAATCTCAAAACAATTTTAACGCGTTTTGAAAGTGCATTGGGACACCAAAACTTAGCCGAAGAAATGGTCTTGGTGCCGGAGCCAAAAGTGCCTCCTGCCAAGAAATCAAAATCTACAAAGCCGGCAAAATCCATCAATTTTATTGTCGGCTATAACAGTTCTGCAAAAAGTCAAATAGCACTGGATATTACCCTCTGGATTGCCCATCAAACTCGTTTAGTAACAACGAAAGAAGTGACTGTGCAAGTCGTCTACGTGCTCGACGAACAGCCCAACACTTGCGGCGAAGATACTGGCAATTTGCCTGGGGGGAACGGCTTAGCAGCCAATCCAAAACTGTCGAATTTAGATCAAACATCCGCCCTGAATTGTGCAGCGCCTGCGATTGCTTTACCTAACGCCGAAATTCAATCGGTATCTCAGCGGACAACTTGGATCGATCCGCCTTATTTTCGAGCAATTTTCTGTCCAAACAATGAGTATGAGGTAGCAGATAGGTTACTGTGGGAAGCGCGCTGTTTAGCCCAGGAATGGCGCGGTTTATTCAAAGCTCATTTGCGCATCGGGCAGGTTGCGACAGAATTGAGAAATGTGGTGGAATCGGAAGCGGCAAATTTACTTTTCTTGGGCTGCAATTCTGCTAAACACCGCTTAATCAGGAAACTAGGAAATAATTTCCCTTGCTGCGTGGTAGGGATTCCTTCATCACTCACCTATCAGATGGATTTTAAACCTGAAGAAAGTTTGAGCAAGTTGCAGTTTGCTACAGCTATGCCTGCACGTTAAACTGGTTTGAACTCAAGCAAAACTATTAGAAGTGAGGTGCGCAGTGCGCTAGGACTTTATGTAGCGCGTCAGACTATTTTTTTGCTTTAGTCATATCTTGATCAAGAATTAAAAAAAGTTTCCTCGATCAAAGTCCCAATTAAGAGACAATTGGGACTTTTTTTTGATTATTCAGATTTTTACGAGCGGTTAAGGAAAATCATCTTAACCTATCTGATCGTAGATAGTTCGTTAACCAATTTTATCTTGCCTCGACAAACAGAGCGCAGGAGGCGATTGATCGAGCATTTCTCTTCCTCCGTCAAAGTTTCGTCAAAAATAGCTGCCAGCAAACCGTATCGATCGGCTAAAGTGATGTAGCCATTGTGATTTACTTGGGCAAACAGCTCGCCCAAAGCAAATGGAATCAGGTTGACAGGAGTTTCCATAGAGATTGACTCTCAATTCGACGATCGGGCGATCGGGTGTTTCTGCGGTAACAGAAGGCGATCGTGTTCAAATATTCTGTCGGTATATTGCCTGAAACGTTGTGACAGCAAACAACAAAGAATTGTGACACTAAACAGCAAAACTTGTGAATTAAATCACATTCAATATTTAACAATTATGTATCGTATTAATTCCGGCTGTACCGGAATCATTATTGACTGTTGACTGTTAACTGTGAGTAATGTCTGGGAGAAATCACAAATTGTCTAGCACAATCTGGACACTTAAAACTTTGTTTGCCACAGAAACCGGGTTTCTTTACAGTTCTCGCAAGAGAAAATGCTTCTGTTCAAGAAACCCGGTTTCTCTGTACTATCGGGCTTTCTATAGCGGTTCTCAAGCGTGGTGAGGTATGCCCTATGCCCTATGCCCTATCCCCTATGCCCGTAGAAAAGTGCTATGTCAGTGGCAATTCGACAATCAACTCCGTTCCTTCACCAACTTGACTGATACACTTAATCCGGCCGCCGTGAGCTTGGACAATTACTTGATAGCAAACTGAAAGTCCCAAACCAGTACCACTTCCCACGGGTTTAGTAGTAAAAAATGGATCGAAAATCTTATCTTGAATTTCCGCAGGAATGCCTGTTCCTGTATCGCGGACAGAGATTGTTACCCAGTTTGGCTCGCTTTGCCAACTGCGGATGGTTAATTCCCCCGGTTTTTCTTCTGAATTAATCGCATCTAAAGCATTGTCAATCAAATTATAAAATACTTGGTTTATTTGACCAGCATGACATTTTATTAGTGGCAAATTTCCGTATTGTTTATCAATTATGATATTTTTTTCGAGCTTGTTTTGCAGCATCAAGAAACTGCTTTCTAAACCTTCATTCAAATCTACAGCTTTAAATTCAGCGTGGTCTAAACGAGAAAAACTTCGCAGCGTCGTCACGATCGATCGAATCCTGCCGCTGCCTTCTCGCATTGAATTTAGCAGCTTGCCAAAGTCTTCTCGAATGTAATCTAGTTCTAGTTCTTCATTGATTTTGACAATTGCTTGCGCTGCTTCTGGGCAGGCATTTCCTGCGAGTTCGAGGGCTTCGTTCAAGACTTTAAAATATTCTTGAGCGTGAAACAAGTTAGCGTGGATGAAATTGTTGGCGTTATTAATTTCGTGAGCAATTCCCGCTACCATTTGCCCCAAACCCGACATTTTTTCGGTTTGAATCAACTGCTGTTGAGTCGATCGCAATTCTTGAAGCGCTGCTTGCAATTGCTGGGTTTGAGCTTGAGATTTGACCGCAGCTTCTCGGACTTTGCTGTAAAGTTCTGCTTGCTGAATGGCGATCGCCATTTGGTCAGCTAGCTGCGACAGCAACTCCGTTTCTTGTTGCTCCCAATTCCGCGTATCATGGCACTCGTGAGCAATCAGCAAACCCCACAGTTTACCAGGAAATTTAAAATTACAACTTCCGACTATTTCGGGTGAATTTTCTTCGCTTCTGGATGTCACAATCGGCACGATCAGATTAGCTTTTACCTGCAAACTGTCTAAGAAATCAACGTGACAAGGCTCTAAACCGGCATTAAAAATATCATTGATTGCTCTGACTCGCCCTTGCTGGTAAAGATCGGCGTAATCTCCCCTGAAACACTTATCAGCCCCCATCTCTCCTAAAATTGAAGGCCAAGGAATTGTCATGTCTTCAACGACTATTTTTCCCTGCCAGTTATCTTCAAATTGGTACATAATTACTCGATCGCACTGCAACAGTTGGCGGACTTCCCTCACCGCTGTTTGCAGGATAGTTCCCAGATCCAGGGTACTGCGAATTTGGTTGCCGATCAGCCGCAGCAGCGATTCTTTTTCGGCTTGGCGGCAGGTTTTGCTGTAGAGTTTAGCTTGATTGATCGCGATCGCCAATTGCGATCCTACTCCTTCTAAAAGTTGCTGTTCCCAATCAGTCCATTCTCGTTCGCGATCGCACTGATGCAAGCCAATTATGCCATTCACTTCACCTTGATAGCGAGTAGCGACTGCCAGCATTGACTTAATCTCCAAAGCCTCGGCAATTTTTCGGGTTTGTTCGTTCAATCCGGGAAAATCGAGAAACTTCGTCAATGCTAGTGACTCTTGCCCAGACATGACTGCGGTTAAGTGTGGGTTATCAGTAATCGGTACTTTCAGGCCCAATTGGATCGGATAGTCTCCTGCGTTGTACTCTCCCCGCGTAACTAAAGTTTTTTCTGTATTTGATTCTTTGACTAAAATGCTGACGCGGCTGCACTCTAGCGCTTGTCCCAGCAATCTGCAAGCGGATGTTAAAATTTGTTCGATGTCAAGGGTGCTGCGAATTTCGTTATTAATTTCGTTCAGCAAGTTTGATAGCTGAACTTGCTGCTCCATCTGTACGATTAGGGCTTGTTGTGCATCTATTTCTGGTAACAAGAGACCTTCTTCCTGTCTCCAATTTCCTGATTCAGGCAACCGCGAAGTTAATTTCTGCCAGGTGTTTTCGTGTTTTTGTATTTTTAAGGACATCTTTACTCAGTAGTTTTACAGTATGTTGATTTAGTCTGGTTTTTTATACCTGAGCTTACCCCGCCTACAGCCAAATCGTCGCTACCAGGACTCTTGGAATCTTCATACATTATAAAGGATTGAGTATGAGGATAGCAATTATTTTATTTGCAAATATTTATAAATATAAATTATGCGTTCTGTAGCCGACCATAGTAATTTGCGCGCACCATTAAAGTTAGTCAGATGTCAATTAGAGTTAACCGCCATGTTAAGCTAATAAAACTCATCTAAAATCTATCTTTAGTTTAATGTTTGTGCGCGATCGACATGGAAAACTCAATGCCCGAAAATTTTAGCCCGCCAGCTTGCACCGACAACGTTACACCTGGATTAACAGGTAAAGGCCAGATGAAAATAGCTTTGGCGATCGGCAATTCGCGGCTGCACTGGGGACTGTTTGCGGGCAAAACTCTGGAGAAGACATGGGATACAGAGCATCTCAAAGCTGATGTTGTTTCCCGGCTCTCGAAGGAAGAAAGAGCTGAATATTTGGTGGAGATGGTGATGAGGTCGATCGAGGAAATATCTGCTCAAAATCTCCTTGGTCGAACTGCGATTCCCGCTATTTCTACTCCTGACACACTTTCTTTGGTTCCGCTACCCTTAGTCTTGGCTTCAGTTGTTCCCCAGCAAACACCAATTTGGGAGAGTTATCCTGATGCCCGAATTATGACTTTAGACCAGTTGCCGATCGGGGGACTCTATCCTACCCTGGGAATTGATAGAGCTTTGGCTTTACTGGGTGCTGGCAACCAATTTGGTTGGCCAGTTTTACTTATAGATGCTGGTACAGCTTTAACATTTACTGGGGCTAATGTCAATAGGTATTTAATTGGGGGGGCAATTTTACCGGGTTTGGGTTTACAGTTATCGTCCCTAGGGAAAAAAACCGCTGGATTGCCATTAGTAAGCTTACCAGAAAGTCTGCCGTGCCGCTGGGCAAAAGATACTGCTGGGGCAATTCAAAGCGGAGTTGTGTATGCGACGGTGGCAGGAGTTAGGGATTTTATTGAAGATTGGCGGTGTTTGTTTCCTAATAGCAAAATTGCAGTCACTGGGGGCGATCGAACTTTGCTACTGCAATATCTCGCCTCAGCCTTTCCCGATACAGCCGCCTCGGTAATTGACGCACCAGATGCTATTTTTTGGGGAATTAGTCTGATGACAGTTGACAGTTGACAGTGGACAGTTGGCTGTTAACTGTTAACTGTTAACAGTTAACAGTTGACAGTTGGCTGTTAACTGTTACCAATGCCCAATGCCCAATGCCCCATGTCCAATTTACTTAGCAAATTCGCGAATATACTTAGCAACAATATCCGGGACTTCCTGTGGCAAATTGCTTTCCCCCGGACTAACAAATTGTAGTTCGGCGTTAGGAATCAGAGCAGCATAGGATTGACACAGAGATGAAACTGCGATCGTATCTTCAGAACCTTGCAAAACCAAAACAGGCACTTTTAGCAAAGCCAAATTGTCATCAACTAACTCTGCTGTAATTTCAGCCCGCCGCCGCTTGAATAGCAACTGCATGGCAATTGGGGACTGGATCAATTGCTGTCTGAACTTGAGCAGTCCGTCAATCTTGTTTTGGTAGCCCAGCAACTTAGCAAGTGGATAAATCGATCGCAAAAACCAGAAAGCCAGCGGAGGTTGACCAATTAGCCACCTAGCCGTCTGCCATCGCGCCCGCCGATGCCCAACCTGGACACCTTCTGGAGCCAACAACACTAAACCCTGAACTCGATCGGGATATTTGATGGCGTAGCTGGTTGCCACCCAGCCGCCCACAGAGTGACCGATTAAATAAACCTGTCGCAGATTCAAAGTATCGAGGTATTGGGCGAGACATTCTACTTCCAGGTCGATCGAATAATGAACATTCGGGCGTTCCGATTCGCCAAAACCCAGCAAATCCGGTGCAAAGCATTGGTAGTGGGGACTCAAATGCTCGATCGTCCGCAGCCACTGACTGCTGTCGTCCCAAGAACCGTGCAAAAATACTAAACTTGGGCCCAAGCCGACTTCGCGCCAGAAGATGTGCCCTACAGAGAGTTTGACCCGAGAATTTCGTAACAGTGAGTACATCCGGTTAAATATGCAGCAATAAAAAGATGATTAAATTAATGTTCAGAGATTATAAATTAAAGTAGGGAAACATTAAAAATTAATTCCACACTTTTGACTATCAACTTTTGACCCGCCCAAAGGCGGATACTTGCTTTCCGACACTCATCCTGGGAGAGAGCAAAATTTTAGACCCTATTTTTCACTCAGTCGAGAGTTCTGGCAAGTCTGCTAAAATTTCCGCTGCGTGAGATTCTGGTTTGATTTTCCGATAAATCCTCTCAATCGTACCATCAGGGGCGATCGCGAAGGTCGATCGAGTAATGCCCATAAATTCTTTGCCCATAAATTTTTTGAGCCCGTAACAGCCGTAGGCGGTAGCGACTTCGGCATTTGAGTCGCACAGCAAAGGAAAAGGCAGTTGATATTTCGCTACAAACTTGGTGTGAGATTTGGCGTCGTCAGTGCTAACGCCGAACACTGCAATATGGCGCGACTCGTATTCTGAGTAGATGTCGCGAAAAGCGCAGGCTTCTTTGGTACAGCCAGGAGTGTTGTCTCGGGGATAAAAGTACAGCACAACTCGCCGCCCCCGAAAATCTGCGAGGCTGACAAGTTGGCCGGCAGCGTCGGGCAGGCTGAAAATAGGAGCTATGTCACCGATGTCTAAAATCATTTATCGTCTTATTTGTCAAGAGTTGGTCGGAATACGATCGAAAGTGGAAAACACGGTGTCCCGATGAAGGCCCGGATTTCAACCATCTTCAGGGACTTGAGTACCCGTGTTCTTTTTGATCCGTCTTGTGCCGGGTGTGGTATAATGATCGTCGGTCTAAAATTGAGTATAACTAGACAGCGTAACAACTTAATTAGTTGAGTGCGTAGTTACACCGATCGGTGTTGCGGTCTAGGAAAGCTAAATTTGAAGAAAAACTAGCTACACAAAGAGAACTGAGCGAGTACGGTAGGACATACCGGAATGCACGTTTGGGGAGTTTAGTCCTGTCGATTGATTTGTTGAATTTTACCGTGATTATCCGCGCCATAGAAATAATCGCGCTTGGTTATCACGTTTTGGTAGAATCAAAGAGATCGGTATTGTACCGTGCCTGGGAAGTTTGAGTGGTGATATATCGACCACTCAATATAAGACAAACCAGCGTCAAAACCAAGACGTGAAAATAGGTGTTTAAAGCGTTATAGGCTATTGCCTATAACTTTGAGGGATTCCTCCTTTACCGCTTGCGGCAAAGCTATCGTTACACATCCATCATTGTTCAGCAGTGTTGAGATGTGTTCAGCGTAAATGAATCAGTGTCCAAGTTTATTAGTGAGGTCATAATGGCTAAGCGCCGCAATCTCAAGAAAGAGAAGGCACAACGAAATCAAGCATACGCTCGCAAGTTTCGCAAGCGGAGAAATCAAGATATGTTCTCCAACAAGAGAAGGCGATTTGACGGCGGCAACGGCGGCGGCATGGGCGCCATGACTGGCGGCGGTGGCAGGGACAAAGACATGGCTGCTGCTGAAGAGTAATTGAGTCAGGCTATCTGCCGAAGTTAGAACCAGAGTCAAAAACTCGATCGTTCTTTCGTAGATAGCCAGCCTGAATTTTCAAGAGAATTCAACGATGTTTAGGCGATTCGATCGCGCGCAGCGATAAGTGATTTTTTCACTTGTTCAAACCCGGTCCCCCCGTAACTATTGCGAGCTGCCACCACTTGCTGAGGTGCGATCGCGCTGTAAATGTCTGTCTCAAAGGCTGGGTGCAAGTCTTTCCACTCAGAGAGTGTCAAATCTTTGAGGAGTTTGCCCCCCGAAAGACAGGTTTTGACGACTTTACCCACGAGGTTGTAAGCTTCCCGGAAGGGAACGCCCTTGGCGGCCAAATAATCTGCTACGTCTGTAGCGTTAGAAAAGTCTTCTGCAACTGCTGCTGCGAGGCGTGAGCCGTTAAACGCGATTCCTTCTTGCAGCAAAATCGTCATTGCTTCCAAGCAACTTTGTACAGTTTTGACGGTATCAAACAAAGCTTCTTTATCTTCTTGCAAATCTTTGTTGTAGGCCAAAGGTAGTCCCTTCATGACTACGAGCAAAGCTTGCAAGTGTCCGAACACCCGCCCCGCCTTGCCCCGCACCAACTCCGGCACGTCGGGATTTTTTTTCTGCGGCATGATGCTAGAACCAGTAGCGCAGCTATCTTTGAGCGTGATAAATCCAAATTCGTGAGAAGACCACAAAATCATTTCTTCTGACAAGCGGCTCAGGTGTACCATAATCAAGCTGGCGGCTGCCAGAAATTCGATCGCAAAATCTCGATCGCTCACTCCATCCAAGCTGTTGGCATAAACCTTGTCAAACTCCAAGAGTTCTGCCGTGTAGTGTCGATCGATCCCGAAAGTCGTCCCCGCGAGCGCGCCGCAACCCAAAGGCGAAATATTCACCCGCTTCAAGACATCGCCGAGGCGTTCCCAATCGCGATCGGTCATTTCAAAATAAGCTAATAGGTAATGAGCCAAACTAATCGGCTGAGCGCGCTGCAAGTGCGTGTAACCAGGGATTAAAGTTTCGACATTACACTCGGCAATTTCCAGCAAAACCCCTTGAAATTCCCGCAATTGCTCGCGAATTTCGGCGATCCGATCTCGCAGGTACAAGCGAGTATCGGTGCCGGCTTGGTCGTTGCGCGATCGGGCTGTGTGCAGCTTTTTGCCCGCATCCCCCACCAGATCCGTCAACCGCTTCTCTACGGCGAAGTGAACGTCTTCTGCATCAACTCCCGGAACAAACAGCCCTTGGCGAAATTCGCGACGGATCTGTTCCAAACCATTGACTAACTGTTCGCCTTCTGCTGCGGAAATAATCCCCGTTTTGGCGAGCATTTTAGCGTGAGCGACAGAACCAGTCAAGTCATACTCAATCAGTTCAATGTCGAAGCCAATACTAGCATTGAATTGGGCGATCGCTGGATGCAGCGCCGATTCAAATCTTTGACTCCAAGTTTTTTGTTGTGTTGTCATTGCTGAAGCTAAAAGTAGATTATATGTCTTTTCCAGAAGTCTCTAAACACCCATTTGTAGTCAGGAATGCAATTCCTTCCTCCGGTTTGTAGCAAAGACTTGCATTCCCGATCTCAATTCCGGCTGCGCCGGAACGATTAGCGAGGAGACTCCAGGTGTCCTTGGACTACCAGATTAATTGTAGGGGCGCTGCACGTGCCGTGTCCTGATTTCGGCTACTAATAGATATCTCCCATAATTCTTGTAGAACAGGCCCGAAAGCTGGTTCTAAACAGGCTTTTTAGGAGATGTCTAATAATTCCGTAGTTACCGGAAACGATATAACTCCGAACAATTATGTTATCCCAGAAAGGACTGGCATTCCTGACTACAAACTTTTATACCTGTATTGACAATAAAAAACTGAAGTCTTGACTACAAAAGTTTGAAACTTGTGCTGCATCAGGAAAAACTAAAATCCAGACTACGAACCTTTTAAGGATCGGAAATTAAATAACTTACAATTTTAATTGTTATTGTGGAACAGGCATCCTGCCTGTTCAAGACGGGCGGGATATCCCACTTTTAAGAGTGGAAGTTATTTAATTCTCATTCCTAAATCGTTTCCTGATGCCTCTTTCAGTCATAAATCTAAGGCATAATTCCTTTGATAAACCAGCCGACCATTATACCTACAAAAAAAGCTCCTATTTGGCCGGTCGAAACAAAATTATTCCATGATTTCTGGAAATTCGTAAGAATGTCGTAGGTTTGACCCAAAACCAGCGTCGAACTCAAATGAGATTTCAAAACAAATACGTGAACAGCATCGTGCCAACTAATCGAGTTGATCAATCCAGCGGTAATTTCCGGCATTAAATTAAGTATCATGGTGATTTTCTCCTGCGGTCGGTGCTACTCTAAGTACAACCAGTGTCATGTCATCTTCATTGCGGTTGCCGATGCCGATAAACTGGTGAACGCGATCGAACAAATAATCCAAAATTTCTTCAGACTGCTGATAATTTTGACAAGCCCACTGAAAAGCCGAGATCAAATTATCCTCATCAAACCGATCGCCCCTTTGATTAGCAGCATCGGTAAATCCGTCTGTGTAATAAATAATAGTATCTCCTGGCTGCAATTGCACTTGCGCCTCTTGGTAGCGCGAATCAGCATCCAACCCAATTAACATTCCCTCCAAAGTATCGAGTTGCACGATCGAATTAGTTGCAGCTTGCCACAACAAAGGCGGATGGTGAGCAGCATTGCTGTAAGACAAAACGCGAGTTTTCGGGTCATACTCCGAATAAAACAGAGTCACAAAACGGTGGGAATTTTCCAAATCCGCGTGCATTACCCGGTTTAAATGTTGCAAAATTCTCGCTGGCGAGTGACGGTTCAAAACCTCAGCCCGCAACATACCCCGCGTCATCGTCATCAACAGGCCAGCCGGTACTCCTTTGCCCATCACATCGCCGATCACAATACTCCAGCGACCCTTGTCGATTTTGGACTTGAGATTTTTAATTAGGGATGGGGGGTGTTCCCCCTCATCTTCCTTGCCGATCGGGTCATAGTCAGCAGGAATAAAATCATAATAATCGCCACCGACTCTGCTAGCAGTTTGGCAGCAGGCTGCCACATCAAGACCAGGAATTTTCGGACAACTGCGGGGCTGTAGGCGCAATTGAATTTCCGCCCCGATTTCTAACTCTCTGTCTAAGCGTTCTTTTTCAGCCAACTTAACAGTAAGTTCGTCTTTGCAAATCGCCACAGCAGTTTGATCCGCCACCAACCGCACTAATTTCTGCCTGCTGGGAGTCCACAGATGCGAGTCACTGCTAAAAACATAAAGCCGTCCACGTTCCACATTCTTGACTAAAATTGGCGCTCCAAACAAATGAACATCCGGGCCCAAATAACGGCTCACTTGCAAGTCAAGACTAGAAGTTCCGGCAAAAGATTCACCAGCAGCCACTCCCGCACCTGCTGTAGCTTGTCTGGTGGCTATTTCCAATGCTTTTCGCATATCTTGGCACTGTCGTCCTTCCTGACAGTGCAACTGCTGGAACCTGACTTGACCGTTAGGTTTGAACAGCACTAAAGCTGCCCCATCGGCGTCGGTAATGCGAGTCGCCACCAAAGGCACTAATTCCAAAAATTGATTGAGATTGTTAAAACTGCGCAGGGCAAACCCCAGCGAACCCAACATATCTTGAACGTTATGCTGGTATCGGTGCAAGCGTGCTACCAGTTCTTTGAGGGCAAATACTGGCGTCGCGTCGTTGGAATTGCGACCAGGAGGGCGGTCAGCAGGTTGAGGCGAGGGGCGAGGCAAAGGCACAGCAGTCATTTTAAATTTGTGATTTTCGATCTTAATAAGGCAGAAGATTGTTGACTGTTGACTGTTGACTGTTAACTGTTAACTGTTAACTGTTAACTGTTGACTGTTAAGCTGTCGCGCATTTAAATTGCATATTCCGGACGATGCTCAGAGCAACGTACCACAAGACTTTAATTGATTCTTGACACACAATTTAAATGTAGAACAGCTTAACTATTGACTGTTTGAACAATAGCGATGCAACCAGAAACGATATTACAGAACACCACGGAGCAGGAAACTGTTTTTTTCTCTTTAGTAGTTTGGTTCGATGCTAGTTCAACGCCCGAGGATTTGATATTTTGAAGCTCTGTATCCGCCTCCAAAAATCGGGACGGCTACAGATACCTCATCCATCTAAAATATAAAACTTGTGCTGAGCGAAGCCGAAGTATCTAAAATCTAAAATCGAGCAGGGCTTCCACAAATTCATAACTAGAGAACGGGCGCAAATCTTCGATGCTTTCCCCGACTCCAATAAACCGGATGGGCAGGCCAAGCTGCTGCACTACTGCTAGGGCAACACCACCTTTAGCAGAACCGTCGAGTTTTGTCAATACTACTCCGCTTAATTTGGCAGATTCTGCAAAAACTTCTGCCTGTCGCAAACCATTTTGACCGAGTGTCGCATCTAAGACCAGTAGAGATTCTACGGTAGCGCCGGGGGCTTTCTTATCTACAATGCGGCGGATTTTACTTAATTCGTCCATCAGATTTTTTTTGTTTTGCAGGCGGCCTGCGGTGTCTACGATCAACAATTCTGTGCCTCGGGCGGTGGCGGCGGCGATCGCATCAAACACGACAGCAGCCGGATCGGTATTTTTCCCGGGGTTGGCAATAATTTCGACGCCGCTGCGGGAGCCCCAAACTTTGACTTGTTCGACGGCGGCGGCGCGGAATGTGTCGGCGGCGGCAATTAGGGTTTTGTAGCCAGATTTTTGGGCGATGTGGGCTAGTTTGCCGATCGTCGTAGTTTTGCCGGCACCGTTAACTCCGACAATTAACCAGATGTTAAAGGTGTCTTTTTCCGGGGCAAAAGTCAGGCTGTAGGCCGGGTTGCCGGCGGCGGTTTCGGCTGTTGGAGCGTCGAGAATGTCGCGCAGGATGGTTTTGAGGAAGGCTAGAGCCTGTTCTGGCGGCAAAACTTCTTGTTTGAGCCTTTCTTGGAGGCGGTTGATAATGATGTCGGTGGCTGCGACTCCGACATCGGCTTGTAGGAGCAAAGTCTCGATTTCGGCTACGGCATCTTGATTGAGCGGGCCTTGACCGACGATCGCCTTTAGTCGATTAATTAAGCTGCGGCGAGTTCTTTCTAAGCCTTTGCGCAGTTTTTGCAGCCAAGTGATTTCTTCGACGGATACTTGATCTGGGCTGCGGCCTTGACTGGCAAGGATTTCGGATGACCACAGGAAGCCTTCGTCAAAGGCAAAACCGGGGATTTCTTGGATAATTGCTGCTCTTTCGGCGGCGGCTGCAATTACCTCTGGTTCTTCAATTGCTGTTTCTTTGAGGCGTTCGATGCGCTCCAGCCGATCGGCCCCAGCTCTGGCCCAAAACGGCAGGGATTCGGCTGCTTGGCCCTCTGAGGCGATCGCTGCGGTCTCTACAACCTCTGTTACAGGTTCGGCAATTTCTATATTTTCTGCTGTAACTTCTAATTTTTGTTCGATCGGTGCAATGTCGATCGCCACAGTGATTGGTTGCAGAGGTTCGGGAATCCCTACTGGGTTGACTGCATCAAGTTTTTCAGCATCTGTAGCTTCAACCTGCGGCGGCTCTGCAACTTCTGCAACTTCTGCAACAGTTGGCGCTGTAGCTGCTGGTTCAAGTTCTGCAACTTCTGCAACTTCTGTTTCGGCTGCAACTTCTGCAACTGCTGTTTCGGCTGCAACTGCTGGAACTTCTGTTTCGGCTGCAACTGCTGGAACTTCGGCTGCTACTGTCTCGGCAACTTCTGTTTCAGCTTGTTGCTGTTTTTGAATATTTTTGTAAGCAGCTTTGGCCCAATTGAGATAATCTTCGGCTACAGCGGGAGAATTTTCCTCTACTGCTGCATCTGTTTGAGGCTCAACCGGTGCGGATTCTGCCGACTCATCTGGGGTTTGTGCGGGGGGAGTTTCTGGTTCAGAAGATCCGCTTTCGCTGTACTGGCGACGAAACCAATTAAAAACCATAGGAAATTAGGGAATAGAGAATAGTTATTAGTCATTAGTCCTAAGTCCTTAGTGTAGAGCGGATTGTGGATTGCCAATCACTAAGTAGGTGGGTACAAATAAACATTAGATGGGGAGGGCGGGTTTTGCCTCGCTCAACTGGCTTGTATAGGAGTGATATCAATTCCGGCTGCGCCGGAATGATATAGAGGAGACGGCAGTGCCGTGTCCCTACAATGTTATTTTGGGTAGGGACACGGCACTGCCGTCTCCTCATTTTGGCTAATAATTCCGATGCAACCGGAAACGATATGATTCTGAGGGAGAGGAGAGGGCGGGTTTTGCCTCGATTAACTGGCTTGTTTCATAGATTATTTGCTAAACCCGCCCCTACCGCATACTATTGTTTTTTTCCAATGACTAATGACTCTTGACTACTGAGTCACAACTTCTGCGTTGATTTTATCGACTACTCGACGGAGGACTCCGTTGATGAAGCGATGTCCTTCATCGCCGCTGTAGCGTTTGGCGAGTTGGACGGCTTCGCTGACGCTGACTTGTTCGGCTAAGCCGAGATAGAGGATTTCGGCGATCGCAATTCTCATAATATCTCGATCGATCCTGGGCAACCGTTCTATTTGCCAATCTATCAGCGATTCCGAGAGCAATTCGTCAATTTGAGGGCGGTTAGCGCTGACTTTCGTCAGGATTTGCAAAGCATAGGCGCGGACATCTTGCTGGTTGGCTAGCTGGATTAGTTCTGGAAACTCCATTGCTGAACCGAGACGGTTGATGGCGGTTTGGGTGAGTTCGACTGCTTCCAGCAGCATTGCTCTAGCACTTTGGATATCAGGGGCGCGAATTTCGCTAGAGAGTAGTTTGTCGCTACCCCGCTGCACTTCGGAGGATGCTGTTTCTAGGGCTTCTTGAACTTCTGCTGTCAGGGTGCGGATCGCTGCGAGGATGACATCTTGCAGTTTTTTGGCTTCTAATAATTCTGGATTCGCTGGCAATTGGCTGATGCCGAGGAGTGCCAATTCGCGTGCTGTTTCGCGGGCTTTTTTCATATTTTTTAGATAGGAATTGGGAATTTAGGAATTTAGGAATTGTTGAGATTGCTAGGCGTTTTTTAAAGCATAGACTTGGACTTTAGCAGAAAAACCCGCCCTCAGTCACGATTCTTTCTGGGCAGGTTTTGGACAAATATTATCTGTTACTCGATAAAAGTCGGCGGTTGAAACCGGGTCTATACGAACAAAACCCAGATGGTGCGTGGGTTGCAGATTCGGCGGTTCAAATTACCAGAAAGAATTGGTTTAAAGCCTCTCCCCTAAAGGCGAGAAATTAAAATCAGACTATTCATTACTTCAATCCTCTTCCTTTTAGGTAGAAGTAGCTGTCAACTGTCAACTGAATGAAGTTTTTCTAGGCACGGTTTCAACCGTAGATCCTATTTTGGTTTAATCTTCTTCGACTGGTACAGGCTGGTATCTTGATTCGGATGTTAAGGGTTCGAGTGTTTTACCCGGAGGTTTGTCGCCCGTGACTGCAACTGAGTTGCTGGGGTTGACGATGCCGCCAGAGATGATGACTTTAAAGGCATCTTCGATCGACATTGATAGATTAACTACATCTGCCTCCGGGACTATAGCGTACCATCCGGTGGTGGGGTTGGGAGTCGTGGGGATGAAAATGCCGATCGGGCTTTCGCCGGAAAGATGAGGCGGAATATCGTTACTCTCGATCGTACCGGTTACAAAAGCCAAAGTCCAGATTCCCCGCCGGGGATACTCTACCAAAACCACCCGCCGAAATTTGTCATTAGACTTGAGGATGGTTCCCAGCAGTTGTTTCAGGGTTTTGTAAACCGAACCCGCTAGGGGAATTGCCTGCAACAGGCGTTCGCCAAAATCTAGCAACCACCTCCCGAAGATGTTGCGGGCCATCAAACCGATGACGGTAATGCTCAGCAGAGGTACAGCCAGCCCTACTAAGAGATTTAGCAGATTCACCAAAATCGGGTTGAGTCCGTCAAAAGGGTTAATCTGCTTGGGAATTTTGGTGAGAAAATTGATCACCCAATTGGCGACGGTGATTGTCAGCCAAATGGTGGTAGCTAAGGGTATCACTACCAGCAGACCTGCGATCAGGTCGTTTTTTAAGTCTTGTTTGATGCGTTGGAGCACGGCGGTTCAAATCTCCTCGTAACTGGTTGCAATCACCTGAATAAACCTGAGAATAAAGCAACTGCACGGGCTTTACTGGAATTGACCATTTTGCGATCGTCTTCTATTCTGCTAAACGCTGCCATCTTGCGAGGGGGAAGAGTTCGCGATCGGCGGTGATATTCTTATATTGTAAAGAATTATTGCAAGTTACAACTTGCTTTTAATGTATGCGGGCTTTGATACAGCTCGCCATGTCGTATATTTTAAGACATTTTGGCTCTGACTCAACTGATAAGCGGGCAGAGCTGACGCTGCCGGTACAAATGTAGCTCCGGCGATCGAGCTTTCGTTAACAGTTAACAGTTGACAGTTGACTTCGGAGTGCGAAGTTTTTAGGCAGGGGATTTAAGCCCCTGCCTAAAAACAATCCACCTAAAGGTGGGGGCTTAAATCCCCTGTGATGCAGGTCAATACAAAAATATATCTTTAGATAGATGCAGTTTGGCTGCAAATATTACTGAATGAAGTGTGCTTTTTGAGGCGCAAAGGCGATCGAAAAGCCAAATATTCGATCGACTTCAAAAGTTGCATCACGGTAGGCAAATTCGGCACAAGTACAGCAGACAAACTAGCAACTTTGACTTTTGGCGATCGACTGAATTGAAATTCGGGAAATCAGGGCATAATTAAAGCAAATTCAAACTGACAGAGGTGGCAAAATAATATAAAATTTACTCGGCAAGTGTTCCTAAAAAATAATCAGCCAAACGAAGTAAGTAGGTCATTGGAAAAAAATAATAGTATCTGGTAGGGGCTGGTTTAGCAAATAATCCATGATACAAGCCAGTTGATCTGTGTCAAAACCCGCCCTCCCCATCTAATGTTTATTTGTACCCACCTACTTAGTGCTAGTTTGTGGCAAGAAAGCCATGCTAAACAGTCAATTATTTATAGCAGGAAGTGCTAGACTCTTGGTTCGGTAGATTCTGATTAAAGTCCGGTAGCATCGGAATTATTAATATTACCGAAATCAGGACATGGCGAGTGCCTTTGTCCCGACAATTAATCTGGCATAGTCAAGAGAGCACGTGCAGTCTCCTCCCGATCATTCGGATTCAACGGGAATTGATCTAATTAAAATTCAGCGGGGAAGCCGCCAAAAATTGATGAAAAGCGGAAGACTCTAGCCGATCGAGTCATAATTGGGATTCATACGAATGACAACCCACAAAAGAATTGATTAGAAGTTAAGATTGAGAAAAGAATGCTGAACTATTGAAACCAATTGATTTTTACATTTTTTTTAGGCGATTCAAAACGCCATACTTTTTTGGGTAGCACTCTTGTCAGTCGCTGTTAGAACAGATTTTGGATGCGAAAACTAACATTTAAGTAAAAGGAATTTTTGTGAAAACCCTCAATATCCTCTTAGTAGAAGACAGTCCCCTAGATGCCGAAATGATTGAGGCATATCTAATGGATGGGGGGCTAAAATTTTCTCTGCTGTGCGTGGAAAATCGGGAAGATTTTGTGGCCGCGCTGGAAAAACACTGTTATGACATTATTTTGGCAGATTATATGCTGCCTTGTTTTAATGGGATAGCGGCGCTGGAAATTGCCCACACTACTTGTCCGGGAGTGCCGTTTATTTTTGTGTCGGCTACTTTGGGCGAGGAAGTGGCGATCGACACTTTGAAAAGCGGCGCTACTGATTACGTTCTCAAACGCCGTTTGATGCGGCTGGTGCCATCGATCGAGCGGGCGTTGCGGGAAGTTCAAGGAAGGCTCGATCGCAAAATAGCTCAAACGCAGCGAGAGGAGAGCGAAGCTCGATTTCGGATGATGGCAGATACTGCGCCGGTAATGATTTGGATGTCGGACACTGACCAACTTGGCGATTACTTTAACAAAGTCTGGCTGGAATTTACGGGTAGAACTTTGGCGCAAGAAATCGGCACGGGTTGGATGGAAAGTTTGCACCCCGATGACTTACCAGAATATCTGGATATTTACCGTCAAGCCTTTGACGCCCGCAGCGAGTACCGGATTGAATACCGTTTGAGGCGCTCTGACGAGGAATATCGCTGGGTTGTGAGTACGGGCGTACCTCGGTATAGGCCCGATCGCACTTTTGCCGGTTACATCGGTTCTTGCATCGATATTAGCGATCGAAAACTGGCAGAACAAGAACGCACTGCCGCCTTAGAAAACGCACAAGCAGCGAGGTTGCAAGCAGAAGAAACAGCTCAAGCGCTGCTATCAGCAAATGCTCGAATTACTAACATACTCGAAAGCATTACCGACGCTTTTGTCGCCTTCGATTTAAACTGTAAATTTACCTATATCAACCACAAAGCTCAAGAGCTTTTCGGCAACTTACAAGCAGAACTAATCGGCAAAAATTTTTGGGAAATATATCCCTGGGCCCGGGATTTACCGTCTTACAAAGTCGCCACCAAAGCATTAGCAGAAAAGGTGACAGTCGAATATGAAGAATTCGTGCCGTTATGGAATAAGTGGTTGAAGGTGCGCTTTTATCCTTCCGATTCTGGTTGCTCGGCTTACATCCAAGACGTGACCGATCGCAAGCAAGCAGAACTGGCGCTCAAAGCTAGCGAAGAAAAGCTGAGAATGTTGGCAGAATCTAACTTGATCGGAATTCTGTTCGGCGATGTTGATGGCGGCATCAGTGAGGCTAACGACGAATTTTTGCGGATAGTAGGCTACAGGCGGGAACACTTGCAGCGCGGGGAACTCCGCTGGATTGACATGACACCGCCGGAGTACCTACCACTGGACGACATTGGCATCGCGGAGGCAAAGGCTGAGGGCGTTTGTACTCCCTACGAAAAGGAATACATTCGGCCTGATGGCCGCCGGATTCCGGTGTTGGTGGGGTATATTTTGTTGGGGGAAAAGCGGCAAGAATCAGTGGCTTTTATTCTCGATTTGACAGTTCGCAAGGAGTTAGAAAAACAACTGCGCGATCGGGCTGAGGAATTGGCGCGGGCGAATCGAATTAAAGACGAGTTTCTGGGAACTTTGTCCCACGAACTGCGGACACCGTTGAATGCGATGCTGGGATGGGCGCAACTGCTGCGCCACCGCAAGTTTGATGAAAAAACGACTGTTAAGGCTTTGGAAACGATCGATCGCAATACCCGATCGCTGACAACTCTGATCGATGATTTGTTGGACGTGTCGCAGGTTATTACTGGCAAACTGTCGCTGAATTTGCAGTGGGTAGATTTGATTTCGACTGTTGAGAGTGCCATCGATACTCTCGCGCCCGCGATTGCGGCAAAAAATATTGAAATTATCGCAGAGTTCGACCAAACTGCGGGGCGGATTTTTGGTGATTCTGGTCGGTTACAGCAGGTGGTGTGGAATTTGCTGTCGAATGCGGTTAAGTTTACTCCAGATGGCGGACAGGTGAAGGTGGCACTGCAAAAAGTGGATAGAGTTTCGACTTCCCCATCCGCCTGCGCTGAAAATTGGTCGCCATCTAGCGTGGAAATTGAAGTCAGCGACACGGGAGAAGGGATTGCGAGAGAGTTTTTGCCGCACGTTTTCGAGCGTTTCAGCCAAGCTGACACCTCTATGGCCCGATCGTACAACGGATTGGGTTTGGGTTTGGCCCTCGTGCGCCATTTTGTGGAAATGCACGGGGGGACGGTGCAAGTGGAATCGGCTGGCCAGGGACAGGGAGCGAGGTTTTTGGTAAGATTGCCAATTCCGAACGATCAAACCCATTAAATTAATCCCCTTCGGAAATCTGCTTTGAAATCCACCCGTTGATGCCATCAGGGGAAATAACATACCGATAATGAGTAGAGCCTCGAATAATTACTTTAATTTTTTTGGGACTGATTTGTTCGCTCTCAATAGTTAGGCATCCGTGGCCTGTTTCTTGCCAAGTCTGAATCAGCAAGCTCTCGATTTTGGAAAATAGACTGCTGACTGAAGTTTCTTTACTTTCTGGTTCTCGTGACATATTTTATGAGTTTAGATACAAGTTGGTAGACGATCGCCAATAGGATTTGACCTCTCTATTGCAGCTATCGGCGCAACTTGTTCTTTTTTATGCAAATCCCGCAGATTTTTTACAAAACTTTACATATATTAATTCCGGCTGCGCCGGAATGATATAGAGGACACGGCAGTGCCGTTTCCCTACCGCGAGCAATTGTAGGGACACGGCACTGCCGTGTCCTGATTTCTACCGCGAGCAATTGTAGGGACACGGCACTGCCGTGTCCTGATTTCTACCGCGAGCAATTGTAGGGACACAGCACTGCCGTGTCCTGATTTCGGGTGATATTAATTCGCCCTGCAACGAGAATTGATATAACGGGGAATGTGGCATGATTTATATCTAGTCCGGTAAAATAACCGCGATCGCGTTTGTAGGGAAGAATTTAAGCTTAGTAATTTTATGAGGACTGAAGTCCGAACGATCAAACCTATTTGATTGTGGTCATTCCTAACCAGGTTTTTGCTCCAGTCTGCTAACCGTAAGCTTGATAGATGAATCACAGTTTGAGCTTATTTGTCAAGCTACAAAAGTGATAAATTTAATTAGGTTCAAAGTTTGTATTTTTTGAGCCGCTCGATGCAGGGACGATTTCTTCAAATATCCAACTTACTAAGTGAGTGCTGCATTAGAAAAATACCGTGCCGGGATAAATGCTTTTAGCACTCTTCTATTTCCCGCCGTGCAAGGATTTTTTTCGATCTTTGATTTTTGGATGGGCTAGCTGGTTCTAACTATCGACTAGATACCAATTGCACCCGACCGGCATCCATTTCATCCATTAATAATTCTAAAGCCTCATAATCAATATCCGAGATGTAGCCCAAACGGGTGAGCTCGTAGTTGATTTCGTTTTCAATGTCAGGGGTTAACCGCTTAATGTAGAGGGCTTTTTCTACAAGATGACGAATCGCATAAGTTGCTTGCATAGTAGCTCGGAGAAATCCGTACCATTTAATTATCATCTAAATCGTCGATCGCGTGCGTGATCTAAATCAGAATAAATAAGTGATTTCAATTACATTGTTCAGTCGAATGTAACAGCTATGACAAAATCGATCGCAATTTTTACAGTGGCTAATACTTGTGCCTGCTGGCACTAATAAAGAAGATTATACTACCTTATGTTTTTTTTGAATGTAACAGCTATAACAAAATCGATTGCAATTTTTACAGTGGCTAAGACTTGTGCTTGCTGGCATAAATAAAAAATAGTATAGTAGCTGACGTTTCATTCTCAAATCTTACGGAAACTTTCACAAAAAAGAGTAAATAAATAAAGATTCTGTAAACTACTGAGAATAATTGGTCGGTTTCCCTCAGAGCAAGTTAGGCTCAGATGTGTTAAGTAGATTTAGGCTGACAACCTCCTAGCACAGTAGTTGAAAATACGCAGCAACCATAGGTTTGATATATGCAGACACTTCTTGCCCAAAAACCAATTACAGTGATTCGACCATCCATAGACCAACTGAATGCAGCTACGTCAGGAGAGTTCGACGTACAACTGACGACAGCAATTTCAGCCCCCGGGGTGGTAGCGGTACTCGCAGATTTGGGCGAAGTAACATTTATTGATAGTGCTGGTTTGATGGCATTGGTTTCGGGCCTCAAGCAGGCGAAAAAAATGCAGCGATCTTTTAGCATTTGCTCGGTATCTGCGGGGATTAGGATGGTTTTGGAACTGAGTCAACTCGATCGGGTTTTTGAGATATTTGAAAATGTCGAGAGCTTTCAAGCCTCCAACTGCTCAGTAAAAACAGACTGGTAGAGGCTGCTCGCAGAGGCGAAAATAAGTCACAAAAATAGCAAATTCGGTTAAATAGCCCAAAAGACAGAGGACTGCGGTTGGCGTGTTGGCAGATTTTGAGGTAGGCTGCTGTCTAGTCGCAAGTATCAGAGCGAGTCGAGCCGTGGCAGTAAAAGTCGAAGAATTACTTACAGCAGAAATTAATCAGCCTGCTCGTTATCTGGGAAACGAGTTGGGGGCTGCGCACAAGCCTTGGGATACAGCGTCTGTGCGCTGGGTGCTCACTTACCCAGAAGTGTATGAAGTTGGTGCTTCTAATCTGGGGCACATTATCCTTTACAATATTTTGAATGCTGGGCCCAGACAGTTGTGCGATCGAGCTTATTTGCCCGCACCAGACTTGGCAGCAAAACTGCGCTCGACCAAAACTCCCTTGTTTGCCGTAGAATCCAGGCGATCGCTCACAGAATTTGATATTCTAGGCTTCAGCCTCAGCTACGAACTCGGAGCCACAAACATTCTGGAAATGCTGGATTTGGCCGGCATTCCCCTAACTTGGCAAGAAAGAGCGACAAATGCCCAAAATGGTCAAATGCCGCTGATTTTTGCTGGCGGCCAAACGGCAACTTCCAACCCGGAACCCTACGCGGACTTTTTTGACTTCATCGCTTTGGGAGATGGCGAAGAATTGCTGCCAGAAATTGGCTTGATTTTGGCAGAAGGTAAAGCTAATAATTTGAGCCGAGAAGCTTTGCTGCTGGATTTAGCGCAAATTCCCGGCGTTTATGTCCCGCAATTCTATGATATGGCGGCCGATGGTTCCGTCCATCCTAACCGCCCCGGAGTTCCCGATCGAATTCTGCGCCGAGTCGCGACTCCGATTCCAGCTTATTCGATCGGCCTAGTTTCCTATGTCCAGACGGTACACGACAGATTGACAGTGGAAATTCGCCGTGGTTGTACTCGCGGCTGTCGCTTTTGTCAGCCGGGAATGCTGACTCGCCCCGCGCGCGATGTGGAACCTGAGCAAGTCGTAGAGGCGATCGAACAAGGGATGAAAGCCACCGGGCACAGCGAGTTTTCCCTGCTTTCCCTGAGTTGTTCCGACTATCTCGCACTCCCGGCTGTCGGGATGGAAATCAAAAACCGCCTGAAAGACAAAAATATTTCTCTGTCTCTACCTAGCCAGCGGGTTGACAGATTTGACGATAACATTGCTGACATTCTTGGTGGTACGCGGCAAAGCGGTTTGACTTTTGCACCGGAAGCTGGTACTCAGCGGATGCGCGACATCGTTAACAAGGGTTTGACAAACGAGGAATTGTTGCGGGGTGTGAAGACTGCGGTCGATCGCGGTTGGGATAAAATCAAGCTGTATTTTATGATCGGTTTGCCTGGAGAAACGGATTTTGATGTTTTGGGGATTGCCGAAACAGTCCGCTGGCTGCAAAGGGAATGCAGGCTGGATGGCCGACGGACACTGAATTTTAACTTGACAATTTCTAATTTTACGCCCAAGCCTCACACTCCTTTTCAGTGGCATTCGGTTTCGACTGCTGAGTTTTCCCGCAAGCAAAGATTGCTGAAGGGTGAATTTCGGGGGATGAGAAATCTTAAGGTGAATTATACTGATGTGCGGATTTCGGCGATGGAGGATTTTGTCGGTAGGGGCGATCGACGTTTGGGCCCTGTAGTCCGTCGTGCTTGGGAACTTGGCGCGGGTATGGATGCCTGGTGGGAAAGCTTGGATAAAGCTTACAAGGCTTGGACTCAGGCGATCGATGAATCGGGCCTTACTTGGAAATACCGCCAAGTTGAAAGCGGCGAGTGGAATCTGTTTGAGAAGGAAGAGGAGAAGGAAGAAGGAAGAAGGAAGAAGGAAGAAGGAAGAGGGGAGAAGGAAGAAGGAAGAGGGGAGAGGGGAGAAAATGCCCGATGCCCAATTCCCGATGCCCGATGCCCGATGCCCGATGCCCGATACCCAATTCCCGATTCCCAATTCCC
>CASBQF010000328.1 GCA_949127775.1 Oscillatoriales cyanobacterium PMM_0080
GCTTCTTTGAGGCGGCGGAAAATATCGGGCACGTCTTCGATCCGAATTCCGCGCAGTTGCAAATTTTGTCTGGTGGTGATGTCAGCGCTGCCGTCATCGCCGTAGCGCTGTACGATTTCTGCTAGCGTTCTAGTTTGATTGCTGGTAATGATGCCGTTGGGCAAGCGCAGCCGCATCATGAATTTGCCGGGAGTTACTGGCCGAAAGAAAATGCCGAGCCATTTGAGGCGGTGCTCGCGATCGGTATCATCCATTGCTTCCCAACCGATTTCGGCGAAGTGATCTAGCTCGGCTTTTAATGCTAAGCCATCTTTTTCAGCTTTGAGTTTTTCAAATTTGTTCAAGCTGACTTTTGGTTCTACTGTTTGGGTCATCGACTTACCCTCGCGGCTGGTTTGTTCGTGGAGGTATTGACTTGAAGCATAAAGTGTGTTTCCTGCTAACCTTAGTGAGTGTATAGATTTAAAACTGTATATTTAGTTACCCGATTGATTTTTTTTTAAGCATGGTTGGTCTTTATATTACAGCTTTACTGGGCGCTGCCTCGAAAGCCACGAAACTATGTATGGTTATAGTTGCTACCGATGGTTCGGTCGATCGCTGCGTTTTGATGCACCTTAGTTATGAACTAATGTAAAGCGCAACACAGTAAATATTCGTAGCTATTTTTACCAAACCTTAAACTTTATGAATTTTTCGCATAAAGTCCATGCGTTTTATACATGGGGCATCGGGCATCGGGCATGGGGCATGGGGCATCGGGCATTTTTGACTATCAACCCTTCGGCTTCGCTCAGGGCGAGCTGTCCACTGTCAACTATCAACTGTCAACTGCCATGTGACTTCGATCGCAGACTTAAAACGCAGCTCGTCACATAATTAGGGCGGCCGCTGTCACATAATTTGGCTCAAAATGTCACGTTCTCTGCTATGTCAGCGTCACTCTTGATTTTCGTAAAACAAGGGATGATACAAATATCTAATTCGGCGAACATCTCATGTTTTTAGTTCAACTTATCCCCGGCGCTATTTCTGAAATCCTTGCCTCTGTTACCGATACGGGCAGTTTGACTTTAGCCGATCGCTACGGTTTGATGGCCGCTGTTTTGGACGACACTCTCGACGAGCAAGACAGACATTCGCTCAATCGCCTGCTGCGCTCTGTACTCAAAGGAAAAGTTAAGATAGTCAACGAACTGTCGGCGATGTGTTAACAGCATTTAAAAATTTGATTAATATTGTGCAGCGCTTCGAGTACATAAATCACCGCCCGAGTTAGAAGGAACCGCAATCCACCGAATATATTGCCAGAAGTTTCTTGACAAGCGAATTTCAAAGGTGGTACCCGCCACGTGATTTATCCGTGGAGTCAGTCCAAAATCTAAAATCTAAAATCAGAAGAGCCCCCGCATTTATCCGTGGGGTCGCCTCTAAAATCTAAAATCTAAAATCGATTGACTTTTCTCAAAACGTGCGATCGCTTCTCGCCGTCTAAAAATTGTAATCCAGATGTTCGATCGCTCGGAATGCAAGTCCGCCCTCCAAAAATTAGAGGACTGAAGTCCCTACGACAAAGCTAATCATAATTTGTCGCTAGGTCTGTGATATAACCGAATTTAATATCACATCCCAAATTAGGAGAGATTAGCTTGAAAAATTATCACAAGTCTTTTTCGCCACTCTGTCTGGGAATCGGCAGTTTAGTCGCCGTTGCCGGAATAACAGCAATTGCCGGAATTTCCATCGCCAGCGACAACCGCAATGTCGGCGTACAAATAGCCTCCGCCGGAACTCCCCTAGCCCAAGAATTGCAAGGGAAACCAGTTGTAGTCGAAATCTCAGCCGATTGGTGTTCGGGATGTAAGGCGATCGTCCCCACCATCTCCGCCTTAAAAAAACAATATCAGAACAAAGCTACTTTCGTAGTTTTTAACGTCACCGACAAGGCGACAACCCAAGCATCAGAATCACAAGCCAAAAAACTCGGTTTAGCCAGCTTTTTTGCAGCCCACAAATCCCAAACTGCGACAGTAGCAATTTTAGATCCTAGCAACGGTCAAGTTTTGAAACTATTTCAAAAAAATACCAATCAAAAAGACTACCAGACTGTAATTGACTCTGCGATCGCGCGGCTACAAAAGAAATAGTTTTCCCGGATTAATTGATTTTTGATGCGAGATTTTGAATCGCTCAAAATCAATTATAAGAGTCACATAAAACCTCTGTAGGGTGCGCACTGCGCACCTTACCTTTATAATTAGGGTCTGAAACTACTTTCACTACTTACGAAAAACCTCTAGATATAGGGTGTACACTGCGCACCTTACCTTTATAATTAGGGTCTGAAACTACTTTCACTATCAGTCATAAAGAAACATCGCGACTGTGAATTTTGCGGTCATTTCTCACAATCCTGAGATTACTTTCATTTACTCAACTAAAATCCTATGACTTTTCGCCCAACGTCAGATGACAAAAATTCTCCAAAAAATTTAGAAACAATCGGCAAAAACCCAGAGGCAAGTAAGGGAAAATCTAAATTCTTCTTACCTGTAACTCTTTTTTTCGGAACTATACTACTAATTGTGGCTGCAAATCAGTTTCAAAATTTTTATAACAGCCTCACCTATCTCGTATCTCAGATAGAAACTCCTTATCAAAAATGGCTCGAACAGCAAAATACCAGCAATCCATTTGTCCTGATACCACTAGCATTTGCTGGCGGATTAATTACTAGCATATCTCCCTGCATACTGTCGCTTTTGCCAGTAAACCTCAGCTACATTGGTACTCTTGAAATTACTTCCCGCCGCGATGCTTTGGCGAAAGTAAGTATGTTTGTTTTGGGCGTAATAACTGTATGCAGCTTGTTGGGATTATTTGCATCTTTTGCATCGGCGGTACTTGTAGATTTTCGCGGATACATTAATATTGCCGCAGGCCTAATAATTGTGGCGATGGGATTGAGTTTCGCGGGATTATTTCACTTGCCTTTACCTCGAACTAATGTTGCTTTACCTTTCGCTGGTACTTACGGTGCGGGCATAACTTTTGCGATGGTAACATCTCCGTGTTCGAGCCCGGTGCTGTTTGCGGTGTTGACGGCGGCGGCTGCTACTGGTTCGCAGGTTATCAGTACGGTGACAATGATTAGTTATGCTTTGGGTTATACTGCGGTAATTTTCTTTGCTAGTTTATTCACAGGTTTAGTTAAGCAAAGTCGGGTTTTGTTGAGCAATTCTGTGTGGGTGATGCGTTTGGGTTCTGCTGTGCTGGTTGTGGCTGGAATTTACTATTTATTTACTGGTATTCGTTGGTTTTTTTGACCAATCTACTTGATAAGATGTTCTATATTTAAATTGTGTGTAAAAAATTAATCAAACACTCTTGTGGTACGTTGCTCTGAGCAGCTTGCTGAATATACAGTTTAAATGCGCGATCGCTTGTTACCCGATCGCCTGACGAAATCTTTACCAAAACTTTAAAAAACTCTTCCGTAATTTGTGATTTACTAAAAATCAAGAATATTCGCATCAAAAGTGCTGGCTTGCGCCCTCATCCTGTGCAACCATAGCCCGCCATTCCAGCCCCATCTTGTACAAAAAATCAATTGTTACATAACTTCACATAAAAAAGTCCGATTGACGCTGATAGATTACTAGGCCAGTCAGCTTAAATGTTTGGCAAATAATACCGATCGGGCTTTTGGGCCTCAGTTACAGGGATTTGACAGCGGAATGATTTCGGTGCGTTTCGCCTGTCATAGCAATTAACCTTCTGCTTGCCATCTGGCAACAACATATTATGCGTCTCAGTTCTAGAACCATTGTTCGATCGATCGTTGCTGCAACTGCTTGCTGTTCGATTGCGATCCAAGAACCGCCAAAAGCTATGGCTGCTACATTAAGCAGTGGCTGGAATTATGGCATTGATTCCTTCACTGATGGGGTTAGCGGTTTGCAAGTCGGAGGAAATGAATTTGAGTTTTACGGTATCGGCATCAAACAAACAGTCGATCGAACTTTCATCGCCATCAATGCCAATTTACCCCTAGCAGGATCGCCTAACCCCGTCGCCGAAAGAGGTAGCATTAGCTACGGCGACTTATTCTTCAATTTTTCCGGTCAAAACTTCAAGAATGCTAGTGATGTAGCCAGCTTATTTGCCATTCGTTTTGCCGAGTCCAATGACTCCCCAGTCGCAACAGGTGTTTACAGCAATGTTACCGCCAAAAGTACGACAGCAACTAATGATGGATTTTCCACCTTAAGCCGATATAACACTCGCGTTCAATCTGGAGGTGGAACGCCGTCTATTGGCAGTTTAGCAGCCACAGACCCCTACTTTGAACAAAATGGGCCCGTTCTCAACTCAATTGCTAAGGGTACAAAAGTCGGAGAAATCAGTTTTTTAAACTCAGCAGCTTTGAGCGCTATTGGCCTTGATTTTGGACAGTTTAATGCCCGAGGTTCTCAAACAATCGGATTCAGTTTCGATAAATCTGCAATGCCTTCTGGCAGCTATGTTGCCAACTTGTTTGCAGAATGCGCTAACGATGCGATCGCCATTAAAGGAGAGTTTGAAGCCGTACCAGAACCTTCTACTATATTCGGTACTTTAGTAGGACTGAGCTTTTTAGGTATTGGTGCAGCTAAACGCAAAATTAAGCACAAGATTGCCTAAGTTATGTAGCGCACTGCGCACCTTATGAATCGGTCTAATGCACGCATTACGAATAGCTGTAGGGTGCGCAATTACCGAAATCAGGACACGGCAGTGCCGTTTCCCTACAATTAATCTGGCGCGCAAGAAACGGCACTGCCGTATCCTCTATTACCGAAATCAGGACACGGCAGTGCCGTTTCCCTACAATTAATCTGGCGTAGGGACACGGCACTGCCGTGTCCTCGCTTGTCATTCCGATGCAATCGGAAACGATACGAATACCTACAATCCGCGCTTTCCCAATAACTGTAGGGTGCGCACTGCGCACCTTACGAATCGCTATAATCCGCGCTTTCCCAACAGGTGTTATATCTCAAACTACTTGCAAACAGTAGAGTTTATCGAGAGATAAAATGCGCCCAAACATTCCCATCTGGCCCAGAAACTTGATCGATATAACCATAGGGATACATCAACTTTCTGCCTTCAGTATCGCTGTAACCGGTGAGTGCATCTCCCCAAGGATCTTGGACGATATAACCCTCAGAATTGTAACCAATTAAAGTGATAATGTGACCGGCCGCCGTAAAATCTCCCGCTAAAACTATCGGCCGTCGATTCAGCAATTCCGATCGCACATCAGCCCATTTCCGAGTCGTACTAAAACTCGTCTTGAACCCGTAAGCCTGAATCAGCGCCGAAAGTACATTATGATCCGTTTGCGAACCCTGGCCGGCGTAGTCGAAACACCACTGCAACAACTCATCCTCCAACTGTCCGCCCCACTTAGAACGAACGCCGTAATAATACATCACCATAGCGATCGCAGTTACATTGCAAGTAGACCAGTCAAAACGGGGATTGTCACGCTGCGAAAAATACGGCACGTTCAATTCCACATTATTCGGAACCGGATCGAAAATTCGATCTCCCCGCTTGAACTGCACAGAAGTAGGAACAACAAAACCTGTATTGCCAAAATTAGGCAGTTCTTCAGTCAGAGAAATTTTCAGGTGAGCCGATTCCAAACCGTAGCTTTCCACACCATAAACTCGACCTAAAGGCAGTGTAGTCCTCTCGGTAGCTGTTAGCTTCGCAGCCTCTACCGGGCGTTTTTTAAATACAGTTGGTTGCAGCATTGTCATCGTCAAAGCATTCGGATCAAAAGGGACTTCTTTGCCGTTTTTCTTGATTTGAACGTGCTGCCAATAAATAAATCCGACATTACCGAAACCGGGAATAGCTTCGGCAAAAGTTACTCGGAAATGTCCCAAAATGCACGCATAACCAGTGATGGCGTAGGTACTACCTAAAATTAGGTCGGCAACTTGATTTGCAGGCAGTTTTGATGAATCTACTGGTTTACCTTTAATCTGAGTTGTTTGAGTTACTAACAGTTGAGCGCTGACATTGCTATTCGGTACGTCGGCTAGGTCAAATTTCAGGACTTTTGTACCTTTGGCCAACTGAACATCTGGTTCGTAAAAATAGCCAAAAGTGCCGATCGGCAAAATTGCCGCATCCAGAACCACCTTGAGATGCCCGTCAATAAATCCGTACTTGCTAACCGCCAAAGTCATGCCTGCTTTGACAAGAACTTTTTGCTGACTATTGAGCCGGGAAGAATCAAATGGAGCTACCTTAAACAAAGTGTCAGAAACTATCTTTAAAGTCAAAGCTTTGCCGACAGTCAGCGGATCGGAACTTACTGTAATGTAAATTATTTGGCTTCCCGTAACATTGCCTTTGCTATCAGTTGCTCGCAGGCGTAGCCACCGAGCTCCAGCTATCTTAAATCCCTGCGGCAAATTTACTTGCCAAGTGCCGTTAGTTTGATTGAGAGTGACGGTTAGCGGGAATTTATCCTCGGCGAGTACCTCAACTTTTACGACTTCTTGTCGGTCAAATGTACCCCCAAGGACGATCGGCTGATTGACCAAAACTTCCGTCGGGCCTTGATAAGTTAAATTCGGGGCCGGGTTGAAAGGTTTGCCGCCGCGACTGAATTGTACGAAATCGGGAAACACAAAACCCGTATTTCCAAATGGTGGTAAATTTTCAGTCAGCGAGACTTTAATATGACCCTGTTCTATAGAGAATGCCGAAACTCCGTAAATCATTCCCGCAGGCAAATTAATTTTCTCTGCTGCTGGCAGGTTTGCCGCAGCCACCGGCCGCTTTTTAAGTACAGTCGTTTTGACAACAGTCATGGTAACTGCATTTCTATCAAATGAAATTCCCCGGCCGTCTTGCAAGATTTGGACGTGCTGCGAGTACAAAAATCCTGAATTGCCGAAACTGGAAATCGCGGGATCGAGGGTTACACGAAAATGATTTTCTACGCAAGCATAGCCGAGAATATTGAACGTTGCTCCCTGATTAAATCGGACTTTCTGATTTTCTGCTAAGGTAGCAGAATCTGCGGGGCTGCGCTTTAACCAAGTTTTTTTGTTTACCCACAGCAACTGCATTCCAGCGGGTGATTTAGGTAGTTGAGCGCGATCGAATATCAGGATTCTTGCACCTTTCGTGACGACTACGTGTTTTTCGTAAAAAAAGCCGGACTTTCCCACCGGAGAAATGGGATCATTTAGTTGAACTTGTAGGTGTCCGTCTTCTAACTCGTAGTCGCTAATTTTATAAGTTGTTCCTGCTGGTATGTCCGCTTTTTGCGTATCGTTAAGATTGCTCGTCGGAACTGTTCCGGCTTTGAATCTGGTAAATTGGAGAGTAATTAACGTAAAAGATTCACCGGGTGTATTA
>CASBQF010000329.1 GCA_949127775.1 Oscillatoriales cyanobacterium PMM_0080
AGGGGCATGGCAACTCCATTGACTAGCTCGAATGACCTACCGGAGTCGTCATCCCAGTTGAGAAATTCCTCGAAGGAAAGGGTTTTTTGGGCGATCGCAACCATTGATATTAACCTTTTGCGTAGGTTGGCTCTCTATTGTCTGTTTTTAGCTTAACGCTTTCGATCGCCATTGAATCTTTAACGCCTTCTAACCCAGTGACGGATTCGATCGAGTTCGTCTGGAGTGAAATTGCGATCGACGAAGAACTAAGAGAGCGATCGCCGATCGATTGACAAAACGTCCGTCATCTCTGATTTTAACCAAGGGGATGGTGGATTGCGATCGTAATCGATGAAATAATCGTATCCCAATTGCTCGTACAGTTCGTCAACCAACGATTGCAAGTCTAATATCGGTTCTGAATCTTCCGATCGCAAAGGCAACAAGAATGCCGGAATGCGATCGCCCAAATTAAAGGGATACAAATCGGAAATCGGACGAGTTTGCGATCGACTAATCAAGATGCGATAGTGACTCTGAATATCGCCAGTTTCTACAGGCAAGGGAATACCTTCGCGCAACAAATCTATTTCCACCAAATTAGTGAGGCTATCTAAAATTTTCTGTCGCTTTGCTGTATATTTTTTACGGCCATCTCCCAACTTATTCGCAGGGGAAAGCACTTCGATCGCCGTCACCACTTCTTGAGTTGCAGCATCTTTTACTTCGATATAGGATTGCTGAATTTCTTGGAGCACTGGAACTGTTACTTTAACGGGTTCGGGCAGCGGGCAAACAGCAATAGATCCTTCAAAAGAATCTGTATTCGCTGGCGGATTTCTTCGGTTCTGCTGCACGCTGACATCTGGTCTACCAATTGCAATTGCTGTAGAACCTGCGATTTTATACACCCATTTATCCGTCACCACGCGATATTTTGGAATGAGTCTGGGAACGAGCGATCGAGCAATTGCCGCCACCAATTGATTGTGGAAATCAGACCAATACTCTGGTTGTTCGAGGTAGGGATTCATTCCATAAAATGGATTGGGCATGGGAAACTCTCCCGATTTTTGTGGTACTTCATACCATTGTATCAATAAGTTTCAGCAACACTTCTCCGTTGCGATACTTCAGACGCGGAATTGAGCCATCAATATTGACACCTCTTCTCGGTTTTACTGCCCGCGTCCTGGTTTGCAATCTACGAAAGCTAATGCTTCTGTGTCGAGAAAACTGGCCGAAATGGCGATCGAAATGGCGATCGGATATTCAATTTCCGCAGCACGCGCAATTAGAGCAGCTTTAATTCGTTCTGGCAAACGTCCCAAAATAACTTCGGCATCAGGAGAAAGTTGTTCTTGAAGTTTAGCTTGCATGACATTCACCTTTGGGTTGGAATTTGATAGATACATTCAAGCCACTACCCAACTCAGATTTAGCGGTCTAACGTTGCCAATCACCCGCCGCAAATTACCTCAGACTGCCACCGACAGGATCTCTACGGTCGGGTGCATTGGCGCTGTTCGAGTGCGCGCATCTCTTGCCGTATTTTGATGCTACCGCAAAAAAGCGCGTAACTTTTCAAGTTCATCACCCTGTAAACACTTAGCAAAAGAACGGTGGGTACGAGCATTTGGATGGGGGAGAAAAGCAAAAAATCTTTCACGATTCCCTATCTCAACGAACTCGGATATTGAATTTGCTGTAGAGATATTGAATTGGCTTTGAATCACTTGCTTTGCGCGTGCCCCCAGTACCACTATCACTTTTGCTCTTGCTAGTTCTAAAACTCTCAACAAGTAGGCTTCCACACATTGCTCCTGTGCTTCTTCTACACCAGTTTCGGCACGAGACTTACAATGCACTATCTCGGTAAGCGCATAATCAATGCCTGGACTAACGTTCCGTTGAAGTAGCTCAATCGCACGTTGTCTAACCGCTGCCCAAAATCGAGTAGAGCGACTATATTTCCCGTCTTTTAGCAAGGATTTTGTACCATCAACGATCCAGTGCTTACGTCCTCCTCCAAAACGGTAATTGAAATAATCGTGTACTTCGCTACATGACCAATCCCAAGTTGGGTAATCTTCATCAGAGCCAATTGATGGATTTGAACTCAGGAAGAGAATGGGTGCTTGCTCTATCTGTCCACTCCAAGGTTCAGGCACTTGAAATTTTTCTAACCCAATTGCATTTTGAGAGTCAACAATTGTACGACATGGATTTTCAACAGAAAGATATTCTTGACACTCTCGTGCATGGGGACAATGAACAATTTCACTTAGCAGAGTTTTTTCAGACATTCCCAAAATATATCAACTGATACGAGTTTACGAAAATCTAGCAGTCGAACTTATAATTGTATCGCAGTTGCGGTACAATACCCAATAGAAGAGAAAAATACCGCAGATCGCTGATGTATGTCACCAAAAGTGGCACTAATTCACACAGCAATTGCTGCCGAGCGATGAGAATTCAACCAAATTGTCATGCGGCTAAAACGGGATGGTCGAGTTTGCGGACTGCATACAGAAGCGCAGCTTTGAGATCGTCCACTTCCAAGTCTGGCAATTCTTCGATAAACTTAAAAACTTGCTCACCCGCAGCCAGCAACTCTAGGATATCGATGACTCGAATCCGCATTCCCCGGATGCAGGGACGATCGCCACATTACCTCGGGTTCACTGTGATTCTGTCAAACAGATAAGCAACGGATGCTGGCATGGGTTAAAATTGTTTGAAACCTTTGTCTCTAGCTTACCTCATTTATCGCCCCAAACTCACACCGCGATATAATTCTGCGATCGCCACTTCAAGTTCAATACTCTGAAATATCGTCACCCAAAGCCTGCCTCAATCCACACAACTACTTACTTCCGGCAAAAACTACGGTAGGGGGCGTTGACGAATTTGATCGCGCTCCACCACCGTAAACCGTTCCTCAAATTGCAATCCTTCTGTCTGTAATAAATTTAACAATATTGATGCTGGTTCTTCCGGCGTGTGAGGACGAAACCGCAAATAAATGACACCTCTTGGCGATCGCAGTCGCAAACGATAAATGAGTTCGCCATAATCGCGATCGAACGTCAAAATCACCAGTTGCTCATCCGCCGCACGAGCCAAAACCTCGGAATCCTCAATTCCTGGAGAATCCTCGGTAATAGAAGCGACTTCCAGATCCGCTTGTCGTAACAGTCGCACACTCTGTAGTGGGAAGTTTTCATTTGCCAGAAACCGCATTAACTTGCCTCAGAAAACAGTAAAGGCGTGTAAAATACGTCTTCTTTGAGGCATTCCGCCGCAAAAGCAAACACGGCTTGGATAGATTCAGGATTAAGCGTTGGGTAGTTTTCTAGAACTTGTTGCTCCGTCCAACCTTCTGAAAATAGTCCTAAAACGAATTCCACAGATATTCGTGTTCCCTTAATTACAGGCTTACCAAGCAGAATTTTAGGATTTGAATGAATGTGTGCTTTCCAGTTCATAGCCAGTTTGCCTATATCGAGTTTTCATCTATTTTGAAACCTTTGTCTCTAGCTTACTTCATTTATCGCCCCAAATTCACACCGCGATCTAATTCTGCGATCGCCACTTCAAGCTTAATACTCTATAACATCACCTGTTCCCCCGCATTGTAAACCACCGTTTCCCGCCGTTCCCTGCGCCTACTGAAGGCTTCCAAAAACAACTGATTGTCTGTCGGTGCTTTGCAAGAAAGACTCAAGCTTGAAAGCGAAGGTGTTGGAGAGAACGCACTTGTGCAATGGTTTCAAAGTCGCGATCGTTATGAATCAAAAGTAAATTATTTTCCAGTGCAGCTTGAGCAATGCAGCAGTCAATTGGGCTGCGAACGGTGAGTCCTTGGCGGCGCAAGTCATAGTAGATGCGGGCAGCCGCTTGCCAGGAATGAACCGTGAGTTCAATGTAATCTTGTGTTTCTAGGTAGGTAGAGAGAAGATCCCATTCTTGCTCGTTTATGCTACCTTGAAGCAATTCAAGCTGAGTGAATCGGGTGAGCAGGACTTCACGACCGGCAATCAAAGTTTCAAGCTGCTGGCGAACTTGACCACTGCGATCGCGGAATACCCCGATCCAAACAGATGTGTCAATCAGCAACATGACGAGTTGCGCGCATATCTTTGTGGTTGAAGTCTGGGGCAAACTGAATTTGTCCGGCGAGGTCGAGAAGATTTTTCTTTCTGCGCGAACCCACAAGTTCTTGCAGAGCCAAGTTAATCAGTTCTTCCTGGGTAGAAAGATTGGTAAGTTGAAAGGCTTCGTTGAGAAGGGAATCATCAAGGTTGAGAGTGATTTGCATAGGGCTGGCGATAGATAAGTATTCAACCAAATTCTCATGTGGCTAAAACGGGACGACCGCCACATTGTCTTGGGTTCACTGTAATTCTGTCAAACAGATAAGCAACGGATGCTGGCGTTGGTTAAAATTGTTTAAAACCTTTGTCTCTAGCTTACCTCATTTATCGCCCCAAATTCACACCGCGATATAATTCTGCGATCGCAATTTCCAGCTCAATACTCGGTAAAGTATTATTTGCAGGCTAGGGATAGGCAGGAAGTGGCTCATAAACGAGTTGCATGAGTTTTTCTGAGGGAACGGTTTCCATTGCATAGGTATTACCTTGAGCATCTGCAAAATCTACTAGATAAGCGCGATCGTCAAAGCTCATCAGAATCGTGCCAACTTGTCCGGGCCGGAGGAAAATTTGCCCAGAGGTTTCTTTGTGGATTGCCTGAATTTCTTCGGTCAAGGCAACAACATCATACCCGTGCAACGTCTTCATAATTATAATTATACTATAGTAGAGATCAGTCCCTTCAAACTTCCATAGTTTATGACCACAGCAGTATCTATTGACATTGGTACGCTCATTACACGCACTCCCGGACTGCATGGTGGATGTCCTCACATCCTCGGTAAAGGCGTTACCGTTCGCCGGATTGTAACCTGGTACAAGCGAGGATTGAATGCTGAAGAGATTTGCGATCGCATAGGACATCTTACCCTCGCAGAAGTCTACGCCGCGCTCACCTACTATCATGCCAACATCAAAGAAATTGAAACTGACCTACTTCATCAAGCAGCAGAGGCTAAGCGTCTGGAAGCTTTGTACAGTAACTTTGGTAAAGAAGCATGAGTGAGATTAGGATTTACCTAGATGAAGACTCCCAGGATCAGTCCCTACTACGGGCATTACGGGCACGTCAAGTCGATGTAACCACCGTCAACGAAACTTAAACAGAAGGATTAATCGACGAAGAACAACTTCGGCTAGCTGCTACTCAAAACAGAGTGCTTTACAGTCACAATATTGGAGACTTCTGTGAGTTACATAGTGAGTTTCTTTTCAGAGAAGAATCTCATGCTGGCATTGCGCTGATCTCACAAGACTATTCCGTGGGCGAGCAAGTTAGAGTCATTATGGAACTAACTGCTAATAAGACAGCAGAGGAAATGGTGAACCAGTTAGAGTTTTTGGGTAAATACTTGAAAAATAGCTAAATATCCAGATCCCCGACTTCTTGAAGAAGTCGGGATCTAAAAGCAGACTACATCACAACCGCACTAATTAAACCCTGCACATTTTGCACAACAGCAGTAGTAAAGTTATGAGTCACAGGCAAACTATCAACCACGATTCCAGCGCACAATAGCATCAGGTACAGAATAGAGTATTTAAAGAGCGATCGCGCCACAGTCTTATCTTCTGGAGTCTGCAACAGCAACCAAGCTTTTTGGGCAAAAATAGCACCGAGGAAAATCGCAGTGCCGGCATACACTGGGCCGGCTAAATTCAGCGGATAGACTAGCAGCAAAGTGGCAGGAAGCATCAATAACGTGTAAATCCAAATTTGGCGGGCTGTCTCTTCGTCGCCTTCAATTACTGGCAACATCGGTACGCCTACTCCCTCGTATTCGTCACGAATCATCATTGCTAAGGCCCAAAAATGCGGCGGTGTCCATAGGAAGATAATCCCAAACAACATCCACGCACCCCACCTCAAATCTCCCGTCACCGCAGCCCAGCCAACTAACGGCGGAATCGCGCCTGCTGCACCGCCGATGACGATGTTCTGCACGCTGTGGCGCTTCAGCCAGTGAGTGTAAATTAGGACGTAGAAAACGATGCCAGACATCGCTAGCAATGCTGATAATAAGTTGGCAACTACTGTCAGCAATGTAAAGGATATCGTAGC
>CASBQF010000330.1 GCA_949127775.1 Oscillatoriales cyanobacterium PMM_0080
GGCAATAAAATAATTAACAAAAGCCCGATCGCCAGCAACCCCAAAAAATCCCGGCGATTATCCAATTCACTAACATCATTCAACGCAGGTTCGTCGTTGAGTGGCGTCAGAAACAAAATAATTGCCCACAGCAGCAAACCCTGTTCCAAAAAAGACAGCAGCAGCATACAAACTCTAGCAACTTGCCCGATCGCCATACTAGCTTTTTGGCCGAACATCGCGTGTACGATATGCCCACCGTCGAATTGTCCCACGGGCATCAAATTAAACGCCGTCACGATCAAACCCAAATAACCAGCCACCGCTACCGGATGCAAATTAATCGCAGTTTCCGCATTCAGAGCACCGCCCAAAGTTAACTTGCTCAGCAAAGTCATCAGCAGTGAAAATTTAGGACTAAAAGACTCAAAATTCAACATTCCCGACTTTTCAGAAAGCGGTACAATTACCGAGTTATCCAAACCCCAAATCAACAACGGCACTGTCGCAGCCAAACCCGCCAAAGGGCCGGCGATACTGATATCAAATAAAGCTCGGCGGTTGGGAATTGGACTCCGCATTTGAATGAAAGCACCAAAAGTTCCTAAGAAAAAAGGAATGGGAATAAAATAAGGCAAAGTCGTGCGAATTTTGTAGAATCGAGCAGCTAAATAGTGGCCGGATTCGTGAATTCCCAAAAATGTAATTAGAGAAAGCGAGTAAGGCAAACCCTGGAGCAAAATTGATGGGTTGGCCTGCAAAGCTTGTTCAGTAACTCCGGCCATCCGCGCCCCCACCAGCGTTGTGGTAAACACGGTAATCAACACCAAGGCTAAGGCAAAAAATGGCCTGGTTATAGATTCTTTTGTGACAGGGATTTCCCCTGATTCGCGGCTGGGATTGGGAACTATGGCAAAAAAAGGTTGATCGCTCAAGCTGTTTTGAAATATGACTAAAAAGCGATCGCCAAAATGCTTCTGGACATTCTCTCGAATCGCCAGATAAGCGGCTTCTGGGTTGGTGCGTAACTGTCCCCGGCAAATTACAGCCTGGGGCCGAAATTCCAAATCCCGCAAACAGAAAATTGACCAAGGAAAACAATCGCGCAAACTCGCTTCTTCTGCTGCGTCGATCGGGCGCACGGGCGGTTTTGGCTGTGCTGGTTCAGTCTCAGAGTCTGCTACCGCATCATCCGTTTTGCTGGTAATTTCCTGGCGTCCCAACTGTACCAGAAACCAGTACAAAACAGGGCAAACCAAGAAAGGTACGATCAGCCAGTCTGGCGGTGCAATTTTGCTAGCCCGGTTAACCAAAATCCAACCAGTCCAAATCAGTGCTGGAGCCATAATGACCAACCACAGCAGCCACACCGGAGTTCGCGTGATGCGACTGATGCTAGTCTGCAACAAGTAGTAGGAAATGATTCCCAATACAAACAACCATAAAAAGAACATAATATTTATTTGAGTCCTTCTCAATACTTCCTTGAAACAACAGAATTTAGCTTCAAAACAACCCAAGCCCGTGCTGGAGAATATTTTTGCTTTCCCACCTAACCGGGAAACCCTGGGTGGGACAGCCTATTTCATTGTAGAAAACCAAACTAACATTTTGGTGGATTGTCCCGCTTGGGATGAGATTAACCAAACCTTTTTGGGGGAACATGGCGGTGTGCGTCTGCTGTTTCTGACGCATCGTGGGGCTCACGCCCGCGCGCGGGAGATTCAGGAAGCCACGGGGTGCGATATCTTGATTCAAGAGCAGGAAGCTTATTTGCTCCCGGGATTGCAACTGACGGTTTTTGAACGAGAATTTGCCCTGAGCGATCGAACTTGCGTATTTTGGACTCCCGGCCATTCCCCGGGTTCCTCTTGCCTTTATGATACTGGTAACGGCGGAGTGCTGTTTTCTGGCAGACACTTGCTCCCCAACCGTACAGCGTCCCCTGAACCGCACAGAACGGCAAAAACTTTTCACTGGCCCCGGCAAATTAACAGTGTCAAGTCTATTATCGATCGATTTTCGCCCTCTACTTTGCAATATATCTGCCCCGCTGCGAATACGGGTTTTCTGCGGGGAAGAGGATCGATCGATCGAGCTTTTGAGCAATTAACCAATCTAGATTTAGCCGTTTGTTTGCAGTCAAAACCAGAACCCTAAATCTAGGGTACTCAAAAAAAAGGCTTGACAGGCTAATTCTAGCGTTCAGTCTCTGAAAGAAGGACTAAAATTTGTAGACTGGCGGTTGAAACCGCCGATTTTTATGGAAAAAACCGAAAAACAAAAAATGCTCGCCGGTGAATTATATTTAGCTAGCGATCAGCAATTAACTTCCGAACGCCAGCGCGCCCGCCGCCTCGCTAGAATCTACAATTCTACCCACGAAGACGAACCAGAAAAACGGTTAGAAATCCTTACCGAATTGTTCGGCGCAGTCGGGCCAAAAGTTGAAATCGAGTCGCCTTTTTACTGCGACTACGGCAGCAATATTTATGCGGGAAACGGATTGTACATAAATTTTGGCTGCGTGATTCTCGACTGCAATCGAGTTAACATCGGCGAAAATTTGCTGTGTGGCCCCAACGTGCAAATTTACACTGCTTTTCACCCCACAGATCCGGAAATTCGACTTTCTGCCCGAGAACTTGCTGCTGAGATTAATATTGGTAATAATGTTTGGATTGGCGGCGGCTGTATTATTTGTCCGGGAGTGACTGTGGGCGACAATAGCACGATCGGCGCAGGCAGTGTTGTTGTCAAAGATATTCCCGCAAACGTGGTGGCGGCGGGGAATCCTTGCCGAATTATCCGCCATCTACCGTAGTGTGGTACGATCGACTCACTGGCGCGATCGGCTCTTTTGAGCCTAAACCCAAAATTTTAGATATTAAAACAACAGATTTGAGATTTTAAGGTACAATTCCCGAAAAAATTTGTCGAAAAAATCTCAAATCTGAAATCGCTTGATTTTTTGCTCCCAGTTTTCAACTCCAACTCACAACAATTTTATGACGACTGCAACAGTTTATCCCAACGCTCCCGAACTCTGCACCGACGACTACATAGCAGTGGGTATCGCCACCTGCTTCATCAAAGAAGAAGGCGAAGTTTTTGAAGTGCAAGTAATAGAGGCTATCCCCTCAGCAGCTTTGGAAGCAATTGTCAAGGGAATTCCCACATCCTATGCAATGGCTTGGGGAACAACTTTAGGAGCAATCTTCGACGGCGAATCACCTAAAAGGCTGTCAGAATTCCCCGCCGAAGCTCAGTTTAGCGAAGAATTCGGCTTTCGGGCGATCGCCGCAGCCCGAACTTACAAAATCCGCCCCCAAGCTCAAGTTCACATTCCATTAGGAACAGTTCGCAGCGATTTTACCTATTCCTTAGAACGCAAAAGAGTCCTCAACTCTGAGCGCGTCATTCGCACTGAAGACAACGTGAAACAGCACGAACATACTCACAAAGTTCTTTAAGTAAATCGCTCAAAAGCGGGAATACGCACCTGAAATAGTTTTGAGTTTTCAGATTTGAATTAAAGATTTAACCATTCTTTTATGAGGCTGCATAGAATCCGATCTCCCTGGGACACCCCTTAATAAGGGGGGGACAAGATTTCGATAAAAGTCCCCCTTCTTAAGGGGGATTTAGGGGGATCGAGATATGTGCAACTTCACATTAAATTGGTATTAACCATTTTTTTGTTCATGAATAACTCAAAACTTTTAAAATTTGATTTAAAACCAACCCTAAATATCTCAAAGTAGGGTGCAACCTAAGAAGCACCTTACCTAATTACATCATGCACATAGATTGTTAACGAATGTTGACAAAACTCTCAAATTCTTAATGAAATGTTAAAAGTTATCAAAAACATGGTATGGTGTTATTCCAGTTTAATGAAGTGAGCCAACCAGCGGGAAACAATCAAAAAATCCCCGCACTTATTTAAGGCTAGTAGTTTCAGACTACTCGCAGGTGAGCTGAGGATTTCAATCTCACAAATTTGTCAAACCATGCGAAGCTTTGCGAGAGTGAGGTGGTGGAAATTAAGTAGAATGTTGCCAGCGAGATTTAAGGGCGAATACGATCTTTGCTACAAAATTTTGCTGCTCATTTTTGGCGTCACAATTCTGGCAACTAGCATCAGTGGTTGTATCAGCTATCAAAGCCTTCGCCGCTTGATTATCAACAAAAGCGAGCGAAATGCTTTGTTGGAAGTTAGGGAGCACAGTAACAAGATCGATCGCTGGATCGCGACTAGAAAGACTGAAATCGAAATCCTCGCCAACACTCCTCCAGTTCGATCGATGAATTGGCTCGTAGCAGAGCCTTATTTAAAATCGGAAATAAATCGACTGCAAGAATTCCAACATTTCGCATTAATTGAACCTGACGGTTCTTATTTTACCACAAAAGTCGGCAGAGCCTTGATTAATGTCAGCGATCGCCAACACTTCAAAAAGGCAATGGCTGGGGAAATCTATGTTTCAGATCCTACCATTTCTCGCACAATCAAAAAACAAAGTATAGTGCCAATTTCGGCTCCGGTATGGTCAAATTCGGCAAAGTCTATGGATAAAACAGTCGAAAAGCCGATCGGAGTAATGAATGGCGTCATTAGCATCGATCGAATTGCCGAAGTCGTACAAGAGCTAGAATATACAGCAGGAACTTATGCTTTTGTTCTCAATTCTCAAGGAGTGCCGATTGTCCATCCCGACGCGGGGTTAATTGGAAATATTGACAAGCCTGCTCCCAGTCTGCTAGAGTCCGCAGATCCGAATTTGGCGAATGTAGCACGGGAGATGGTTTATCAAAAAACGGGCATTTTGTTGACTCAAATCAACGACGCCAGAGTTTATGTTGCCTATCTTCCTTTAGAACAAGCCGAATGGTCGATCGCCCTTGTAATTCCCAGCGACAACCTCGAAAAAGAACTGCTCCCCTTAAATACACTAGCAGCCGTCGCCACCTTACTCTTAACAGCAGCTATTTTCGCAGCAATTTTGGCGCTGAAACTGGTTGCGCGTCATCATAGGCGCACTCGCACAGAAGCTTTTCTTCACCGCTTGACTGGCCGCATTCGCGCTTGCTTGCACCCCGATCGCATCCTGCAAACTACAGTAGAAGAACTCGGTACTCTGCTAAAGCTCGATCGAGTAATTTTCGGATGGTATGACTCCCGAAAAGATACTTTAGAATTTTGTTGGGAATATTGCCGGGAAGGTTTACCGGGGCGCTTGGGAATCTTTGGTGCGACCGGAGGGCCGTCTGGAGACTTAGCTGCGCGGCTGCACCGCTGCGAAACGATAGTTTTAAACAAAACCGTCGCCCCCGATGGCACAGCGTCTCAGGAACCTCCCCATATCGAACTCATAAACAGTTACTACGCAGCAATACCCATACTGACTCAGACTAATCGGCTCGGATATCTATTCGCCTCTGCAAATCGGCGGTTTGCGACTCCCGACGAAGTGGAAGTTTTGGAAGCAATTGCCGACTCACTGGCGATCGCAATTGCCCAATCCCAACTCCACGAGCAAATTCAAGAGGATCTCAAACTTTTAGAAGAAGTATTAGCCAAACTCAGAAGAACCGAAGAGCATTTAATCCAAAGCGAAAAAATGACAATTGTCGGTCAACTCGCCGCCGGAATTGCCCAGGAAATTAACAACCCGATTAACTTTATTTACGGCAGCCTCATTCACGTCAACGATTATCTCAAAGATTTGCTCAATATAATTCGATTTTATGGCGAACAATATCCCGAATCTGTGCCGGGAGTTGCCCAACAAATAGAGAACTTCGACCTAGATTTTATCAGCCAAGACTTGCCGCAAATTCTCAACTCTCTGAAAATAAGAACCGATGGTATTCGCCAGATAGTTCTAGCTTTGCGGAATTTTTCACTTCCTGACGAAGCCACCAAAAAACGCGCCAACCTTAACGAAATCATCGACAATATTCTGTTATTGCTTGCTCATCGGCTGGAGCAAAAAATATTAGTAGTCAAGGAATACAGCAATCTGCCGTCAATTCTGTGTTATCCCGGTCAACTGAACCAGGTATTTGTAAATATCCTCAGTAATGCTATTGATGCTGTTAACAGTATTGAAAACTCCCACCAAACTATTAGAATTAAAACAGACATTGTGGAGAGTTCTACAGGCAGATTTATTGCAGTATCGATCGCCCACAACGGTGTCCAAATTCCTCCAGAAATTAAACAGAAAATATTTGACCCGTTTTGCTATACTAAGCCCCTTAAAAATTTTACTGGATTAGGGCTATCGGTTTGCTATAAAATTATTGTAGAATCGCACGGCGGCCACCTGAGTGTTCAATCTCCAGTGCAATCTCAAATTGAATCTCAAACTGGGGGCGGTGCTGAGTTTCTGGTAAAATTGCCGATCGTTTGATACCATTATAACTTTTTCAGGACTGACGAAGAAACCCTATTTGTAGGGTGCGAAATGCGCACCTTACTGAATCTCAAACTGGGGGCGGTGCTGAGTTTATGGTAAAATTGCCGATCGTTTGATATCGTTTCCGGTTACACCGGAATGATATAGAGGAGACGGCAGTGCCGTGTCCCTACCGTGATTAATTGTAGGGACACGGCACTGCCGTCTCCTAATTTGGCTACTAATAATTCCGA
>CASBQF010000331.1 GCA_949127775.1 Oscillatoriales cyanobacterium PMM_0080
ACGATATTTGGCGTTGCTGAGAAAGGACTATGATTTTTATCCGAAATGAGAGAGTAGGGGCAATTCATGAATTGCCCCTACTCTCTCATTTCAGGGATTGCCTTCGCTAGGTGAATCATACCTAAATTCAGCAACGCCCGATATTTTAAGTATTTGAGAGACTTTTATCCAAGCTCTACAGACACGCCAGACAGGGCTGGCTTTGAGCAGCGTCCCAAAATTTGATTAAAAGGACTTTTGCAAGAAGTCCATTGTATATTTAAGCCTAGCGGGACACCCCACAAGAGTTTGATTTTTTTTGCTCTGCAATTTAAAGGCAAACAGCTTAATCTCACAAAAATACATAAACTAGCGCGATCGCCGTTTGTACGTAATTTCCCCGATCGATCGACTACTTTAACTCCCATACGCAAGTGTTAAAAAACCAAGATTCTCATTTTGTGGTTAATATAAAAATCTCATAACTGTTAGTTAGTTCAGTTATCACCGTGTTTATACGTAAGTGTTTACTGTTGAGGATTTAGACTTGAGCATCAAATAAAAAATTAGCCTAGCTAGCCCAAAAATATTTTAGACACTTGGCGCTCTGACGCTTTGCAATGCAAGACTTTCAGTCATATTTAATATAATTATTTGGTGTGTGTTCTTGGGGATCGATCGTCCTCTAGTCGATCGAATCGACAGCATTTGTAAAGGATCAATGAAGGCTTGATAAAGAGTCTGTCAACATTCACCTAAAGTTCCAAAAACCCAAATAAAGTATTCCATAATCAAATCATTAAGATACAAAGCACCAAAGGAACAAGTTATGAATACCAAACTCTTCTCCGCCTTAACAGCCACCGCAGTCGCCACAGCTCTGTTGGGTGCCGGAACTCCAGCGCAGGCCTTCTCTTTTGGTACCAACGGCATAACATTTCAACAAGATACAGATGTCAACTTTAAGTTCCAAGAATCTCACGGTGCCTTCACTTCTTCTTTGGGAATCTACTCTGTGAAGAACTCGACTACTTCTCTAATTAGCACCCTATTTTCGGAAACTAAATCCTCAGACAACGGCGGCGAGAACGAATGGAAAGGATCGCTCGGCAATACCGTCTTGGGTTCAGGCTCCGCAGTCTTCAAGTTTCTGGCAAATCAAGTTTACACTTTGGGACTGTCCAGCGGCGATGACGGCACTGTCTACTCGACCTCAGCCTTGAACAGCGGCCGCCAGCAAGCCGTATTTGGCGGATCGGGGTTGTGGAACTCACTTGGCAAAGAAACAACTTCTGTCTTCCAAGCTGCTGGACAATACACAGACGGAGTAAGTTCTCTGCGAAGCGGAGGTACACTAATCTCCTTCGACGATCGCGGTAATGCTAACGACAAGGATTTCCAAGACTTCACCGTGAGCGCCGAAGCAGTTCCCGAACCGATTACCATGACTGGTTTGGCTCTCGGTTTAGGCGGCTTGGTTGCAGCACGTCGCCGCCGCGCGAGCAAGACAGTAGCTTAATTTTTTCAGCCAGAACGATCGGCTCAATGTACGTTTAACAAAAAAGAATAAGATTTGCAGGCGCGCTGATGAAATATCGGCTCGCCTTTTGCTTGGTTTAATCAGGAAGAAGGAAGAAGGAAGAAGGAAGAAGGAAGAAAGAGGATTTTTTCCACTCTCCCACTCTCCTCCTCTCCCCATCTCCCCCTCGCGCTGCTGCTTATGATGCGTCGCGATCGGAATTTAACTCAGAGTTGTTCGAGGAGCACAAGTCGTACAAATTCACTGGTATGGGTTGAGGAATTCTCATGCCCGATCGATCGCACGCGGCTTTAAGTGCCACCACAGCCCTGGTTTTTGTCCGTCGCACCTGAGCTTGTTCCGGCAATGTCCAATAGCGGACAATTAGACGAAAAGAACCATCGTTAATGCCTGAAATATCTACTTCTGGAGTTGGTGTAGGTTTAATAAGCTAGTTTAGATTTGCTGAATTACTGCGCCCATTGTTAAATTAGACTTAAAAAAATTCTTACGGAAAATTTCGTTACTAAAAGTCGATCGCTCGCTGACTTATTATTTTACCGGATTATCGTTTTATCTTAAGTTTAACACATAATGATATCATACATCTCATTTCTGTACTGTTTAGTTCATTCGGAAAAAAAGCAAGATGAATTTTGATTTGCAGCAACTGATTAAAAGCTTCGGGTATTTGGGAATTTGGGCTATTGTGTTCGCGGAATCTGGACTGCTATTCGGGTTTTTTCTACCGGGAGACAGCTTGCTGTTTGCTGCTGGAATTGTGGCTGCTGGGCCGGACTCTCTGAATATTTGGACGCTAATTTTTGGGTGTTTTGTCTGCGCGGTGGCTGGCGATAATGTGGGCTATGCAAGCGGACACCGTTGGGGCCGTCGCTTATTTCAAAAGGAAGATTCGTGGCTGTTTAAAAAATCATATTTAGAAAAAACCGAAACCTTCTACCAAAAACACGGTCAAAAAGCAGTTGTACTGGCGAGATTTATGCCAATTGTCCGCACTTTTGCGCCGATAGTGGCGGGTGTGGCGGCAATGAAATACAAAACTTTTATGTTTTACAACCTGATCGGCGGTTTTCTGTGGACGGTGGGGCTAACGCTGCTGGGTTATTATTTGGGAAAGATGATTCCTTCAGACAAAGTTGACCAATATTTACTGCCGATTGTTGGTGTAATAATTGTACTTTCTTTTGTGCCTTCGATTATTCATATAATTCAAGAACGCCGCAGTCACAAAAAAGATTGAGTAGACAAGATTGCAAAATTCATTTTAATCAAATTTTGTAACAGGCTCTCCGGCCTGTTCCACAAGAAAAAAACTTTTTGTGGGATGGGCCGAAGAGCCCGTCCTAGTTATTTTTGCAATCTTGTCTAGTAGACAGAATGCGAGACTGGTGTGTGTCAAAAAGGTCGATCGGGCACAAGATCGATAAATCGGGGAACTTGCAGCGACCTAGGTTAATCTGGTACAACTGATAGAGTTGAAGAATTTCCGAGAAATCACATAAAATGGTTGCAACATTAGTTCAGATTAAACACGAAGTCAAAGACCTGTCCCTAGCTCCCTTGGGGAAACAGCGCATCGAGTGGGCCGGCCGCGAAATGCCGGTGTTGCGCCAAATTCAAGAACGCTTCGCTAAAGAAAAGCCCTTCGCAGGCATCCGAATTTCAGCTTGCTGCCACGTAACCACAGAAACAGCCCATTTGGCGATCGCCCTGAAAATGGGCGGCGCAGACGCTGTACTGATCGCTAGCAACCCCTTGAGCACCCAAGATGACGTAGCAGCTTGCCTAGTTGCAGACTACGGCATTTCCGTCTACGCCTTCCGAGGAGAAGACGCAGCCACCTACGAACGTCACGTTAACACAGCCCTCGACCACCGTCCAAACATCATCATCGACGACGGTAGCGACGTAGTAGCAGCCCTGATCCAACACCGCCCCAACCAAATTGCCGACTTGATCGGAACCACCGAAGAAACCACCACAGGCATCGTGCGCCTGCGAGCAATGTTGAAAGACGGCGTGCTGACTTTCCCCGCCATGAACGTCAACGATGCCGACACCAAGCACTTCTTTGACAATCGCTACGGCACCGGTCAATCTACCCTAGACGGCATTCTCCGCGCTACCAACATCTTGTTAGCCGGTAAAAATATTGTAGTTGCAGGTTACGGTTGGTGCGGCAAAGGCACAGCACAACGCGCCCGCGGTATGGGTGCTAACGTAATTGTTACCGAAATTGATCCGATTCGGGCGATCGAAGCAGTCATGGACGGCTTCCGCGTCATGCCAATGGACGAAGCAGCCACCGTCGGAGACATTTTCATCACCGTCACCGGCAACAAACACGTCATTCGTGCCGAACATTTCGACACCATGAAAGACGGCGCAATGGTTTGCAATTCCGGTCACTTCGACATCGAAATTGACCTCAAATCCCTCGGTGCAAAAAGCACTGGCGTCAAGACAGTACGTTCTTTCACCCAAGAATACCGTCTCAATAACGGCAAATCGATTATTGTCTTGGGCGAAGGCCGTTTGATCAACTTAGCCGCCGCCGAAGGACATCCTAGCGCCGTGATGGACATGAGCTTTGCCAACCAAGCCTTAGCCGCCGAACATCTTGTCACCAACAAAGGCAAACTAGAGCCAGGTATTCACTCAATCCCTGTGGAAGTTGACAGAGAAATCGCGCGTCTCAAATTGGAAGCAATGGGTATTTTCATTGATACCTTGACTGCCGATCAAATTGAGTACACAAACTCTTGGACTTCGGGCACATAATCATCGCACCGTAGGGACACCCCACCGTGCCAATTAGTGTGAACAATCAGGTCAAACCCAGTCAGAGACTATTGTTTACCGCCTCTTGCCAGATCCCCCCTAGCCCCCCTTAATAAGGGGGGGACAGGAGTATTCTCAAAGTCCCCCTTCTTAAGGGGGATTTAGGGGGATCTGAACTTTGCCTAAAAGCCACATTTATATGGGTTTCAGGCTTAAGTTGACACTAATGGGATCTTGGAGTGTCCCTACTTCATGAAATTCGGCATTCGGTTTTCCTGACATCCGTTAAATCCGTTACAGAATCCGTTGCCGAACTTCCTTCTACTACACCTATTACCAGATTATTAAATCAAAATGGTTGAATGGATAACTAACACAATGCAGTCCATGAGCTATCTGGGCATTGCGTTATTGATGTTTCTGGAAAACCTATTCCCCCCCATCCCCTCAGAATTGATTATGCCCTTGGCAGGATTCACAGCATCGAAGGGGGATATGCAGTTGATACCCGCGATCGCAGCAGGGACAATCGGCACAGTTCTGGGAGCACTTCCCTGGTACTATGCGGGTAAATTATTGAGCGAAGAACGCTTGAGAGATTTAGCCGACAAATACGGCAAATGGATCGCAGTATCGGGCGCAGATATTGACAAATCCAATAGATGGTTTACCAGACACGGCAACAAAGCCGTATTTTTGTGTCGCCTCGTCCCCGGAGTTCGCACCCTAATTTCCCTCCCCGCTGGCATCAACAATATGCCTTTAATTCCCTTTCTGGCATACTCAACAGGCGGGACTATTTTATGGGTCAGTTTTCTAACCTTGGCTGGGTATAAACTAGCGGAAAATTACGAACGTGTAGATGAATATCTCGCTCCTGTTTCCAAAATAGTTGTGGTGATTGTCGTCATCGGGTTTATCTTGTGGGTTGTGAAAAAGAATATGCAAAAAGAATAGAATCATAGATAAATGCAGACATCAAAAAAATCTGCGTTTATCTGCGTCCATCTGCTCCTATCTGCGGTAAAAAATTAATATAATCTCAGTTTGGTTACTATAGATACAGCAGTAACGCAGATATTAAAAATTTAGGCAATTGTCTGAAGATTATTGAATTTTCGACAGACAATCGTGGGAAAATAAAAAGAATTGCTATCCACACTGTTAAGATATGTACGAAAAGATTGTAGCCCCCACAACTGGTTCTAAAATTACATTCAAAGACGGTTTGCCGATCGTCCCCAATGACCCAATTATTCCCTTCATCCGTGGCGACGGCACCGGCGTAGATTTGTGGCCAGCATCGCAGAAAGTAATGGATGCTGCGGTAGAAATAGCCTACGGTGGCGATCGTAAAATCAACTGGTTTAAGGTTTATGTAGGCGACGAAGCCTGCGATATCTACGGTACATACCAATACTTGCCCCAAGATTCCCTAGACGCGATCAAAGAATACGGAGTCGCCATCAAAGGCCCCTTGACAACGCCCATAGGCGGCGGAATTCGATCGCTCAACGTAGCATTGCGGCAAATCTTTGACCTTTACGCCTGCGTCCGCCCCTGCAAATATTATGATGGAACCCCATCATTGCACAAAACTCCAGAACTACTGGATGTCATCATTTACCGGGAAAATACAGAGGATATTTACCTCGGAATTGAATGGGCAAAAGACAGCGAAATCGGCAAAAAACTAATTGAATATCTCAATAATGAGTTAATTCCAGCCACACCAGAACACGGCAAAAAACAAATTCGCCTCGATTCAGGCATCGGAATAAAACCAATTAGCAAAAGCGGTTCACAGCGTTTAGTCAGGCGGGCAATGACTCACGCCTTGCGGTTGCCAAAAGAAAAGCAGCAAGTAACATTGGTGCACAAAGGCAACATCATGAAATACACCGAAGGAGCTTTCCGAGATTGGGGTTACGAA
>CASBQF010000332.1 GCA_949127775.1 Oscillatoriales cyanobacterium PMM_0080
ATGGCTCGTTGGTGGATGCAGCAATTTGGTAGTTCTCTCACGGCATCCCGCAGTTTGCCAGCACTATTGAGTTTGCTATCATTGCCTTTGATGTACGCTTTAGCTCAGGAACTTTTTGCCTCAAATTTGGCGGCAACCTTAGCAACAGCACTGTTGGCTTTATCACCATTTGATATCTTGTTTGCTCAGACAGCAAGGCAGTATAGCTTGCTAACAGTCTTAATTATTGGTAGCAGTTGGCTGCTGTTGAGAGCAGTACGGTTGCGGGATTGGCAAAATTGGGTGTCTTATTCGCTGGTGAGCGCCCTTGGTTTATACACTCATCCTTTCTTCGGTTTAACAGTGATCGGACATGGAGTTTTTGTAATTGCTTATTGGCTGTTTGTCAAAAAAAGAGCAGTGGAAGGTCATGTCACTAATTCTCAATTTTTCTTAGCAGTAATAGCCGCTTTGATATTGTATATCCCGTGGATTTATGTGCTGGGTACTAATTTGGAACGAGCTTCGGCTACGACAGATTGGACGCGAGTATCTCCGGGTTTGCTGTATCTTGTCAAATTATGGACGCTCAGCTTTACAGCATTGTTTTTCGACTTGGACTTCGGGTTTGATAATATCTGGACTTATCTGCTGAGATTACCATTTTTGCTGTTAATTGTAGCAGCCATTTACCAAGTCTGCCGCTGGACGAGGAGTTCAACTTGGCTGTTTATTTTAACATCAATTTTTGTACCTTTTTTGGTACTAGCTTTACCGGATCTAATTATAGGTGGCAAACGTTCCGCCGTCAGTCGGTATCTGATTTCGTGCTTTCCGGGAGTGCAGTTAGCAGTTGCTTACTTGCTCGCAAGTAACGTAAAAAGTCAGCAACGGTTTTGGCAAGTTGTTTTAGCTTTGGTATTTACAGCAAGTATCGCTTCCTGTACGGTAAGCGCTTTTTCTGATACTTGGTGGAGCAAAGACTTGAGCTACTTTAATGCTGAAGTTGCGAAAAATATTAACAAAGATGCAATGGCTAATCGATCGATCAAAGATACAATTGTAATTAGCGATCGCGGCAACGATTTTACGAACATGGGAGATTTGCTTTCCCTGAGTTATTTGCTTGACAAAGATGTACGGCTGATGCTGCTGAGCCAGTCGCCCGATATGGAGTTGCTGAACAGATATTCGGCTCCTCTGGTGTTCCGCCCTTCGGAAAAATTGCGATCGGCATTTAAGCGAAATCAACGCCGGCTAGAGCCTGTATTGGCATATGCCAAACTTTTTCGAGTGCGCCGGGCTTCTTAGTAGGGTGTGCACTGCGCACCAGTTAAGTTTGTAGGGTGTGCACTGCGCACCAGTGAACCGGTGTGCAATGCGCACCCTACAATATATCTACATTTATTTAGGATAACAAAATGCAAAATATAAATAAATCTGATTCCGAACACTCGGAAAAATTTCGGAATCTTCAGACAGAATTACGCGAACGTTGGGGAGATATCGAAGAATTCGATAGTGGAGATTGTGACATTATTGTCATTCCTTCTCTCAGCTTGGATCAACGAGAAATGCAGAAAGTTGAGGGTGCTTACCACTACGAAGAACGGCACTTATTTTCGTTGATTCGTCTGCGGAACCCCCGCACGCGCTTAATTTATATTACTTCAGAACCGCTGCACCCAATGATTGTGGATTATTACCTGCAATTGTTGCCGGGGATTCCTTTTTCTCACGCGCGCGATCGGCTTTTGCTGTTCTCGGCTTACGATGCTTCTGCCAAATCTCTCACCCAGAAAATTTTAGATCGTCCCCGGTTGATGGAGCGGATTCGTCAAGCAGTGCGGCCGACAAAATCTTATATGGTTTGTTATAATTCGACTCCCTTGGAGCGGGAGTTATCAATTAAATTGGGAATTCCTTTGTGGGCGAGCGATCCGGATTTGCATTACTGGGGAACAAAAAGTGGTAGTAGGCAAATTTTTCAAGAATGTGACGTGCCTTATCCTGACGGTTCGGAGTTGGTTTGGAGTACGGAAGATTTAGCAGAAGCTGCGGCTCAGTTGTGGGAAAGACAGCCGAATTTGCAGCGGATAGTAATTAAGTTAAATGAAGGTTTTTCGGGGGAAGGAAATGCAATTTTAGACTTGAGGTCGATCGCAGATCAAGCACCTCACGAAAGAGTCAAAGCAATTGGCGATTGCTTCCACAATTTGCGCTTTCAATCCAGCGGCGAAACCTGGGAAAATTTCAGCAGCCGCATCCCAGAATTAGGGGCAATTGCTGAAGCATTTATCGAAGGAGAAGAAAAGTTTTCGCCCAGCGTTCAAGGTCGAATTGTCCCCAGTGGCGAAGTAGAAATTCTCTCAACCCACGACCAGATTTTAGGAGGCCCAGACGGTCAAATTTTCTTGGGCTGCCGATTTCCGGCGGATGAATCCTATCGGCTGACGTTGCAGGAATTGGGATGGAAAGTCGGGAAAAATTTAGCTGAAAAAGGCGCTTTAGAGAGATTTGGAGTAGATTTTCTTGCCGTAAAGCAACCTGACGGGAAATGGGATATTCAAGCCATAGAAATTAACTTGCGGAAAGGAGGCACAACTCATCCGTTTATGGCTTTGAAGCTGTTGACAAATGGTCGGTACGAGCGAACTACGGGATTGTTTTACAGCCAGCAGGGCCGTCCGAAATATTATGTGGCTTCGGACAATTTGAAAAAAGCGCGGTATCGGGGATTATTGCCGAATGATTTGATGGATATTATTGCTGACAATCAACTGCATTTTGACAGCGGTACTGAGACGGGGAGTGTGTTTCATTTAATGGGTTGTTTGTCGGAGTTTGGCAAATTGGGATTGACGAGTATCGGCAATTCGCCGCAAGAAGCAGAGGAGATGTATAACAAAGTTGTGAAAGTGCTCGATCGCGAAACTTCATGCTAAAT
>CASBQF010000333.1 GCA_949127775.1 Oscillatoriales cyanobacterium PMM_0080
ACTGAGGTTGACATTGCATCAAAAATTCTGATCAAAGAGCGATCGCGCTACGTTTCCAGAGGCGGCGACAAATTAGCCAAAGCTTTAGAAGTTTTTGCGATTCCCGTTAGCGATCGAATTTGTCTCGACGGCGGCATTTCCACAGGCGGTTTTACAGACTGTCTCCTGCAAGCTGGCGCAGCTAAAGTCTATGGCATAGATGTTGGCTACGGTCAAGCAGATTGGGGCTTGCGCAACGATCCGAGGGTGATTTTGAAAGAACGCACCAATTTGCGGTACATGACTCCTGCTGAGCTTTACGGCGAGTCACCCCCCCCAGCCCCCCCTTGTGAAGGGGAGGAGCAAGATGCTTTGCCAAAAGGGGTTTATGCAGATTTGGCGGTAGTAGATGTATCGTTTATTTCCCTAGATAAGATTTTACCGGCGCTGTGGGAATTGTTGGCAGCACCCAAGGAAGCGATATTGTTGGTAAAACCGCAGTTTGAAGTGGGACGTGAGAGAGTCGGCAAAAAAGGCGTCGTGCGAGACTCAGCAACTCAAGCGGATGCTATTTTTCAAGTGTGGAAAGCCGCGAGAGCTTTAGGATGGCAGGAATTGGGCTTAACGTGGTCGCCTTTACTTGGCCCTGCTGGAAATATCGAGTATCTTTTATGGTTGGGGATCGATCGCGAACCGGAACCAGACGAAAGTGCGATCCTCTCCGAGGGCTGCGCTAACGAAGATGGTGTTGTCAAGGAACGGATCTTAGAAGTCGCGAAAGCGGCCGCGCGGGAACTTGTCAATCGATTGTAGATTGTAGATTTTAGATTTACTTTTCTCATTTCAATCTCATCAATTTTACAAGTCAAATTTGGGACGAACGATCGATCGAAAATTTCAAATTGTTTGGTCAATCAGACTCCTCAACTTTCACAAGAGTGAATAATTCCATGCAGTCATTAAAACAAGTCGGTTCGATTTTTATCTACGTTCTAGGTGGCATCGGGTATCTAGCGATTGCAGCTACTATTGTCGGTATTTCAATTCTGATCAAATTCGCAGCTTTGCTACTGGCAGACAAAGCATTATACACAATTCTGATTATCGGCGATTTGTTGAGGGGCATCGAAATTATTGAATTGTTAAATATATTGGTATTTGCGTTTATCGGTATGGGATTTGGTGTCGCTACAAAACTGTTGATTCCTCAATATGCTCGACAAATTAGTGCTGCTTTGTTGATACCGATAGTTCCCTTGGTTTTCATGAGTACGCCAGCCATCAGATATAATTCTTGGCTGGAAAAAGTAGGTGAATCGGATAATTTATTGCCGCCGGAAACTGCAACATTGACTAACTCATTTTTGAAGAGAAAGGTAGGATTGGATGGTTTTCTCGGTTATTATGTGTATACCGGGCAGTTTCCGGTAATTCCGACGAAACAATCTGAAATGAAAGACCTCGACAGCTTTGAAAAAAAGGTTAATTCCAGATTTGTGCAGTTGACAGGTGTTGCTCCGACTATTGTTTCTTGGTCAATGCGGGTGTGTTTTTGGCTGATTAGAATATTTTATTTTTGTATAGCCGTAATTGCGACGATCGCTCATTTTAGGGAAGGTGTTAGAATCGCTGGCAGATAGTACGATTTTCGATTTGGAATCAAATCTGGTGGGAGCGAAATGACTGTTAACTGTTGACTGTTCACTGTTGAGTGTAAATCAAACGCAACCGGAAACGATATCAGCTCAAATCTGGTGGGAGCGAAATTAATATTACCCGAAATCAGGAGACGGCAATGCCGTGTCCCTACAATTTATCTGGCGCGCAAGAAACGGCACTGCCGTGTCCTCTATATCATTCCGGTGCAGCCGCAATTGATATCAGTTGACCAATTTTTATTAAGACTTGAAGAACCGTATAAAGTTCGTTTGTTAAAGGAATCGGTGAAAATATTCTTGATAAGTCATATTGACGTGGATTCTGAAAGTCTAGCTTGACGAATACAATTTCACTACCATTTGTCATTGCAGCAAAACTCGGTCTATCCTGCCGAGGATTGGCTGTCATATATGCTAGTGTTTGGGGAAGTGCAGACATGACTGAAATCGTGGTGCGCTTCGACTCTAAGAGTGTCACCCAAAACTGATTTTGCATCACTAAAATATCAATCCTTCCTTTGAGTGTTTCTATTTCCTCATCCTCCTCATCTAAAACAATTTGTACAGATTTTTCGGCAGTCATTTTAAAAGGTGAATCGTAAAAACCTGCTCTTTCTAATAGAGGTGAACCCATGATTAGGGTGACGGTTCCTTCTGTCAGATTTCCATCATTGAGATGATAGAGATATCGGCGCCGAATTAAATTGAGAGCACTTTTATCAGCTTCTGTAATTTCGGGCAAATCTTCATACCATTCGGGAAAAAATCCCTCGGATTCAGTGCGGGTAATATTGAATCTCGATTCAACATCTGCTAAAGTTTGGATGATTTCAGTAACGGCTGTGGTTTGTGTCATATTTTGAACTCTTGCTGCAAGCGATCGATAATTGTATTACGCTCGATGGTGGCGAGAATCTCTTGAATGACGGTATCTTGTCCCAGCGGGCCCCAGGTGCAGCCTTTTTCTAAATAAACTTGGGCGGCGCGACCGACTGCGTAGGTTCCGTAAGCTGCTAAACTAGCTTGAGTGACTGCGACTCCGGCAAAGGTAGAAAAGCCGATTAGGGGAGCAGCAATGGCGGCGCTTTTGCCAAATCCTAAGAGCAAACTGCTTCCGAATTCTCCCAAAAGTACGCCCCCAGCACTGGAAAAAATCGTTTGCCAAAGTTTGCTCGCTTCGTAACCAGTCATGGGTAAACCGTAAAGTCTGGATAAAGAGCGAATTAAGGCTAAATCGGCGACGGTTGCTCCCATTACATCCAAGAATGCGATCGGATTTAAACCAACAGCTAAGGCTTTATATTTGGCAAATTGCCAAATTAAATCATCGGCTTCTGTTTGTCGCAATTTGAGAACTTGTCGCGCTATGTTTGCTTCGGCATCTCTAGCTTCTACTAAAGCATTGAGTGCGAGGAGCGATCGACCTTCTCTGTTAAGAATTGTCAAAATTGTATGTTTTAGTTCGTCTATCTGGGCTGGTGGCGATTCCCATTCGTGGGTAACACTTCCATCTGACCATTCTACGCGGACTTGCATTGGCGCAGGTTCGGCGGCTACCATGACTATTTCTAAGGATTTAGCAATTTTAGCGGGTGGTTTGGCAGTAGATTTAGCTGAAATATTGTTTGGAGGCAAATTTTCGCTATCTGTTTCATCTGCGACTGTATCGGCTGCTAACTGTTCGGAATTTCCCAGGGCTTGTAAACTTTGGTAAATAGCTTTTCTGTCTAATTCTGGATACAGGTCAATTTTATTAAAAACTAAAATTAGCGGTTTTTGAGCTGTTTGCAATTCGCACAAAGCTTGATATTCTGTGCGCGTGATATCGCCGGCAACTACAAACAGAATTAAGTCAGCTTGGCGAGTGACTTGTTTCGCCATTTCGCCACGCACTTCGCCGCCAACTTCATCAATTCCTGGAGTATCAATTAATTCTACTTGAACCCCTCCCTGCCCCCCCTTAGTAAGGGGGGGTTCCATAAGCCCCCCCTTACTAAGGGGGGGTTGGGG
>CASBQF010000334.1 GCA_949127775.1 Oscillatoriales cyanobacterium PMM_0080
GCCGTCTCCTGATTTCTAATATTAATAACCAATAACCAATAACCAATAACCAATAACCAATTAATTGTACCGAAGGCAGAGGAGACGGCAGTGCCGTGTCCCTACCCAGATTGTAGGGAAACGGCACTGCCGTCTCCTGATTTCGGCTAATATTAATAACCAATAACCAATAACTAATAACTAACAACTAATAACCAATAACCAATAACTAATAACCAATAACCAATAACTAAATTAATCAGGATCGCGCTTACTTTGGCGGGGATTTCCCAGTACGCCCCCAACTCCCTGACTTCTGTACCATGCGTACCACTCTTTAGAACTGCGAATAGCCATCCACAGCAGCAGCATCGCAATTAACCCTCCCTGTCGCGGGGCGTCAAAAGCAAACAATACCAAGGAAATGCACAGAAAATCTTGGAGGAAAATCATCCAAATCGGCAAACTCCGCAGCCGATAAAGCCATCCTGCTTGTACCAGTTGCAGCACTAAAGCCAATAACCCTCCGACAACGCCAATAATCCACAGTATCCAAGGATGAGGCCCAATTTCGTCGATCGAACTTACCTGTGCGATCGCAATTCCCATAATTGCTCCTACAATAGGACTGAAAATAATTTGCACAATTTGCAGCACCCGCATTCCCACAAAAGTTTTAGAAGCAAATAACTCTAACAACGACCAACTCACCAAAACCGTAATCACGACTTGGGGGTTAACCCGACATAATAAAGGTATTTCCGACCAAAGTTTGTCGATACGTAACAGACCAATTAACAGCAGGGGCAGGGCAATTCTCATACCCCCTGCCGCAGACGCAGAGAGCGCAGCTAGGAGTCCAATCATAATAATTAACTTTATAAAGTCAGCTACAGCATCGATCTATTTCAGAATTTAATTCCCCTGGTGGCTGACTGTGATTTGAGTAATTTCTCCTCAAATTGTGAAGTGAGCTTAAAGCTCACCGTCTATTCTAAGTATATCTGCTGAATCTCTGCTTGGGAATGTGACATCAATTCCGGCCGCGCCAGAATGATTAGCGAGCAAACTGCACGTGCGTGCTCTTGGACTACGCCAGATTAAGCTTTAGGGACTAAGGCATTCGCCGTCTCCTCATTTCGGATAATATTAATTCGCCCTGCAACCGGAATTGATATGATATTGGCGATCGACAACTGACAACAGTCAACAATCAAATAACATCTTATGTCTGATTCATTATTTGCCGATGCCAGCCGCCGATTAGAACGAGCCTTAAAATATGTGTCTCTTTCCGAAGATACGATCGAGCGACTGAAATATCCCAAATCCAGTTTGATTGTATCAATTCCGGTGCGGATGGACGACGGATCGCTGCGAATTTTCCAAGGTTATCGGGTGCGCTACGACGATACTAGAGGCCCGACAAAAGGGGGTGTGCGCTACCACCCCAAAGTATCCCTTGATGAAGTACAATCTTTAGCCTTTTGGATGACTTTTAAATGTGCGGTTCTCAACTTGCCATTTGGAGGAGCAAAGGGCGGAATTACTCTTAATCCCAAAGAATTGTCCAAACTGGAATTGGAACGGTTGAGCCGGGGTTACGTGGATGCGATCGCCGATTTCATCGGCCCGGATGTTGATATTCCCGCGCCGGATGTCTATACCAATCCGATGATTATGGGTTGGATGATGGATCAATACAATATTATTAAGCGCCAGCTCAGTCCGTCAGTGGTAACAGGTAAACCAGTCACAATCGGGGGCAGTCTGGGCAGAGAAACGGCAACAGCAACCGGTGCTTTTTTTGTAATTCAAACTTTACTGCCCAAATTTAAGCGAATTCCTAGCGAGACAACTGTAGCCGTGCAAGGTTTCGGCAATGCCGGAGCTGAATTAGCCGAATTACTCTGGAAAGCTGGTTACAAAGTTGTGGCTGTCAGTGATTCTCAAGGCGGAATTTATGCTAAACAAGGGTTAGATATTCCCAGCATTCGCCGCTTTAAAGATGCTAATAAAGGTATCAAAGCTATTTATTGTGAAGGTTCTGTTTGCAATATTATCGAACACGAAATTTTGACAAATGAGCAACTTTTAGCATTAGATGTAGACCTGTTGATTCCGGCAGCTTTGGAGAATCAAATTACTGCACAAAATGTCGATGATGTCAAGGCTAAATTTATTTTTGAAGTAGCGAATGGGCCGATTGATTCGGCTGCTGATTTGATTTTGGAAGGGCGGGGAATTCAGGTAATTCCTGATATTTTAGTCAATGCTGGCGGCGTCACTGTTAGCTATTTTGAATGGGTGCAAAACCGCTGCGGGCTTTATTGGACGCTGGAAGAAGTTAATCAGCGGTTGCAGCATAAAATGGTCGAAGAAACTGAGGCAATTTGGCAAAAATCTGAGGAATTGTCAGTTTGTATGAGAACTGCTGCTTACGTGTACGGTTTGCACCGACTCGGTGCAGCGATGAATGCAAAGGGGACTCGGGATTATTATGTAAACGGTTGAGATGCTGGAAAGTTCGATCGGGTGGATCTCACTTTGGAAGAGGGCGAAGCATGACCGCATATAAGTTATTAGTTATACTCTCATATTTACTGCGGTCATGCTTCGCCCCTACAGATATATTTTCCAAACCCAGATGCACCCAGTTCGATCGCCCTTGACACGAATGCACTATGCTCAAAAACACGCTAAGGATCGCGAATTAAATAATCGACACAAGGAAAGTGGGATGTCCCGCCCGTTCTGGACGGGCGGAACATCCCACGACAAAGCTAAAAGTCGAATAAGTCTGTTTTTGTGCAGGTACGCCAGCCTGTCGAAAACAGGCAGCTAACTATCCAAAACTTGCTTGACAGACATTGACTAATATTATTTAATAGTGTAAAATTCTGTGCTAAGGGTCGTTAAAAATTTAATAATTAAATACGGCAAGGGGTCTCCTGTGAATTCGATCGAGTTTAACAGGAGAGAACGTAAAAATCTTTGATAGATCAAAACTATATAGGCTACCCAATGAGACAACCTTTATTTGGTACGATCGCCGTCGGTGCGATCGTCATAGGTACATCGGCTGTTTTCTCCTCCTCGGCAGTCGCTCAAACCAGAAATCAATTCTACTGCGGGATTAGCGAAGGCAAACCCGCAACCATAGTTCGCACGGCGGCGAGAGGGAACATACCCTTGATAGTCTGGAACAACGAAACTTTTTCAGTTTCCGGCTTCCCTCCCAAAAAGCGCTGCGAGGAGGTATCTGCCAGATTTCAACGGTTCAACGACAACGGACAGCTCAATTTCATGAGAGCAGGGACGTTCAACGGGCAAAAAGTATTGTGTGTCGATCGAGCCAAAGGCAGTGGCAATTGTTCCAGTGCTGCATCAGTAGTGCTGACATTACCCCAGCGCAGCAATGCCAACCAGATTCTCGAACAAATGCTCGATACCCGGAACCGTGCTTCCAAGCAACCCCTGTATTTGAGTGGAGAAAAGCAGTTGGTAACATACGAAAATGGCGATACTAACGTCAATCTAAATGTGTTGCTCAATAACGAACCCGCCGCAGACAACCAGCCTTTGTGGTAAAAGTAGCAAAGAAACCGTGAGCTAAATAAACATGGATTGGCGTTCACTGATTATGGCAACTTGTATCGGCGGCATCTCAATGATGCTGCCGGCACAACTCCCGCGTGACAAAAATTTCTTAAAACAACTACCCGTCGAAATATCGCCACAGAAATTGCAGCAGCAAGCTGAGTCAATAGCTGTGAGGATTCGCTCGTCGGGACAAGTTGCAGGAACAGGAATCGCCATTCGCAAGCAAGGTTTGGAGTACACCGTACTGACAAATGAACACGTCCTCAAATCCGGGAAAGCCCCCTACCAAATCCAAACCCCAGATAATAAAATCTATCAGGCAACAGAAGTTAAAGATGCTAATTTTAAAGGCAATGATTTAGCCTTGTTGCACTTTACTAGCAGCGCTGAATACACGACAGCTAAGCTAGGTGCTGTGCCCAAAGTTGAAGATCAAGTATTTGCAGGTGGCTTTCCTTTTTCAGAAGAAGGTTCAAAAGACCGAGGATTTGTTTTCAAAACCGGCAAAGTTTGGCTGGTGCTAGAGAAAGCTTTGGAAGGCGGCTATCAAATTGGTTATACCAACGATATTGAAAAAGGAATGAGCGGTGGCCCGCTGCTGAACGCTCGCGGCGAGGTGGTGGGTGTTAACGGCGTCCACGCTTACCCGCTGTGGGGAGATCCTTACCAGTACAAAGATGGTAGCGAACCGAATGCAGCGCTGCGAGAACAGATGAGTAAGTACAGTTGGGGTATTCCGATCGACACTTTCAAGCAGCTAGCGCCTTCAGCTTCTGAGATGACAAATTCTCTGAAGAAATAGCCGATATTGTGCACTGCTCGGGGCGGTGCACCAAGATTCATAATTTCAGATGGAAAATATCTGTAAGCCTGTCCTGCGATTGCTTAAATTAAATTAAATAATTGGAAAATGACCAACTTTTATAGCAGAATTCCAGCCGTACTGATCGGGACGATCGCGATCGGCTCATTTCAAATACTGGCAGCAACCGCCCTAGAACCCACAAAAATCAGTGAAATTGCCCAAAAAATTACAGTGGTGATTGATGGCGACTGCAAAGGATCGGGAGTAATCATTGAGCGTCAAGGCGAAAATTACACCGTTCTCACCGCCAACCACGTCGTAGCAAAGACGACTGGCGAATGCTTCATCAAAACCCCTGACGGTATGAGCTACAAAATCTACGAAGCCCGCCTCGTTCCTCGAACCGATTTAGCCGTGTTGCAGTTCCAGAGCAAACAAAACTATGCCGTTGCCCAAGCCGGGAGTTCTGTCAACTTACGGCCAGGAGCAACAATTTATTTCGCAGGCTATCCCAGTCCAGGACAGGTTGACACCAAACGCAGCTACCGCTTTGAAGAAGTCCGCGTTACTAGCCGAGTGCAAGGTGCGAATGAAGGTTACGAACTATCGTACGGTGGCAACGCTCTCCCCGGTATGAGTGGCGGGCCAGTGCTCGATAGCAATGGTCGCTTGGTGGGAATTCACGGCAGAGCGGAGGTGCGGGAAATTCAAGGCGCTGTGGGCAATTACGGCGTTCCGTTTGAAATATTTTTGGCAAAAGAGAGCCAAAGGACTCGCGAGGAGCGATCGACCTCAGCCCAAAAACCGCCCGAAATAGAACCGCCAGCCGCAGCCGCAGCTCCAGCTCCAGCACCAGCACCAACCCCCGCGCCAGCTCCCGCCCCAGCACCGGCGGTGGAAGCACCAGCCTTGGTAGAAGCACCACCAGAACCTGAGCCCATTGCAGCTAGGGAAGCGCAATCGCCTGCGGAGTCGGCAATTAGTTCGATGGTTCGCAGTCAGCAAACTTATGTTTCTCGCAACCGCAATTTTCTCAATTCTGTGCCGTCGATCGCCAAAACCTTTAGTATTTTATTGCCACAGGATTACAACTTTGCCATTCGCACCACGACTAGAGGCGCTTTTCACTACGCAATACCCAAGTCTGCGGACATGAAAGCTTATGTGGGAGCGATTTTCTTGGAAGAAAGCAGCAATTTAAACAATCCGCTGACAGTCTCAATTGTCTGCGAAGCAACCACCGCAATCAACGTTCGCCCTCCCGATCCGACTTACGGCAGAAGCAATTTAGCTTGCGGTGTGGGTACGAATCTCAGAAATGTCAGCAGTTTGCCGCAGCAAAATCTAGTAGCTCGGCCAGCACCGACTCCCGCACCCGCACCCCGGCCAGCACCAGCTCCCGCTCCCGCAGCAAAACCTCCATCGGCTCCCGCAGCCAGACAAACTCCGCCTCAAACTAGAGCAGCAGCGCCGATCGGCTTTTTGAGTTTGGTAAATGTTTGCAATACTTACGACCTCAGCGGTCAAACTCCTCACCAAGAGAGAGCTTTAGAGTGGTTGCAGGGCAAAATTCCCGCCCAAACTATGGAGAGATTTGCCCAAGAGTGGCGCACTCAATTGATCGCCAGAGCTGGTAACAGACCGATTAATTTGGTCGATGTTTGCAAAGTGTACGATCGGGCAGGCCTCCACCCGCACCAAAATCGAGCATTGGAATGGTTACAGCAGCAAATTCCCAAAGAAACGCTGACAGATTTTGGTAAAAAGTGGCAAAATCAAACAGCCGGTGGATAGTTAAATCAACTTTTAGGGTGCGTCATAACAAATCCGGTTGCACCGGAATTAATATTACCCACAATCAGGACACGGCAGTGCCGTTTCTTGCGCAATTAATAGGGGTAGGGACACGGCACTGCCGTGTCCTCGCTTGTCATTCCGGCGCAGCCGGAATTGATATCAGATCAAATCCGGTTGCACCGGAATTAATATTATCCACAATCAGGACACGGCAGTGCCGTTTCCCTACTTCGGCTATATTAATTGATTTCCAAGGAATTCATCATCGCTTCAGCCGTCTTTATATATTCCGAATACTCAGATTTTTCGGCCGTGTAAGTCAGCACATAAGCTTTATTATTCATCAGCGTCCAAGTTTGCATAATTTGAGTAGCTTTTTGCCCGTCTTGGGCATCAAAAATTACTGTATGACCTCGATTATTGGCAAAAGTCTTTGAATTTTCTTCGATAATTTTGACATCATTAAAGTTAGTTTTAATTGAATTAATAGACGACTGGTTATACTCATCTAGAGACATCGGTTTTGGCAAATTTTCTATGCTGACAGTAATTTGTTCTTGAAAAGAATCACCGCTGTTCTTTTTCGGGGCGAGGAAGACAACCACGTCGCTAATTAATGTATTTTGCGACTCTTGCTTTTCCCATTTTTCAGGATATTTGATTTTAAACTGATGGGTGGAACTTTGATAAGTTAATAAATTGTCAACTCCAGTTTTCGAGAAATTTTGAATTGCGAAGGCGGAAACTGCGATCGCCCCAGCAACTGAGATCCCGATTAAAGCTGGCTTCCATCCCAATGTAGATATAGAAGTTTTCGTAATGGTAGATGTAGATGTTCGATCGACCATTTTAACCAAGCGCTGCAACAAAACCTGCGTATCTTTCGGCCGCCCATTCGGGAAATGAGCCATCAAATCATCAACCAAATCTGCTACGGGCTTCGATACTTGAGTCGCCAAAGTACGCCAAATCAACTTACCCGATCGCGGATCTTCCTGCAAATTTATCGGTTGTTGAGCCGTTAGCAAATACACAAAAGTCCGCCCCAAAGCAAAGAAATCCGAACGGGGTTCAGCCTTACCATTTTTTTGTTCAGGTGGAGTGTAACCCGCCGAAGAAATTCTCGTCACCTCTCCATTCGTTCTCTGAACAGTTTCTGTAAACTCCCGCACCGCCCCAAAATCAATCAATACTAATTTACCGTTCGATCGACACATGATATTCTGTGGCTTAATATCCCGGTGAAAATAATTTTGATTATGAACAAGATTCAAAATTTCTGTTAGTTGTGTCAACCAATCAATAGCTAGCTGTGAGTCTATAGGTTGATGATTCTGATGTTCCAACCACTGCTGCAAATTCTTACCTTCAATTTTCTCCATCACCAAACAGTGCAAAGAATTGGTAGTATCGTTAGGCTTGAAAGTAAAATAGCCATCAGGTTCCACCTTCGGGAGTCCCGGATGCTTCAGCCGCTGCAAAACATTAGCTTCTTTCTGGAACAGTTCTACCCCTTTAGGTTCAGTATAAGTGAGAACTTTTAAAACTTTCCGAGTCCCGTCTCTATCTCTGACTTCAAAAGTTTTGCCAAAGCCTCCTTGCCCCAAAACACTAAGTACCCGATAGCGTTCGTCTATTAACAACTTTGAGCCACAGCTTTGGCAGAAGTTGATAGTGTCAAGATTTTCGGGATGGCGGCAGTTGGGATTAATGCAGTAGCTCATGGTAAGGAGGAATTAGCTTGGTAGAAATAGTATCTCGTGCCAAAGCAGCTTCCTGAAAGCTATCCGAATTGGGACAGCTTGGGATTAGTGCGGTGCTTGTCAGCATTGATTATTAAACATGATATAACATTACTCATGTTTTGAATACTCAATTATCGCACAATCTAAAACCTAAAATCTAAAACTAAAAATTTCATGACAAATCAAACCCCTAGGAAAACAAACGGGTGCACTACCGGCGAGTGCAAGGGCTGTCGCACTGACGGCAGACGATTTAAAAGAATCGGACTCAGGCACAGGGCGCTTTGCCTTTGCTCTTAGCCCCGCAAATTATTTTTTCGGGTGTGCTGTTGACTGTGGGAAGTTTGTTTAAATGCGAGAAAATCGGTCAGTATCTGTCGTGGTTGACTACGGTACGGTAATCTGTGGGGGCTTACGGGAGATTGGTAAATGTGAACGCGATCGAACAAGAGCGATCGAACAATCCTACCGCAGTTATTCGAGAAAAGCGCCGTCTACGAACCAACTTGGCAAAACTTAGCCTTGAATTGGGGAATTTTAGGATTGCACGCAGCAGTTTATTTAACCGTAACTTTGTTATTGCAGAAGCGGAAAGATATTTTTAAATAGAGATAAATGATATCACTCTTGATTTGTGAGTAACTAGCTGCGTATACTATCTAATGTGAACGAGAACTTTAGCTTAGGTATTCCGCTTGCCTGTAAGCGACTTGTGATAATATCTACAACTGCTTTGTATGACATATCATCTTTAGAACCAAATGGGATACCTGCTTTCCATTTCCCATTTAAGGTGACAATCAGTGTCGCAGGCACGATAAAACTTCGAGTCGATACATAGGCTTTGCTTGTATATCTTTCTTCTGCATTTAGCTTTATTTTAGCAAAATCCGACAGGTAAGTTTCTAGCAGTAACCAAAACACTCTATCTACTGTGGCTGCCAAATAAACTTCTGGGAGATTCCAAAGAAATGGCTTGATGAAGACAGTCATTCTTTTATCTGTGATGTTGTCTATGTAATTATCATCTTTTGGTATGGACTCTAGATACTTGTCAACCCGATAACGATTTAAGTCAAGACCGCGTTCAGTTAACAATGCCGTCAGATATCCTTTCTTGTCAGCAAGGTTAGCTAGCCGGACAAGAAGACCTGTCTTACTATCGTGTAGAGTTCTTGTATCTGTTGGTAACACTTCCAGCTTAGTTAGATCGAGAGCTTCATTAAATAGTAGTTTAACCAAATCTTGTTTATAAGGATATATTCGTTCTATTGCCTTGCGAGAAAGTTGCTCGTATGGATGATCTTGGTTCTCAGTAGCCACATCTACCCCTACATGGCTAAGCAAACACTTATTTTTTAGTATAACTAAAGAATCTTCATCCACAGCCCTCATTTCTACATTAGCCAGTTGAATTAATTCATACTTTTGAATTAATTCAAATGCTTCTGGCTTGATTCCATATACTTCTATAACAAAACCGTTAACTAACAATCTTCTCGGTTGTAAAAATTCATACTTACTGTCATCTTTACAAGCAAAATTCCAGTTATTTGAATAATTAGTGCGCTTCCTAAAAATTCTATTGAGGAAACGTATCCCTGAATTTCCGTTTTTTCCGATCCATAATTCGCTTACATTTATGCAAATGTGTATCACACTCAGAGGTAAAACAGCCTTCTTAACTCTCCAATTATCTTGTCGATACAGAGCATCTTCTATGAACTTCAGGTCTTGTTTTCTGGCTGATTCTACACCTAATACAAAACTGTAAGGGGCAAGGTTAGCTAGCGTTTCCCGTAATAGTGTTTCTGTTGGACGTAATTTCTTAACCTTGACTTGAGTTCCATTCAACTGCGGGCTGTGCTGCTCAATACGCTGCTGTTCTGTAGCATCAAGTAGCGATTCAGGCACTAACTCATAATAGATCGTAAACAGCTTTTTTCGTTGCTTTTGTAGTTGATCGAGTCTGTGGTGGCTGTCACCGGCCCACCTGGTGCGTAGATTCTTTGCTTTTCCTATGTACCAAATTATAAATTTTTCGTCTATAACGTAATATATTCCTGATAGTTCGGGAAGTATAGCTCTGTTTTTTAAACCTATATGGGGTAATTGCAGGATATCTTCGTCTGCATTCATGTTTTTGTTCTATAGTGCGAAATATTTCTACAGATAATATTCCCAATTTCGCAACCAAATGTCAATAGATATCGCAGTTTTTTTATCATTTTTGTGCAACAAAAAAAAAGAAATCCCCAAAACCAGGGGATTTCTCATATTTAGGCCATTGCTAAATCTACTTAGTTTCAGGCATCAAACACTTATCAGAATCGCAGCCCGCCGGCCCAGAATCCATCATTTCACCCAAGTCATAACGACTCAGAGCTACGTGAAAAACCTCAGTTTCGCGGCGCGATAAAGCTTCTGCAACCATCTTGGTGTAAGTTTCCTTGTTTATCGGTTCAAAGGGCAAACGCGGGAAAGTTTCCAAAGCATCAAACCTGGCTAAAAGTGCTGCGGAAATGTAGCCTTCGTCATCGCGAATTGCTTCGTAAATCCGAGTACCCAAACTTTCAACTTCATTTTCCCGCAGCTCAATCGTGGCCGAAGTGTTGTGTCTGACATAGAACTTTTGTACTTGCATATAAAAGTCCATTTGTGCCGCTGCTGAAAACTTGTTAATGTCAATTTCATCAGCACCGGGCAAGTCAGCCCAACTTACCGCAACGGGTATTTCTACCAGCCATTCCGTGCAGCGTTCATCGAACGGGTTGTTCAGCAAATTTCCGTTTTCATCTTTGTCAGATTGAGACGGAATTACGTTGTATCCGTAGTCGATGCAGGCGAGGGCTACAGGGTCGTTTTTGCCGAAAGTGATTCGGCGAATAAAACGCTGGGCTTTGGGCGGATGCCACCCCGGAGAAGCGCCTGTCAGCAGAGATTTAGTACCCGATGGTTGAACGGTTGTGCAGCGATTGGGGCGTTTTAAGGAATGGCGATCGCAATAATCCCAAACTACCCGATTCACAATCTCCCGCCAACCAGTCAAATACTCTTCTTCCCGTTGTTTAAACGCGATTCCCTGGGGAGTTTGCGGGCGGCCTTCCACCCACCAGCGCAACCACTCAACGCCGAAAGCATGAACGAAGAAATCGAACAATCCAGTAAAGGATACGCCGACAATCGGGTCTAATTCGCGACTGTATTGATAGCGAGGTTCGAGGAATTTGTGATTGAGAAGTACCGCGACAGATAAACCTGCGGCCCTGAAAGCTTCCTCCTGTTCTTTGAAGTTGTAAGGGTCGATTTGATTGAGGTGAACCTCAGAAAGATTACAGTGAAAATTAGAGCCAATGATTTCCATTTTTGTTACCCTAAAGGCTTTTTATCCTCTAGTTCTACAGATTCTATATTCCCTGTAGCTCGGCGTACTTTTTCATCTACTTTAATTGTAAATGCCCCGCACTCTTGCCAGGATTATGTTCTTCAACAAAGAAGGTTCACCCGGTACGCTCTACGGTGGTAAAGGATTTTTAATTCCCTTACTTACCTCGGAGTTAACATCTCAGTCTTCTCCGATTTTGCGAGGTTTTTAACGTGAGGCAAAATTACTTACCACACGGGTTTAAGCCCAAACGGACTGACCGATGCTCTAATTCTTCCGCAGTCATATTAGGATGACGTTCCTGGAACCACTGTTTAGCTTTTCCTTCGTCGTAGGCTTTCAAAAATTCAAGTTTAAGACTAGGTGTTGAAAGTAAATCAACGTTGGCTCTAGCTACGGCTTCGCCCGCCCACTGAATCGCACCTTCGCCGCTATAATACTGTTGGCGAACGGCATCAATACATTCTTCCCGCGTTGGTTTATGATGAAAGACGCGAGAGTGATTTGCCATTCTCAAAGCATCTCGATCTGGGTCAATTTTCCAGTTGCCGTTTGCATCTTGTTGCCACAGATTGTTTTTAGCATTTGCGCCCAGTTCATCACTGGAATCAAACTGACGAATTCCCGCGCTTCTTCTAATATTTCCCGCGACGATCGTGACTGCTGCTTCGTCAATTAATACGCAGCATTCTACTGAATTTAACTGCCGCCCTTGAGCTTTATTCAAAATTGCGGCGCACCGCTGATAAAGGTCGGGCAATTTTATCGGATTTGCTACTCCGCCAAAGCCTTTTAAAGGTTCTCCCACGGGGCGAACGTCGCTCAAATCGATGAATATTTGAACTGATCCTGCAAACCTTTCATCTGTGGATAATTCCAGCAAAGCTTGATAGGATTTTACCCAACCTTGGCGGGAATCTCCGACATAAATAGTGGCGGTTTTTTCGTCTATTTTTACTTCGGTTTCTTGGCGGCGTTCTAAAGCTGGTGTGGAGCCGATCGCACCTTGGACTGTCACGGTTAAGCGGTTGCGGATCGGTGGCAGTTGGTTGATGTATTTTGGTTCCAAGACTGCGCCTGTGCCGCAGCCCATCATTGCCAAATCCATCAATAAACCAAAGGCGCGCCAGTCGAGAATATTGGTTGAGGAACAGTTATATGCGCCGGAAAAGTTCTCTGGTTGTTCGATCCATTTGCTGCCGCCCACCCACAGCCAGCGGCCTGAAGCGAGGGTTTTGAGCTGGCTTTGCATCCGGTGTAGGAGTTGTGTTTCTTCGGAGGTGAGGTTTCCGAGCTTTTGTAGACCCTTGACGGTTCGATCGCACACTTCGGCCCAAGTCTCCCGCCCTGTCTCGGTACGGCGGCTGTACGTCCTAAAAAATACTGGATTGGCTGCGGGTGCTGTTTCGGGAAAATCCGACTGGTTGCGTTTTTCGCTGGCACTCGATCGCTCTAATTCTCGAACCATAGGTTGTGTACTGACGTGTCGGAATATATCAAACTATGAATATACAACAGGATTCAGATTTAGGGTGAAAGGTGAATATATTTGACAATTTGCACTAAATGTGGGGCATGGAAGTTTACAAGCTCGATCGGGCGATCGGCTCAAAACTTCAGCAAAAAACCCGATTTCTGCCAGAAACCGGGTTATACACAAATGTTGTCAATTGTCAATTATTTGTTAATAAAAACTCAATATTCGGTAATAGCGGGTCTTGAACAACCCCGACACCGTTAAAACTCCAACGTTCTAGCAGCTTTTTTACCGACGAACCCGGAATCGATTCTACTGCAAATCGATCGGCAACATCAGCCGCGTGGGCATTGAGATAACTCAAAGCGTCATAGTCTTCGCGAAACATCAGCAGGTAACTCACCGCCGAGTCTGGATTAGGATTGGCTGAGAGATATTTGCCGTCAGCACGGGAACGGAGCAAGTAAAAAACTTGGGATAACATTTTATCTTGTTTGTCAAAATAATAGATTAACTCAAATTGGGCATGGGGAGTTGGGCATGGGGAATTGGCGATCGACAATAACGTACAAATGCCATAAATGTTAGATCCCCGGCTTCTTAAAGAAGCCGGGGATCGGTGAGTTCTTTTTTAAGCTTTCAGCAGTGCTTTAGAAGCTGATTCTCCGGCGAGTTTTAGTTGCGATCGCAATTTGAGGTTCAACAACACCAACACACTCCACTGACTGAGTAAGGAAAACAAAATCGTACTTCCTGACGCTGCGAAAGACGAAGAAAAGCTAACAAAAAATGTTGAAGACAACCACAAAATAGGAGCTTTTCCTGGGTTTAGCAACAGCATCGATAAAATCAGAGGCGGTAACAAGATAGCACTGCCGACAGTGCCAGCAGCCCAGATTTCCTGATTTCGGGTTTTTGTAAATAGGAATAGTTGAGTGATGGCTGCGTAAATTAGGATCAGATTCATGGAGCAAATTACTCCCCAAACTTCTTCTGCCTCATTTTTTTGAAACAGCATCCAAGGTATTAAAATTATGACTGAGCTGAGGACATTAATTGCGATCGCAACTATAGGCGGACTTTTTTCGCTCCAAATCAAATCGAGTAATGGGTAGCGCCGCCACAGCTTTTGACTGCTGGGAACGATTTGTTGCCGATACCTGGCCCAATCGTACAAAGATTGTCTGTCAGATGTTAAAGCCGCAATTAAAGCTAAGAACATCACCAAATCAAAGAGTAGTAAAGTACGCAGATTATTGTATGAGATGCTTGATTGCAGTGCAAACCCTAACATTATTAGCTGAAAGCAGATAACTAGCAAATAACTTTGTCGCTTGCTTACAACTGTTGCGTTGGGATTTGGAAATCGGCGCTGCCATCCCTGCCACATCCAATAAGTTCCTGTACCACAAACCAACAAAGATAGAGCAAGGCCACTGGCGATATTTGTACCAACTGGCGAGAAAAACCATTGCAACTTATCTAAATCTTCAACTAACCAATCGAAATCATCATAGTTTTTGACAACTCCAAAAAGTAGATATTTTAGAATAGCAATCGGAGACAAAAATGTTATTAAATCCAAAGCAATACGCCTTAACTCGATCCTCGTACAAATCCCAAACACCACAAAAACCGTACCACTAGCCAACCAAGGTTGAAGTCCTCCCAACCAACTGGTTGTCAATCCGAATAGCATCGCAGTGCTGTAAAATAAAGCACAGCTAGCTGTAACTGATATGTAGAAACATAAAATTCCATTCAGGGGGATGCCAGCAGCTAATCCGGCGTACAAGTGCAGCGGTACGGCTAGAATTGCTGCTAAATAAAGTAGAATTGGGACGCCGAGAATTTTGCCCCAAAAAATTGTTTTGGCAGACTGGGGACTGAGACGAATAAAGTTAAGCGTGCCGCGTCTTTCCTCCTTGTCTAAGTCACTAACAAGCATATAAGTGCCTGCTACCAATAAAGCTAACACGCTTAATATGCTCAGCCAAATGAATATTTGCAACCACCAATGCGGCCAGTTAATCACAAAGTTTTCCAAGGCATCTCTGACGCACTTTGTTCCTGGCTTTGTGTCCATCGTGGCCTCTAAAACACAAAAATTGTTATAGTTAGGTTCATCGTATTTCCCATTACCAGAGGCAAGGGGGAGCTGTGCTCTGTAACCCATGAACAGCAGCAGTTGAGCGCTGAGAGAGATGGCAGAGGCGATCGCCATATTGCCAATTTTCAAGCGGCCTTTGATTTCTCGAAATAACTGGGGATTCCAGTTGCCAATTTTGTCAAGTAAATTGAGTGTCATAGGTTATTACTGATTAGTTGTTGGTGATTGGTGATTGGTAATGGCGGACAACTCAGTTATAACTCACTGTTCATTCTTTGCAGGAAGGCTTAAAAAGCAAATTAGGATGCTTGCTGGTGTCCCATTTTGAGGAAAATGGTTTCTAAGTCTTCTTGAGTACAGTGAAATTCGGTTAGAGGAATGTTAGCCGCGACAAGTTCACGTAATAAATTGGCTGCATCTTCCTGGCTTCCCGAAAAGTTAACACATACCTGCTGAGTTTCTGGCACTATTTCCCAATTTTCCACCCAAGGAAAGTTTTTTAATTCGGATATTAGCGCTTCTAATTTATTACCTAAAACTGACATGAAAATCTGCTGGCGACTCAGACGTTTGTAAAGTTCTTGTAAAGGTGCGCTTTCAACCAGATATCCGAGTTCCATGATACCTACCCAGCTACAAAGTTCAGCTAAGTCGCTCAGGACGTGAGATGATATGACTACGGTCATGCCGTCTTGTTGCAAGAGTTTGATGATTTCGCGAAACTGCATTCTGGCGATCGGATCTAAGCCAGAAACTGGTTCATCTAATAATAGTAACAGCGGTTCGTGAATAATTGTTCTCGCCAAACTCAGCCGCTGTTTCATTCCCCGCGATAGGGTGGAAATTGAGCTATTACGCTTGTTGGTTAGTTGTACGAGTTCTAAAACGGAGTTGATTCGCGATCGCCGATGGGACTGTTGGATGTTGTAGAGTCGAGCAAAATAGTCTAAATAATCCCAAACAGTTAAGTCGTCGTAGAGGGGAAAGTCGTCGGGAAGGAAACCGATGCGTTGTTTGAGAATTGGATGCGATCGATCGCGCAATAGGCGATCGCCATTGATGTAAATTTCCCCTGTAGTCGGTTCCTCAGCCGCCGCCAACATCCGCAGCAAGGTAGTTTTCCCCGCACCGTTGGGGCCGATGAGTCCGCATACTTCGCCTGCTGCTACTTGCAAATCGATGTCATTGACTGCGATATGGCGATCGAATTGTTTCGTCAGCCCACGAGTTTCTATTGCTAGTTGTTGTGCCATATTTTGAGCGGTGAGTGAAGTTTGATGAGGTAATCTCTGGCATTAAAATGGATGTCTACAGCTAGCCTAGCTCGTTTTTCCAGGAATCGTCATCTGGTTTCTGAAATGAAAACAAGGATATTGTCGATCGCGATCGGTACCATCAGCCAAGCCCCTTAAGAAAATCAACTGAGTTTCTCACCTACTCAACACTTTGAATTAGTTTAATGTTATTTCTCAGCCATTCATTAACCAAAGCTTGAACCTCAATTTTTTTATGATCGGCAATTTTAGTCACAAAGTCCTCGACATCGGGTTCGAGATAAATGGGATAATGAAACCTAGCATCAGGATGGTAAAACTTGCCTTGCTCTGATGAAGAAAAATCATACTCTGATTTCATAATTTCCTCTCTTGATAAGGTTGGGTTTCAGTGGGATTAGCTTTGCGGGCTGAAATAATCCGAATTATACAGGAGGTGCGATCGGTTTGTTCAAAGGTATGGACAACAACCCTTAAAGTTCCTGTTTCATCTAAGCCTATGGTAATCCATCTATGGCGTTGCTGATTTGGAATATGATTTGTCTTCGAAATCTATAGTAGGGGCAATTCATGAATTGCCCCTACTCTAAATTTCAGGGATTGTCTAAGCGACTAATTCTACTATTGAAGATTTTCCAACTTAATCCTCGGATCGATCGCCTTTAGCAACAAATCCGCCAACAAATTCCCCACAATCAACATCGCAGCACCCATCATCAAACTCGCCATGACTAAATACAAATCTTGATTAGTCACAGCTTCCAGAGTCAGCTTTCCCAAACCCGGCCAATTAAAGAAAAATTCTGCAATAAATGCACCGCTCAACAAACTAGCAAACTCAAAACCCAACAGCGTAACTAAAGGATTGATAGCATTCCGCAAAGCGTGAACATAAATGACTCGATTATCCGGTAAACCTTTCGCCCGTGCTGTGCGGATATAGTCTTGACGCAGCACGTCCAAAAATTGTCCCCGCATCAATCTTTGTAAACCAGCAAAACTGGTAACGCTGAGGGCGACTGTTGGCAAGATTAAGTGCCAGCAATAATCGAGGATTTGACCCCACCAAGGTAAGTCTGCATGATCGATGCTTGTCATTCCTCCGATGGGAAACAGAGGCGAAGTATTCTGAGCAAAAAATAGCAGCAGTAAAGCTGTGATAAAGCTGGGAAATCCTTGCCCCGTGTAGCTGACTACTTGCAAAATGCGATCGACAGTTTTATTCTGATTGACGGCGGCAACTATTCCCAAAGGAATCGCGATCGCCCAAGTTACAATCAAAGAGGCGATCGCCATCAACAACGTCGCCGGTACTCGCTCCCACAGCAGAGAAGCCACCGATCGCTGATACACAAAACTCTTACCAAAATTCCCACGCGTCACAATTTGTTGCAGCCACAGCAAATACTGCTCGATTGCGGGTTTATCCAAGCCGAATTCCTCTTTGTATTGTTGGAGTGTCTCCGGCGAAATCTTCGGATTTTGGCTCAAAGTATCCAAGTAATTTCCTGGTGCGAGTTCAATAATTGCAAAACAAAGAGCCGATGCTAAAAGTAGCGTTAAAAGTGCTTGCAACAGTCTTTTGACAACATAGGTAAATGTCTCACTGCCAAACAAAGAATTTAATAATCGGAAATTTCGGTTAGATTTAATAGAAGTCATGCGATTTTAGATTTTAGATTTTAGATTTTGGATTGAAAATTTGGGATTTTTGATTGATGAATTGTTTGTGAAGCATCGATCGCAGCTCATATGATCGCTATATCTTTGTAGTAATGGCAGAAGTCGTGGCTTGCGGGTTTAAGAATACGGACTCGGATTCCTCACTATAAACCTCTTTTATTACTGACAATTGACAATTGACAATTGACAACTGTCAACTGTCAACTGTCAACTGTCAACTGTCAACTGACTAATACTCAACCAGTGTAAAGATCGGCACATCCGGCAATTTCTGTCTCCCGCCCAAAGCCAGCAACTCGATCACAAAAGCAAAACCGACAAGCTCGCAGCCCGCTTGCTCCAACAACTTAACCGTCGCGGCTGCTGTTCCGCCAGTGGCGATTAAATCGTCCACAATCAGCACTCGGCTACCCGATGTCATCGCATCTTTGTGCATTTCTAGTCGATCGACACCGTACTCCAACTCGTACTCAGCAAAATAAACTTCCGCAGGCAGTTTTCCCGGTTTGCGGACAGGAATAAAGCCCACTCCCATTTTATAAGCCAAAGGTGTGCCAAAGATAAAGCCCCGCGATTCCATACCCACGATATAGTCAGCAGACATTGCAGAGCATTTTTCGGCTAAAGTGTCAATGGTATAGCTCAGCCCTTGGGGGTTGCGGAGCAAAGTTGTAATGTCTCGAAACATAATTCCCGGCTTGGGGAAATCAGGAATGTCGCGAATCAAAGATTTGAGATCCATAAGCAGGAGCCGATCGGCGTTAAGGGTAACGAAGTATCGAAAATGGTACAATAATAACGCAAAAAATAAAAACTAAAAAATTAAAATTAAAACTAATAGCTTTTTCAATTTTTATTGTTTAGTTGCTAAATCTTGTACGTACTAGCTAACCAAATGTCATAATTTGATAACAACATGGTTGAATATCACGATTTGTCAACCTATGATCTAAAGTCAAAAACATAATATCTAAAATCCAATGATCAAGTTGGCAGCACGAGTGGGTGAGGTTTCTCCTTCTATAACCTTGGCGATCGCAGCTAAGGCAAAAGCGATGAAGGCAGAAGGGATTGATGTCTGTAGTTTGAGTACGGGAGAACCCGACTTTGATACCCCCGAACACATTAAAGCAGCAGCAAAGCAAGCTTTAGACGCGGGGAAGACTAAGTACGGCCCTGTGGCTGGGGAACCGCAGTTAAAAGCTGCGATCGCCCGCAAACTCCGATCGGACAACAATCTCCACTATCAACCGGAAAATATCATTGTCACCAACGGTGGCAAGCATTCGCTCTACAATCTGATGATGGCTCTGATCGAGCCTGGAGATGAAGTAATTATTCCGGCTCCCTATTGGCTGAGCTATCCAGAAATGGTCAAACTCGCCAGCGGCAAGCCCGTAATTGTACGGACAGATGCTTCTACAGGATATAAAATTACACCGGAACAACTGAGTGCAGCGATTACTCCCAAAACCAAGTTATTTGTGCTGAATTCGCCTTCTAACCCGACGGGAATGGTGTACACTCCAGCGGAAATCAAAGCGCTGGCCGAGGTGATAGTCGATCGAGATATCTTAGTCGTTTCAGACGAAATTTACGAAAAAATTATATATGACGGCGCCAAACACGTCAGCATCGGTTCCCTGGGTAAAGAAATATTCGATCGCACCATCATTAGCAGCGGTTTTGCCAAAGGTTACTCGATGACAGGCTGGCGCATTGGCTATTTAGCTGGGCCACCCGAATTAATCAAAGCCACCAGCACCATTCAAGGTCACAGTACCTCAAACGTGTGTACTTTTGCACAGTACGGGGCGATCGCAGCTTTGGAAAGCAGCCAAGAGTCTGTCGAAAAAATGCGACTAGCTTTTGCCGATCGGCGTAAGGTAATATTTGAATTGCTCGATGCTATCCCCGGAATTAGCTGCATCAAACCAGATGGTGCTTTCTATATGTTTGTCAATATCAGCAAAACTGGAATGACTTCTCTGCAATTTTGCGATGCTTTCTTAGAACAGCATCAAGTCGCAGTTATTCCAGGGATTGCATTTGGTGCAGACGACCACATTCGCTTATCTTACGCCACCGATTTAGGCACAATTAAAAAAGCCCTAGAAAGGCTCGATAAGTTTGTCCGTAGCATCTAAAAATTAGTTAGGAATGAGAATTAAATAACTTACAGTTTTATGATTCTTGTGGGATGGGCGTCCCGCCCGTTCTTTATGGACGGGCGGGACGCCCATCC
>CASBQF010000335.1 GCA_949127775.1 Oscillatoriales cyanobacterium PMM_0080
GTTCTGGGGGTTAGGGGGAATCGGAATTCTATGCAACGACCTATAAAACTGGTATGAGTCGAGGACGATCGCAACTAAATTCATCCGTGTATCCGTGTCGTGATCCTTTTCCTTCTCACACTTTCACTGCTTTTTCCAATGGAAAACCCAACTGTTCGCGCTGTTCCAAATAAAGCTGAGCAACCCGTCGCGCCAAGTTGCGAATTTTGGTGATGTACCGAGTTCTTTCGGTTACCGAAATCACACCTCTAGCATCCAGCAAATTGAAAGTATGCGAACATTTTAACACATAATCAAGACTAGGCAAAACCAATCCTTTCTTAGTCAATTGTTCAGCCTCTTGTTCGTAAAGTCCAAAGAGCGTAAACAGCAATTCAGGATTAGAAGCTTCAAAATTATAAGTACACTGTTCTATTTCCCCTTGCAAGTAAACATCGCCGTAAGTTATGCCATCTGTCCACTGAATTTTGGTCATGGCATCGACTTCTTGTAGATACATTGCCAGACGTTCAAGTCCGTAGGTAATTTCAATCGAAACCGGGCGACAATCAATGCTACCGCACTGTTGAAAATAGGTAAATTGAGTGATTTCCATGCCATCGAGCCAGACTTCCCAGCCAACACCCCAAGCTCCTAAAGTCGGAGATTCCCAGTTATCTTCTACGAAGCGAATGTCATGGTCTTCTGGTTTAATTCCTAATGCTCTCAGCGAGTCTAAATAGATTTCTTGGATATTAGGAGGAGATGGTTTAATTAAGACTTGATATTGATAGTAATGTTGAAAGCGATTGGGATTTTCGCCATAACGTCCGTCGGTGGGGCGGCGACAGGGTTCGACGTAGGCGACAGACCAAGGTTCAGGCCCAATTGCTCTGAGAAAGGTGTGGGGATTCATGGTTCCTGCACCTTTTTCTGTGTCGTAGGATTGGGCGATCAGGCAACCTCGATCGCTCCAGAATTTGTTTAAGGTGGCAATGACTGATTGAAAGTTCACTGGTTTAAATCTGGTTAGTAAGTGTCTAAACTTATTTAAGCATACTCAAGGCAGGGTTTATTGAAATAAACCCTGCGAAAGTCAGATAAGACAGAACTTATATCAAATCCGCTCTTCATCGGAATTATTCATCTCTCTTGTCTCCCTCTGCGTTCTCTGCGTCCTCTGCGGTTAAATCATTCCGATCCAACCGGAAACGATATTACACAGGCACACTAAAGATCGTATGGCTAAAAAAGGCGATCACTCAATTAACAAATCAACTTATAAAATCCATATATAGTGCTTAAAAACAGTGATGAAAACTATGTACAAAATCAAAACTATTAACAAGGAAGAGTACAACATAGTTGTTGTGTAAAAATCGGTATTTACTGATTATTTAGGTCTAATTTGATTGTTTTATTGTTGATACTGTGCAATTTCATCAATGGACAACAACAATGTTTTTTTGATTGTTTCACGAACATTAGTGTCAATATTACACTGACTCATAAGACAGTAAAGGAGAATATCATTAGCTTTGTAATATTGACAGAATAAATCCTTTTGCGTGTCACTTAATACCCATCTATGCCCAATATTCCGGTATTCAATTGCAATATTATGAAGAGTTTTTAAGACCCGGTAATCTTTACCTCTAAAATGTAAAATATTTACTATAGATAACAGTGTTAAACGAAATTCTGTATTTACTTCTAATGCTGCTAACATTTTTATACGCCTGATGGTTTCTTCTATTCTTTCTAAAAACGTAACTGTTTCTATAAGATAATACATCAATCTGTCAATTATGAGGTCAATTTCATCACTATCAGAAATTTTCCAATCTAATGCTTTAGATAGAGTACGAAATTTACTAAATGGATCTTTAACTAATGAGGCTATATTCGGCACGGAATTGAGGACGCGAGCTAGATAAAGAGCCCGAATAGCATTTTGCTGATGAGATGAGTTTATAGATTTGGATTTGTTATTCAACCAAATGAGAATATCTTGCAATTTAGGATCATTTGCTAATAATGAATCAGCAAAGTCCTTCATACTTAAGAGTAGTGAATCAGAGCGCTCTAAAGCTTCTGACATCATGTAGAATACCTCGCGCCAATTTTCTATAGTTATATACTCCAAAACACTGCTTTTTATAGTTCTTATGTTAGGAAAATCAGGACTATTAATCATTGCTTTTGCTACCAAATACTCTTGAAATGTCAGGTGTGAAAATGACCAAACCTTCTGACTTCGCTCAATCAACAACCCATGCTGCGCCTCCATAGCCTTCAACACCACCCGACTATCCCGCTGGCCAATCCCTAAAAACTCCGCAATATATCCCTCAATCTCCGTCTGCTCAAACAATACATACTGCGTCTGCTCAAACTTCTTCACTGCCAGATAGCTCAATAAATCTAACTTTCGCTCCACCGACAAATCTCGATAAATCTCATCTCGCTCAATCTCTCGCGACTTATCCCACCGCTCCAGTAGCAACTCCAAACCCTCTTCATACAACTTCGAGCGCTTTGAGTAAAACTTCTCAGTTGAGTGAAAAACCACACAGGTTAAACTCAGCAAAATCGGCGTAATTGCTAACTCCAGAATCGGCTTATTCGACTCTAAAAAGAGCTGTTCCAGAAACTTCCCCGCCCTCGCCATTCCCGCCAACTCATTTCCCATCACCGTCATAAACCAATGCTCTGCAAACGATCGCACCTGTGGCTCATTAAAATCGGCCACTTCCACAAACTCAAAGTTTAGAGATTTCCAGTCCATTTCCCCTGTAAAACTTTGCGTTCGACACGTCACAATTACTTGTACCTGCGGATAGTCACGAGCAAACTTCTTAATTTCCTCGGTAATCTTTTTTCCATCCTCTCCGGTCAACTCATCCAGCCCATCCAGCAGAAGTATCACCCGACCTTGCTTGAGTAGGCTTTCTGCATCTGATAATTGCCAACACTTCTCTAGATAAGGCTTCAGCGCATAGACCACCTCACGTCCATCCCTCACAAAATCCCGCAGCCTAATCAAAACCGGAATCCGGTGCGCTTGTAAATTCCCTGCGTTGCACTCCATCACCACTCGCTGCAAATACGTGGTCTTTCCCGAACCCGGTTTGCCCACCACCATCAGGTTTGTATTCTTCGCCAGCACATATAAGCCTGACACCCGTTGCCGTTCCATGCCCAAGCCAATGCGATCTAAACTGCGATAGCTGGGATTGTTGCTGAAATCCTGCCACAAGTCATCTAGTTCCGACTTACGACTACTACTCAGTTCCTCCAGAATATTGACATCCACAAACAAGTCACCCAAAGGCACACAACGATCGATCCCCCAAAGCGGCATGGTGCCGTGCAAGCGTTGAATGTCATCGTGGAGGCGCGATCGTACCTGCTGAACTAACGCATCAATATCATCTTTCAGGCTCTCCAGAGGCGGATCTGACAGCGAATTTGGTGGTTTACCTTTCTCCTGAACCTGTTCATCGTCGGGTTCCCATTTCAGTTTGAGCTTTTTGCAGATGCAAAGAAACTGCTTGCGCTGAACAGGTTCACCTTTGAAAAATTTGTTGATGGTGTTACGCGACATCTCCAATTGAGCCGCCAAATCGGATTTGCTACCAAATTTTGCTAATGCGATGTCCGCGTTTTTCAGTTGAGTTGGCGATAGTGTGAGAGATCGTCCGCTAGGTTCCGTCATGTAGTGGTTTCAGGTTTCTTCAATTATAGCGACGCGATCGTAACTTGGACAAACTTGTACATAACCTGAGCGGTAGGCGATCGTATCTAAAACCAGCCTCCTAGCTTGCATTTGGCAGATTGTTGAGAGTTTCAACAAAGATGACCAACATGAAGATTTCAAATAAGAAAAAATGGCTCAAAGTAACCGAGTTTGCAGTAGTTGGCGTTGCCACTTGCCTCAATCCCCACGCAGGATTTATGCTCTTTCTGCTGCGGCTGTGCTTTCAAATTTTGACTGCATTGCAGAAAGACGAGGAAAGTGAAACAGACAAAGACAAACGAACAACCCGGTGTTTGCGCGATCGCCAGCAATCCGATCGAGAAGCAGCCATCATGAGGAGAGCGCTTCCTCATACTCCAGTTGAATCCACCAAGCAGAAAAAGTTAAGTTAGCCTCGCGATTTGTAGGTGCGATCGCTTCTCAAACTATTGAGCGATCGCCCATTTGTTGCATCGAATAAATTCCTATCCTCGCATTACTGCTCGTGCAAATTACCATAGAGAAAAAGAGATTGTATTCCTGACGCTAAAGCTGGTTAATAATTGCGATTTTGCATTAGGATAGAGAAAGCAGCCGAGGAACTTTAGCTAGGAACTTATTTTTATGACTCATCCCACCCTTAGCCGCGAAGCAATCGCTCAGTGTGGCAAAGATATCTACCAACAACGCATCCGTGCCCATATTGAAACAACAGAGAATATCGGTAAAATCATCGCCATCGATCTCAATACTGGTGAATATGAGATTGACAAAGACTTGCTAGCAGCTTGTCATCGCCTGCAAGCCAAACAGCCTAATGCCATCACTTGGGCAGAGCGCATCGGTTATGATGCTGTATACGCAATAGGTGGGACATTAGTTAGGACAGAATTGTGATTAATGGAATAGTTGTTGGGCTGCAAGCACGCATGAGAATTATTCTCTACCCTCCGGGATGTGCAGAAATAGAAATCGAATGTGTAATTGATACAGGTTTTGAAGGGTTCTTAACTTTGCCACCTACTGTAGTTGCAGAGCTTCAGTTACCTTACGTTGCACCAATTAATGCAAATTTGGCTGACAACTCCAGCATTGTAACCAACGTTCATCAAGGCACGATTCTTTGGAATGGAGTGCAGCGAGTGATTCCAGTTTTAGCAATGGGTCGTCGTCCTCTCATCGGGACAGCACTTCTAGAAGACTATCACCTTAGCATTGATTTTTGTGAAGGAGGAACGGTACTGGTAGATGATATCATGTAATTTCCGTATCGAGTCGCTTCAGGAAAATCAGTATTTTATCCTCGCTAAACCGTTGAAACTCTCCGTTCATTAAATGAGATACTTCTGGCTGTGGAATACCAAGAAGTTGACTAATTTCACGCTGTTGTAAGTTGCGCTGTTTTAACAGGCGAAGTACCTGAATTCCGATTTTACCTCGCGCAAAAAGTTCATCAGCATCTGCCAATCCAAGGTCAGAAAATACATTACCATTGCTTTCTTCAAAAATTGGTTCTTGTATCATAGTTAGGGTGCATCTCACTTTTGAAGAGGGCGAAGCATGACCGCATATAAGTTATTAGTTATAATCTCATATTTACAGAGGTCATGCTTCGCCCCTACAGATATATTTGCCAAACTGAGATGCACCCCATAGTTCTCTATTGGCATGGTATAATATCTATCTTCGATTCCCATCGACAACGCATGAAAACAGACACGATTTTCTACAGCCTGTTTCAAGAATTTCCCAGCTTCTTCTTTGAACTGATCGATCGCCCTCCAGACGAAGCCGCCGCCTATGAATTCACCTCCCGCGAAATCAAACAACTCGCATTCCGCATCGATGGCTTATTTCTGCCCACAACCGAAGCACCGGAAAAACCATTTTACTTGGCTGAAGTTCAGTTTCAACCCGATCCAGACTTGTACTACCGCATCTTTGGGGAGCTATTTCTATATCTGCGACAATACAAACCCGTTAATCCTTGGCGCGTGGTTGTCATCTATCCCAGCCGCCGCATCGAACACGAACAGATGCTCCAATTTCAGGAACTCTTAACCAGTCAGCGGGTGCAACGGATTTACCTCGATGAATTGCCAGAAGCCGCCGATCGATCGCTGGGAGTCAAAATTGTTAAACTGGTAATCGAGCCAGCAGAGACAGCCGCAGAGCAAGCACGGCAGTCGATCGCAATGGCCCGACAGCAGTTGTCCGATCCCACCGTTTTACGTGATTTAATCAGCCTCATCGAAACAATTATTGTCTACAAACTCCCCCAAAAAAGCCGCGAGGAAATTGCCACCATGTTGAATTTAAGCGAACTCAGACAAACTCGATTTTATCAGGAAGTCAAGCAAGAAGGTTTGGAAGAAGGACTCGAACAAGGACTCGAACAAGGTGGCCAGCAGGCGAAGTTAGAAGCCATTCGTCGGATGATCGCGTTTGGAATGAATTTAGAGACGATCGCACAATTATTAGATTTGTCTGTAGAATTTGTGCGGCAAACAATTCACAAAATCCAACGCGAATCAATGTCAGTCTCTGAACAAAATATCGACTCGTTGATCGAACTATTAACTCAGCAGCGATCGCTCTTTTCGGCCGCACAATTAACTGAACTAGCACAGTTAATTGAACCTTTGTCCGATGACAGCGATGTCCTTGCAGAAGCGCTTTCACTCTGGGCTGCAAATTACCCAGCAATTCAGGAAGCTCAATCGAAACTGCTCGAACCATTACCGCCGATCGCCAAAGCATCAGAAACAGCAGCAGTCAGTCCAGAAAGTAGCGAATCCCAAATCGGCGATCGACTCAACAAACAATCACTCAATAATGCCATTTCATTGTAGGGACACGGCACTGCCGTGTCCTAATTTCTGCCGTGTCCTAATTTCTAATAAACAGAATAGCAAGAACCCCGACTTCTTTAAAAAGTCGGGGTTCTAAGCGTGAAAAGGTTTAGATTACTTTCTCATTTAGTCTGCGGGAACGAGGGAAACTAACAAAGTGATGCTGTCAACACCGATCACATAAACAGTATCTCCAGGTGTTA
>CASBQF010000336.1 GCA_949127775.1 Oscillatoriales cyanobacterium PMM_0080
ACCATAATGGCCTAAGTGGATATGTTCACCCCAGTAAAACTCCAAAATACCGTCTTCAGTCCATTCGTCGTAGGAGTTGGCTACGGAGTTAGAGGATTCATAACTGCGAGGTGTCAGCAGATATAAGGCGATGCCTACTGTGGTTAGTGCCAGGAGAATTAAGGGCGATGAAACAAATAAATTCATTGATCTCAAGTCTGAATATTTTTTTACAATTTTAGCTCATTACTAAGTAATAAGCTGTCGCACATTTAAATTGTATATTTAAATGCTTAACAACGGGTGCATCAGGGCGAGTGCAAGGGGGAAGCATGACCGCAGACGATTTATTAGTGAGAACCAGATATCTACTGCGGTCATGCTTCGCCCTACCAATATATTTGCATAAATGAGATGCACCCTTAACAACTAACAACTCACCACCCACAACTGATAACTAACAACTACTTTATTTTTTACCAATCAACAAATAAGTTGTCATTCCCCCTTTACCTTTAATATTAATAATTCCCCGCTCCTGAAACAAATATTTGTGTTCTAATAACTTATGAGTAGCTTCGCTGACTTGAATCCGCCAAGACAAACCGTGAGATTCCATCCGGGAAGCAATATTTACCGTGTCGCCCCACAAATCGTAAATAAACTTTTTGATACCAATTACTCCGGCAACGACCGGGCCGCTGTGGATGCCGATACGGATGCTAAAATATTTCTTATTATTAGCATTAAACCGAGCCATTTCTGTTTGCATATCCAGAGCCATTTGGGCGATCGCCTCTGCATGGTCTGCCCGGGGATGGGGCAGCCCTCCTACCACCATGTATGCATCGCCGATGGTCTTGATTTTCTCTAGCCCGTGGCGATCGCACAACAGGTCGAATCCTGAGAAAATCTTATTCAGGAGCTCCACGAGGTCGATCGGCGGCATGACAGTAGCCAGGTGTGTAAAACCCACAATATCTGCAAACAAAACAGTCACTTCAGGAAAAGATTCCGCAATAGTCGTTTCGTTTTGCTTGAGCCGTTCTGCTATTGCCTTGGGCAAGATATTTAACAGCAGCTTTTCTGATTTTTCCTGTTCTTCCCGGAGGGCATCTTCTGCTTGCTTGCGTTCCGTAATGTCGTGGTAACTCCAGACTCTGCCAATAATTTTATCTCCCAGCCGCTGTGGTTCCGAATAGCGTTCAAAACATCTGCCGTCTTGAAATTCCAACAAATCGAAACTTTCGGCTTCAGGCTGCTCGTACAGCGATTCTATTCTCTCTTGGAATGCTTGAGGGTCTTTGATTTGGTTCTGCATAAAGGCGATCGTCGTAGCATCGTCTCGCAGTGCCATCACTTCGTTAGGGATGTCCCACATTTCTACAAATTCTCGATTAAAAGTGACTATTTTCCCGTTCCTGTCAATAGCCAAAATACCGTCAGCAGTAGAATCAAAGGTTGCTTGCAGCAGTGACACAGATTTTGCTAGCGCGTCTTCAGCGACTTGTCGAGCAGTAATGTCTCGCAAAATAGCGCGAATCGCTACTAGGGAACCTTCCGAAAATTTACAGCTTATGCTGCCTTCCAGCAAAATTTGTTCGTTATTTTTAGTAATAAATATTGCTTGAATATAGTCTGGATAAAATGTATTTTCATTTACGGTTTTTTTGGTAATAGCTTGATATAATATATCTAGAGATTCTGGGGAACTGTTGGGATGAATGATGTCAAAAACAGTCATTTCAGCAATTTCTGCTTCGCTGTAGCCCAGAGTTTCTCGCCAAGCTCGATTTACATACAAAAAATGACCATCGGCTCCAATACTTTGAATTAAGTCAGTAGCATTTTCAAATAAATCTCGCAGTTGTTCTTCGCTTTCCCGCAAAGCTATTTCGGTTTGCTTGCGCTTGATAAATTGACCGAGTTGGCTGCCGATTGTTGCCATTGTCTGGAGCAATTCTTCATCAAAACACTGCACTTCGCGGCTAAAAAAGATCATCACTCCCAACACAGACCTTGCAGAGTTTTCCTGCTCGTAGTCACCCAAAATTGGGAAACCAAAAGCTCCGTGTAGTCCTTCTTGGGCGGCGATTTCTCGTCGCATAAAACTATCACTTTCTGTGATATCTGCAATCCACTGAGGGGAACCGCTAGCCCAAACTAAACCGGGCAATCCTTCTCCGATGGCACAAGTCATTAGTTCTACAAATTCGGCAAATTTGGGGATAGAAACTGAGCGTTTTGTCCAACTGGCGACGCATCTGAGCAAATTTGGGTCGGAAATCGCAGTTATTCTATTACTTCCTGACAGCAGTTTTTCCCCAGATTCTGACATCCAAAGCTCGGCGGTATCCCATCCCAAGCTGTCACAAATTACGGGGAGAATTGCTGCTAGAGCTTTTTTGATTGTTTCGGATGCCGATAGGATGCGAGTAGTGACGTACTGAGCTATTTTTCGCTTGCGGGCGCGCTGTTTGTCTGTAACATCGCGGCCGATGTACACAAAATCTTGAACGGCGGTCAAAAATGCAGAAATCCCTTGAATTTCACTCGGAATTGCGGTACAGGAAAAGGAAACTGTGAGCTTTTCTCCAGTTTTTGCCGTGCAAATTACTTCGGTGTTAGTTTGAGATAGTTGAGGCGGCTCTTGGCTGACTGCTTGCAAAGATTCGCCAACAGCAGCAAGAGTGTCTATTTGCTGGCCGACTAATTCTGATTCGCTGTAACCGAACAAATCTTGAGCCGCTTGATTCACTTTTTTAATTTTTCCCGATGATGTTGTTACCAATAAAACTTCAGCCATTGAAGTAATGATTTTTTCAACATAATTATTAGTAGCGGCTAAGGTACTCAATAAAATATTCATTTCATTGGTAGCTTGGACTAGAGTTTGTTCCAAACCCATCCTGTCGGTTACGTCTTCAAAAAATACAATTAATCTGTGACAATTATCGTCATTGCTAAACTCGACGATATACATATCAAAATAAAGGCGCGAGCCATTTTCTAATACCCGCGTCATCGATTTTAACTCAAAATTTGGCAACCGCCCTTCAAAAATATCGATTAAAATTTCTTCAGTTCCCACCAATTCGGGAAAGGGAATGCGGACATCGTTTCCGGCTACTACTTCCTCGCCACAGTCGGCAAATCGCTGTACTTGGAGAGATGTCTCTTGGATTAAAAAGTCTCTATCCAGTGCTAGGTACTCCAAGTGGTGGGGAACCAACAGTTTTTTTAACAGGGTTTTCATGTTGGATTTTTAGTAGTAAACGCGCCCTCTATTCGTCATTCGTCATTCGTCATTCGTCATTCGTCATTCGTCATTAGTTATTAGTCATTTTTCGATTTGCGATTTACTCGCCTTGATGAATCTGGCAGCTTGAACTTTTGTCTAAAATTTTGAACTCGACCAGCCAAGCTCGCGGACATGGCACCGTACCCATTTTTGGGCGGGGTCATTCCCAAATATAAAATCTCAAACTTGTTCGTTCGCGAAGTCGAATAATCTCAAATCTATAGCGGTTCTCAAGCATGGTGAGGTATGCCCTATGCCCACGGAGGCCTATGCCCACGGAGGCCTATGCCCCATTCCCAATTCCCCATTCCCAAATGGTATTACCTCTGTTTGTAAAAGGGAATTGTGACTATAAAGGTAGTACCTAACCCTGTCTCGCTGGCAAATTCGATTTGACCTCCGTGCAAGTCTACACACTGTTTAACTATGGATAAACCCAGTCCTGTACCGGGTACTTTTCCCACATTTTGGGCTCGGTAATAAGATTCAAACAGTTGTTCTTGGTCTTCTAGGGGAATACCAATGCCTGCATCTTTAATTTTAAATATGGCTTCTTCATTATGACAATTTAATTCAAAATCGATGTAACTGTCGATCGGCGAATATTTGACAGCATTAGAAAGCAAATTTGTCAAGATGTGCCGCAGCAATTTGGCATCCAGTGCGGGCGAGTATTCTATTTTCTCCGACTCCAGAGCGGGTTTTTTTGCCGACGAAATAGCTTTTCGGCAATTAAAGTTAATTTTATGATTTTTCCCGTAACTAATTTTAATGGATTCTACTAACTCGCTGCAAAATTTTGGTAAGTCAACGGGTGCGGGATTGAATTGGAGTTTGCCGGCTTCGGCGCTGCTGAGCAACCGCACGTCGTCTAATAGCTGAGCCATGTGTTTAGATGCTGATTTAACGTGTTCGAGATATTCTTGTTTTTCCTCGTTGGTGATTTCGTCGCCGTATTCTTGAAGGATTTGAGTAGCAAATAATACGGTATTTAAAGGATTACCGAATTCGTGAGCCAGCATCGAGAAAAAACGAGATTTTATCTGTCTGAGTTCTTGCTCTTTTGCCAAAGAGCGGCGAATTTCTAGTTCTTCTTGCTTGCGTTCTGTGATGTCCCTCCCGATATAGATGAAATCGTAAAGTCCTTCTAATTCTGTCTGAACTACCGAACAGGAAAATTCTACCCAAATTTCTTCTCCTGCTTTAGTAGTGCAGACTACTTCCAGTTCTCTGAGCAGCTCTTTTTGAGATAAAATATAGCGGTGGCGAGCTTGGTAAAGTAAGGTTTCTTCGACTACTATTTTGGAGAGGGGATGGTCGAGCAATTCTACTTCGCTGTACCCAAATAACCATTGGGCCGATTGATTGACTGTTTTGATAATTCCTAATGTTGTTGTCACCAACAGAGCATCGCCCATCGAGCGAATAACTTTATCTATATAATCTTTGGAAGCGGCTAAGGCGCTCACCAAAAGATTAGCTTCATTGGCTCTCTGCATCAACGATTGCTTCATCACCATTTTTTCTGTGGCATCTTCAATCAAAATTAGCAAATTACTTGCCATATCTTGTTCGTTTTCATGCTCTATCGCCAACAGATCAAAGTATAAAGGGCGGTTGTTGTCGGCAAACCGAGCGATACCTTTGAGTTCAAAACTTGGCCGCCGTCCCATAATGATCGACATGAGGATATTTTCAATCCCAATCAGTTCGGGAAAACTGATGCGAGCATCTGCACCGGGGATCGCATCGCCCGGAGTATCGGCATAATCCTGCACTTCGGCGGAGATTTCTTGAATGATGAAATTGTGATTTACTACCAGATACTCTGTTTGTCGCGGGCCCAAAAGCTTCTGAAAAAGTGGGTTCATACTTGTTCTACCATTGTGTAAGCTAGTTTTTGGAAGATTTCGTCAACGTCTTTGCCTGTTTTAGCAGATGTGGTATAAACTGCTATTACTTTGTCTTGACCTATTGAGTGAGAGATTTCTACTAGCAGTGCCAATTTTTCCTCGTCAATCAAGTCTACTTTGTTTAAAGCGATGATAATTGACCCTTTGGGATTGACTGAAGAAAAAAGCTTAACGTGTTCGGAAATTCGCTCAACTGTTTCGGAGCGGCTGACATCGGCAACGATTAAAACGCCGCTAGCTCCCTGTAAGTAAGTCGGTGCGATTCCTTTGAATTTTGTGTGTCCTTCTAAGTCCCAAATTAGCAACTGCGCTGTGACAACTTCTTCCTGTTTTGTGTTTTCTAATATTATGCTTTTGCGGGAAATTTTTACTCCGACTGTCGAGAGGTACTCGTCGCTGAATTGTTGATCGACAAAACGGCGGATTAGGCTGGTTTTGCCAACGCCAAAGTCGCCGATCATGCACATTTTTTTAGATATAGTAACTGACATAATTATTTGCTGTTTACAATCTTAGTTATGGGTTCAAATAGCACGCATCTGCTCAAAAGTAGCGGTTGATTGGGCTCCACGCCGGGGGGAGGATTTTGGCTGACAACTGCTAGAAGGCGCTTCGGATCGGCACCTTGTCGCACCAAAGCATCTCGCACTGCTGCGGCACGCTGGAGCGACAACCGTTGATTGATCACAAGTTCCCCAGTTCGATCGCTGTGCCCGATTATCTTAATATGTTTTTGAGGATATTGATCCATGAAATTTTTAACACTGGCGATGATCTCTGCTGATGCTGAGTCTAATGTTGTCGTTCCTTGCTCGAAGTAGATGCGGGTTGCAATCTTGAGCGGATCTAGTTTAACAGTGCTGACGACGGACTCAACGCCGGGAATTTGCTTGAGGGACTGAGCAATTTTCTGTGAGTCTGCATCATCCATGACTGTGCCCTCTACTGTAACTTTGCGATCGCCATACCGACTAGAAATAGCAACGCCCTCCGTCTGGTTCAAAACAACGGTAATCCGCTGCACCTCTGCCGCCGTCAAAACTGGATCTGGCGGGACATCTACAGCGACAATTTTATTATCTAGTTGCAATTTTGGTGCAGTTGATGCGACTATTTTTGCGGCTTTCGTCCGCAATTCTTGATTTGGCAACTTTCCGGTTAGCTTTAAAGTTTTGCCATCGGCATTAACATCTAAGCGGTAAACTGCTAATTCTGGAGTCGAGGCTAAGGCTGCGACGGCATTGGCTTCGACGCGGCGGTCGATGCTGCTGCGGTACTGATAAATGCCCCAAGGTACTAAGATTAAGCTCAGGGCGGCTAAACCGATCGCTGCTAGGGCGATCGGGGGCTTGTTAGTTTTTTCCTTTTCTTTGGTGAATGTCTCGAATAAACTTTCTAAAAGCGGGTGTAAGTCGTCTGATATGGTACGGGGATTGCCGTCAAATTGATTGATTGATTTGCCGTAATTAATGATAATAATGCTGACGGTTTCCCGCATTTTTTTGATGAACGGTGCGGGCGTTTCTCCTTTTGTAACGACGGCCAAGTAACAGTATCCTGCGATTTCCAGCATAATCTTGGAGTCGCCATATTCGATTTGATTGAGTTCAGAAATTTCTCCTGGCTGCACGATGCACTCGTTAACAAAGCTGCCAATAGCTGTCAGCATTCCTGCTACCATTTCCGATTCTAACTGGTACTCGCTTGGGTGTTGAGCTTCGGAAATCACCAACCCCGAGGCTTTGTGAATTAAGAATATTGCCTGCACGGTAAAAGGCATTGATTCTCTGAGGATTAATTCAGCTTCGGAGACTCCTTGCACTTGGGAGCGAATTTTGCGTCCAACTCCTTCTATGCTTAAGCTATTTGAAACTTTTTCGTTGATAGTTTTAATCGCTTCTGCCATGTATTTGGCGATCGTACTGCCAATGACGGGATAGAGGGCATCCACCATCGAGTCGCGTTCGAGTCTGATTTGGGCTGTAATCGCTTTGCCCATCTCTGGGGCGAGGGCTTGGGCGATCGACTCTTTGTCAAGGCGAATTTGCTCTTTAATTGCCAAACCGATTTCTGGGGCGATCGCCTTAGCAATATCCTCTGGTGAATTGACAATTTGTTGAGCAAGTGCATCGGGCAGCAATTCAGCGATTGCCGAACTCATTGCCGACTTGTTTTCGAGAGTTTTTGCGCGAATCACTTCGTCAATAATCGGTCCGATCGCGTTAACAACTTCTTCTCTAGAATCAGATATTTTGCGGCTGAGAATTTCAGCGATCCAAGGCAGCATCAGCGCGATCAATTCTTGGGGATCGTAGATTTGGTGTTCCAGTTTTCCTAATTTATCATTAATGCTTGCCATCAGGTTGCGTACCCCGGGCAAATCGTTTTCGGCTAGCAGAATTTTCACTTGCTCGATATCCGACATTTGCGAGCCAAAAATTAGATTTTGCAGCCTTTCCATCGCGTTATCGGCTTCATTTATATCCTGTTTAATTTGGTCTAATATTTCTGCTGGCTGCGATATCGGTGTCGGCGGTTCTTGCAACTGCGGTATCGATTGCAGTGAAGCAACCACCGCATCTAAATATTTTTTTTCGGAGGGCGCCGCAAGTGTGGGAAATGCGGCATCTGGATTACCTGTGGAGGGTGGCGTCTCTATCTCCTCGGACTCTTCTGCTGGTACGTACTGCCCAGAATTGGGAATTGTTAAGTTAGGCAATTCCTGTACGGGCGGTGATTCTATCTGAACATCCGAAACATCTGCTGAAATATCGATGGTTTTAGCTGAGGAATAGTTTCTTTCCAGTTCTGAATTGTTGAGTTTGTGAGTAGGGAATAGCAAAAGGAGGCGATCGTCTGGAACAACCGGGGCATTAGTAGACTCCGGTTGGCGATCGCCAGTTTCTGATACACTCGCTGCAATTTCCTGTTGCTCTTGCTCAGAAATACCTAACAAATCCATCAACCCACCGAGGGCCCCAGCTTGACCGTTTTCGATGGTGCTGTTAGGTTCTGGCTCTGGATTTCGCTGTTTTGAACCAGCAATAATTTTGAGTTCGACTAACAGATTTAGGAAGGGTTCTAGCTGGGTTGCTGCGTTGGCAGCGGACTCGTCAGGTTGAGAAACAAAACCCTCTAGCTGATTTTCACCGGCTGGATTTTCTTTCGGTAAAGCCATGCGTTATTATCCGTGATGGTGGCGCTCCGGCAACAGAAATTCGTTATTTGACTTATCAGCAACCCCTTTAAGTTCAGGAACAAATTCTGTTCCTTTTAGCCTCATACCAAGTTCAAACAGAATTTCTGCCATGTCGTCTCTAGAAACTTTAACATCTCTGAGCATGGAAAAGCGCCGATCGAGTTCTTCAAAAACCTGTGTTTTGAGAGTGCGAGTTTCTTCGGAGAGTCTCTCTCTGTTTTGCGAGAGTTCGTCGCGAATCGAACTGGTTTGATTATCGATGGCTTCGTCCAGGGCTTCTATGCTGCTGGAGAATTTGCGATTAACGCGATCGATTTGTTGCCGGAGGTCGGCACTTTCTTCTTGCGTATTTAAGGTGAGCGATTTAACTTTCTTTTCAAAAGAATCAACTGCCGCCTTCATTTCTGCTGAGAGAACTGATTTCACCTGTTCGATGCGAGCTTGCGTATCTTGCTGCATCATCGACAAGTCGGAATCTATTTTATCGAAGCGATTGTCGTATTCTCTAAGCTGCGCTCCGAAAATTATATCCCGGATCTGGTCGATATTTCCCAGCCGTTCGCGCATTTCTTCTTTAGTTATTTCGGCCAT